>DASXKZ010000317.1:0-4717 GCA_036496525.1 Candidatus Angelobacter sp.
GCCGTTTGGGCTTTACTTTGAAGACATAGCCGGCGGGTTTACGCTGACGATGCGCAATATGCCGCAAGCGTTCCAGGTGATGCCGCTGATGGTGTGGAAAGTCTATCCCGACGGACGCCCCGATGAACTGGTGCGCGGAGTGGACATTATTGGAACACCGCTCAACGCTCTGAACCGGATTGTTCTTACGGGGCAGAAGATGGATGTATTTAACGGCGAGTGCGGAGCGGAGTCGGGTTCAGTCCCGGTTTCTGCGGCCGCTCCGGCCATGCTGTTTTCAGAGATTGAAGTACAGAAGGTTTCGCAGGGGCATGAGCGACCGCCTCTGCTGCCGCCGCCGGGCATAGAGAAGTCCGAGGTAGCAAGCCAGCAGTCCAGCAAGCCGGAGGTGCACTAATGCGACGGCTGATATCTATTCTTCTTCTGCTGGTTATCTTTGCTGCAATTGCATTGGCAGCTGACAACAACAGTGCGCCTGCGACATCGATTTCCACGAACGATCACGGCGATGCGGTGCTGAAGGCCATGCTTGCGGAGTTGAAACGCTCACAAGAAAAGCTGCAACTCGGACAGTTGCAGAGACCCTATTACATTGATTACCAAGTTACGGAAATTCAGGACAACATTGCCGATGCGACCTTGGGCGCGTTGCGCACAGACCAGGTGAACAGCGGCCGCCTGGTGCGTGTGGTGGTCCGAATTGGCGACTACAAGCAGGACAGCTATTTCGGCGAAGGAACAGGCGCAGTTGAGGTGATGCCAACTGACAACGACGAACTAGCTTTACGCCGTCAGCTCTGGCTGGCCACCGACAAGGCGTATAAGTCCGCGCTGAGCGGTTTCACGGAAAAGCAGGCAGCGCTCAAGAGCGTGGAAACTGAAACCGACTTAGCAGATTTCTCAGAGGAAAAGCCGGCGCAGTCAGTACGCGACCTGGCCAAGCTGGATGTGGACCTGGACAAATGGAAGCAGGAAGTGCGCGCAACCTCTGATTTGTTCCGCAGCGATCCCAGCCTGGAGATGAGCAGCGCCATGCTGAACTTCCGCGTGCTGAACCGCTACTTCGTAAACACTGAAGGCACGGTGACGCGCAATGGCAAGAGCATTTACACGCTTCTGTTCTCCGCCTCTGATCAAGCTGACGATGGCATGCACCTGGAGCGTAGCCATGGTTGGGTAGTGATCAAAGGTGATGAACTGCCCAAGAAAGAAGAAATAGCGCAGGAATCCCGAAAGTTGATCGGCAGCTTTGCGGCGCTCAAGAAAGCTCCGCTGGTGGAAGACGATTATCGCGGGCCGGTGCTTTTCTCGGCGGATGCGGCCACGTCGATCTTTGAGCGGTTGATTGTTCCCAACATCCTGGGGATACGCCCTGATTTGGGAAATCCGGCGCGCACGAATGGAGAATTTGCCTCCTACTACAAAGGGCGCGTGCTGCCGGAAACTTTCACCGTGGTTGACGACCCAAAGGCCAAAGAGTTCGATCACCAGTCCCTGGCGGGCTTTTATGACGTAGACGACGAGGGCGTGGAAGCGCAAAAAGTTACGGTGATCGAGAAGGGCATGCTGACGAACTACCTGCTCGGTCGCGAACCAATCCGTGATTTCCCACACTCCAACGGGCACGGCAGGACAGCGCTGGCAGGAGCGCCGCGCCCGCAGATATCGAACCTGATCTTTAAGGCCGAGCACAGCGTTCCTTTCGACGAGCTGAAGAAAAAACTGATCCAGATGTGCAAAGACCAGGGACGTCCATATGGCTATTTCGTAGAAACTACCGGGCCGCAGCTTTCACCACGGCTGCTGTGGAGAATCTACGTGAACGATGGACACCAGGAGCTGGTGCGCGGCGCGGTCTTTAAGCAACTTGATACGCGTGCATTGCGCAGCGATATCGTCGCCACTGGCACTGACAATTACGTTTACAACCGGGCGGAGCCGCTGCCCAGCGCGATTGTTGCGCCGTCAATCCTGTTTGGCGAGCTAGACATTCAAAGGGCGAACCGGACGCGGGAAAAACTGCCGCAGTATCCTGCGCCGGGGCTGAGTACTGTTACGGCGACGAAGTAAAAAGTTAACCACAAAGGACGCTGAGGTCTTTCCGAAGTTCCGAGCGTAGCGAGGAATCCCTATCGCTGCGATGATGCGTGCAAAAAATCGAGACTAACAATAGCAAGCAATGAATGCCTGCTCACCCACACAGGACAGCAATCCGATCGCAGGTTGTCGCGCTCCTTCAAGAAAATCGTTACTATAGGGATTCCTCGCGCCTGTGCGGCGCTCGGAACTGAGAAAAAATGGGGCGCATTCACGTACTTTCCGAGCATGTTGCCAATAAGATCGCCGCGGGCGAGGTGGTGGAGCGTCCTGCGTCGGTGTTGAAGGAACTGCTGGAGAATGCGCTGGACGCGGGGGCGACGCGTATCCGAGTGCAGGTGGAAGCAGGCGGCAAGAAGCTGATCCAGGTAACCGACAACGGTTGCGGCATGGTGCGCGACGATGCGCTGCTGGCTTTCGAGCGACACGCCACTTCTAAAATCAAAGACGCTGAAGATCTTTTGAATATCCATACCCTGGGTTTTCGCGGGGAGGCGTTGCCGTCGATTGCGTCGGTAGCGCGAGTGCTGCTGGAGACGCGAGCGACGGAAGAAGACGGCGGCACGGTCCTGGAGATTGCCGGTGGCAAAATTCTGAGAGTCGAAGAGGCAGGCTTGCCGCAGGGAACGTCGCTGGCGGTGCGTGACCTTTTTTTCAACACTCCGGCGCGTAAGAAATTCCTGAAGGCGGAGTCGACCGAGCTTTCTCATCTTGCGTCGCTGGTGACGCATTACGCGCTGGCGCATCCGGAGAAGCATTTTGAGCTGCACTCTGCAACGGAAGCAATGCTGGTTGCAGCGCCAGTAAAATCGCATTCTGACCGCATCTATCAGATATTTGGGCAAGAGACGCTGGACCAACTTATTTCTCTGGCTGCAAACATGAAGCTGGAACGCGCTGGCATACCGGAGCCTCCGCCATGGCGGCGAGGAGAAGACTATCAAGCGCCCGTTCCGGGCGACATTCGCCTGCACGGCTTTGTCTCCAAACCGGAATTGCAGAAGCTGAACCGCAACTCGATTTATGTGTTCGTAAATGGGCGGCTAATTCGCGATCGCATGGTGCAACACGCGATCATTGAAGGCTATCGCAATATTCTACCGCCGACGGTTTTTCCCGTAGTGCTGCTGTTCATCGAACTGCCGAATGAAGAAGTGGATGCCAACGTGCATCCCTCTAAGATCGAAGTAAGGTTCCGGCAGCATGCGCTGGTGCACGATTTTGTTCGGGAGTCAGTACGGGCAGCGCTGATGAAGGCGCGCCCTGTGCCGGAGTTCACGCGTGAGATTACGGCGCAGCCGAATGCCGCACCCGGACTGAGTCCGGGTGCGGCGATGGTGGCGGCCCAGGCGGCGCAGAACCAATTTGAGCTGCTCTCGCCGGCGCAGCCGCAGATAAATGAACGGCTGCAATTTACAGGGGAAGCGATCGCCGTGGAAGCGAACATGGCGATCAGCGGTTTTGGAGCGGTGGGCTTACCGTCCATAGTGCAAAGGGTGAATGGCCGCGCCGATACATGCGGCAACGTGCTGGAAGACGAACCACAAACCGTGGTCGATCAACTGGCGCTGGCCAGCCTGAAGCCGGTGGGACAGGTGAGGGACTCGTTCATCCTGGCGGTGAATGCCGACGGGCTGTGGATCATCGACCAGCATGTGGCGCATGAACGTGTGTTGTTCGAAAGAATCCTGCGGGAGCGCGGGCAAAACGATGCAGCACAAGATGGCCAACGATTGCTGATGCCGCTGCTGGTGGAGCTAACGCCGGGACAGCAGGCGGTGTTCGCTGAGATTTCAGAAGAGCTGCGGCGCAATGGGTTTGAAGTTGAGCTGTTCGGCACTCGAACGGTAGCGGTGAAGACAGCGCCGGGAGGCGTGCGTCCGGCAGACGTAGAGAAGATGCTGGTGGAATTGCTGGACCAATTCCAGCAGGAAGAGCAGGTCCTGAACCTGGATAAAATCCGGGGCAAGATTGCGGCCAGCATCGCATGCCATGCAGCCATTAAGATCAATATGCCGCTGGAGCAGAACAAAATGGAGTGGCTGTTGAAGGAGCTGGCAAAGACCGAATGCCCGATGTCGTGCCCGCACGGAAGGCCGGTAGTGTTGCGGTATTCTGTGAAAGAGATCCAGAAGGCGTTTAAGAGGATTTGAGCCAGAAATCTCGTTTGTACTATAGAAGCTTGTGATCCTGAGTACAATGCTGTGACCGGAACCACCGGTCTGGAACCCTTTCCTGTGAGCTACGCCTTAGCTATGGCCGCAACCGACGCCGCGACAAGTAGCCCAGTCGCTCAATGGATCACATTTGGCACAAAGATCACCGCATTGGCAATCCTGGCCTACTTTGCCAAACAATGCTTTGATCAATTGCGGACGTCTTTGGAGCAGAAGTCTCTCAGTGTAGAGTCCTATTGGGGTGGGCTGGGGGGAAATCTTGGGGGCTGGAGCGTGTCCAAGTCATTGGTCTGGTTTGTGGTAACCCTAACTGTAGTAGGTTTGTTTGGAGCCCTGGTCCTTCATATTGGCGATGATATTCCGATATCTTCCGGAAAAGACCAGAGCACTCAAAGTAGCGTGGACAAGCAGAAAACATCAAGTGCTGGTTCGATCCTGAACCC
>DASXKZ010000318.1:0-8243 GCA_036496525.1 Candidatus Angelobacter sp.
CATCCTCTGTTCCGCCACCTTCACCATCCTCCAGGGCATCCTTGACCTCTCTCAGAGGCCGTTTTGTTTCCCCAGCCGCTACCGCCGGAGTGTAAAGGATGTCCCGGAACACTTTGTGAAGGATGTCATGAAACCGTACACCTTCAGGCCTGCGGTAAAGTTGCTGAAGAAGTCGGCTTTAGCCGCTGAGGTTTTCTCAGGGGGTTACAGTAACCTTGAAAACTGGTCTTTAGCCCGCTCTGCGTCAGTCGGCTTTAGCTGAGCTAGTTGCCAGCTGCTATTTGCTAATTGCTGCTCCGGCTTTAGCTGAGCTAAATTGCCAATTACCAGTTGCTAATTGCTCGCGCGGCCAACTCCCTCCAGCTTCTCACACTCCAATAGAAGAGCGATGGAGGTCCTTTGATCACGATTCTGATCGTTATTTTGGTGTTGATGCTGATCGGTGCGCTGCCATCATGGCCGCACAGCCGTAACTGGGGCTATCGCCCTGTCGGCGGTCTGGGGCTGATTCTCGTAATCGTCCTGATTCTCTATCTCCTGAACTACATTTAGGGCATGTTAATGCCGAGTATGAGGTCACGTATGAAATTCACGCTTACAGCCGCGCTCTCTCTTTCTCTTCTGCTGCTCTCCGCCTGCTCCAATCAGGACACGGAAAAAACCAAGCAGGAAGCCGCCAAAGCCACGGAACAGATCAAAGAAGGCAGCAAGGTAGCGGCCGTTGAGTTGAAGAAAGATGCCAAGGAAGCAGCGAAACAATCAAAAGCCATTGCGGCGGGTGTGAAGCAGGGCCTTTCCACGCCGGATAAACCGGTGAACGTGAACTCGGCCTCTAACGCCCAGCTCCAAACTCTGCCGGGGATCGATGAAGAAACCGCAGGCCGCATCATCAACGGTCGTCCATATCACACGACCGATGAGGTCGGAACCAAAGGCGTGGTTTCACCCGACCAGTTCAGTGCGATCAAAGATAAAATTGCGGTGAAATAGCAGCTAGCAACTGGCAATTGCTCTTAGCTTTAGCTGCAATTCTTTGACCTTCCGCAATGCAGCTGCGATCTGCTTTAGCTGAGCTGATTGCTGACTACTGATCGCTGACTGCTTATTTCGTTGGCTCCATCTCCAGCGCATCATTAAACCGATTGAAATAATTAAACAGCCCGATCGCGGCCAGCAGCTCGATAATCTCACCTTCGTCAAAATGTTTGCGCAGCTCGCCAAAGAGCTGATCATCGATAGTGTGCGCGTCGCGGGTCACACGTTCCGCCAGCCGCAGCGCGGCTTTTTCTTTTTCCGTGAAGTCAGAGCGTTTTTCAAAATTGGCCAGGTCGTTGATCTGGTCGTCCGTCCAGCCATGCCGTCTTGCCAAGACGGTGTGTGACGCCAGTCAATACTCGCAGCGATTGATCTGCGTGGTGCGGACAATCACCAGCTCTTTAAGCTTTGCCGGAACGGTGCCGGTCTCCATCACGGCGCGGAAGTGCGCCACCATGGTTCGCATGATTTCAGGCCGGTGGGCAACGGTGCGGAACATGTTGGGAATGTTGCCGCGCGTCTTCATGAAGTGATCGTAAACTTCAGAGACTTCAGGCGTGGCAGCAGCGCGGTCAATTCGGGAGATTCTTGGCATGTGGGTGCTGTGGGCAGGCGAGCGGGAACTCGCCTGCCGCAAAGGGAACGTTATTTGCCGAAAGCTTTGATTGCTGTCGCTTCGTCGTCCTTAATGTCAAAGACGGTATAGAGCTTGGTGATCTGTAGCAGATCGTGGACTTTCTTGGTCAGGTTCAGCAGCTTCAGTTCGCCGCCTTCGCGGCGCACAGCGGTAAACGCGCTTACCAGTTCGCCGATGCCGGAGCTGTCAATATAGGTGACGTCGCCTAGGTTAAGCAGGATCTTTTTCTGTCCTTTGCCGACCAGGTCGCGGATGGTGTCTCGCAATACCACGCTGCCCTCACCTAAAGTGATGCGGCCGCTCATATCCACAACGGCGACTCCGTCCACTTGCCGATTCGTTGCTTTCATGCTCACTGTGCTTCCTCCTCCTTGGCGTTTGCCGCGTTGCGGCCCGTATGCTTGATAAGTGTTACTTCCGTCCCCGGATTCTTGTTTCGGATCTTTACCTCGTCCATGAATGCTCGAATCAAAAAAATCCCCCGGCCTGAGCCTTTCATCAGGTTTTCCGGCGCCAGCGGGTCCGGCAACGATTCCGGATCCAGCCCCTTGCCCTGATCGGTGATGGTAATCACCAGCGACTCGCCGGTGGTTTCATATGCCACCACAAACCTTTTTCCCGGATCATAGGCATTGCCGTGCAGCACCGCGTTCACCGCCGCTTCGCGCACCGCCATGGCCACCTGATATTGCTCGTCTTCGGCCAGTCCCGCGCCGGCGGCAACCTCCGTAGCTTTTTGTTCTACCTGATTGACGCTTTCCAGGGTTGATTCAAGCGTGTATGAAACCCGGTTTGTCATTGGGAGATTCACTAAGCTGTGTTTTTACCGCTCTAAGAAACGAATTTCTGGGGCGAATCACTTAGTTTAGCTTACCGACGATAATTACTTAGTTTAGCTTACGTAGATGCAGAGTTGTCAAACCGTCATAGTGACAGGCCTTCATCTGCGGCAAAATTTCTAGCGGAACAGGTTCTTCAAGATAAAAATGGCGTTCGCCGGACGCTCCGCCAGCCGCCGCATCAGGTAGGGATACCACTCCGTTCCAAACGGAATATAAACACGGCAGCGCCAGCCTTCTTTTACCAGCTTTTGTTGCAAGTCACGGCGCACTCCATAAAGCATCTGGAACTCAAAGGTCGAGGCCGCGATCTTTTCTTTCTGCGCGAACTCAACTGTCGCCCGGATCATGTTCTCGTCGTGCGTGGCAATGCCGTGATACACGCCGCTCTTCAGCAGCATCTTCATCAGCTTGATGTAGTTCGCGTCAACGTCAGTCTTCTTCGGGAATGCCACTTCCGGCGACTCTTTGTACGCGCCCTTGCAGAGACGAATGCGGATGCGCTGTGCCAGCAGCTCTTCAACATCTTTTTCACTGCGAAACATATAAGACTGGATCACCGCGCCCACGTGCCCGGCGTTTTCCGGCTGGCTGTGTAGCCGATGAACAAAGTCCAGCGTCCGCTGCGTGTAGGGCGACCCTTCCATATCAATGCGGACAAAATTGTTGATCCGCGCCGCGTGTTGCACCACGCCTGAAGCGATTTCATAGGCCATCGCCTCATCTACGTCCAGTCCCATGTGCGTGAGCTTGAGGCTCACGTTGGCGTTCAGCCCCTGCTCGCTCATCTGGTCAAGCATCTGGTGGTAGAGCTGCGCGCTGTGGCGGGCTTCGTCGGGGTTGGTCACGTTTTCGCCCAGATTATCCACGCTCACGCTCAGGCCCCGCTTGTTCATGGCCTGCGTGGCCGCAAGCGCGTCTTCAATGGTGGTGCCGGCCACAAAGCGGCGTGAAAGCCGCTGGCCAATCCACGTCTTCTCCGCCGCCGAGCGCAGAGATTTACTTTCTGACAGGGAAATAAACACGGCCCTTAGCACAAGGCTCCAGCGTGACGGGAATTAATCATTGGAGGCAAACATATTTTTGTAACACAAGTAGAGCGCTCGGGCCACCTTACGTGTTAATCTCCACTTGTTTTTCTCAAAACCGAATTAGAGGGCTCCAATCCATGCTCGTTGGATTAAGCGACCAAGACCTCCTTGATCGACTTGCTAATTTTGAGGATCATTTCGTAGAGCGGAAGACAGTTGGCGACCACAAAGACTGGGTCAAGACTGTCGTGGCTTTCGCAAACTCCGCACCCATTGGTTATCCGTGCATTCTCTACGTTGGTGTCAAAAATAGCGGGGAGATTGAGTCGGGTTCCCATGACTTGGACAGGCTCCAACAGACGCTCACCGAAAAGCTGAAGCTAGTCTATCCTTTGCCGTATTACTTGCCAAAGATAATCCAAAAAGATGGACGGCAAGCTCTCGCTGTTATCGTACCTGGCAGCGAACTGCGTCCACACTTTTCTGGTCCGGCCTATGTTCGCAGAGGATCCCAAAGTCTCGAAGCGTCAGAAGAACAGTTTGAGGAACTGATCGCACAGCGCAGCAGCAAGGCAAGTAAGATTCTAGAGTTCAAAGATAAATTGGTCACCGTGGTTAACGTTCACGATACACCGCACGGACTGCAAGAAAGCGATTGGGGACCAAACACACGCGTCGTCGACTGTAATCAGTTTTGGCTGACGCTTCAAAAGACCGATGCCCCAGCCATATCCTCCTATCCTCTGACTCGAATTGAGATCAGCTTTGACCACAATAGGAACACTTTGAAGCTCGAAATCAGGCGCTTTGGGTGACGTCCCAGGGCTATGAGATTCTATAGAGGCTATCTCCGCGCTGGACTTTACTTCCGTACTCCTCCAGAGACTTCTCCGCTTCCATGGCTGCGGTCCTACACGTCACTGCAGGGCAAAGACGCCAGATGCGTCATAACAAAAGACGCTGCAACAAGCCGAGTTTACAGCTAACATCCCCGGCGGTGCTAAACCACTTCTGCAATGACAATAGGCTGATAAAAGCCACTGTTTGATGGAAACAGCCATCGCACGTTAGTAAAACCCGCATGGCTCAATGCGGCCGCAACCTCATCACGGAGAATACCGCGCGGTAAACGGCCGAGGCATGGACCGTCTTCCATGTATCCGCGATTTCGCGCGTGATGTAAAGATGAAAAGTATAGCGACGATCATCCAACCAGTCCCAAACCTGAAAAACAATCCGCCTGCGTCCCTCGTCGGGGTAAAAGGATGGTCCCTGAATGGCTGGCCTTTCCTTAAGTAGGCGATCATAATCCCGGATGCTGGCCATGAATGAGCCTCCCGGACGAAGTCTGGCCCTGATTTGAATTGCCGCTTGAAAAAGTTCCTCAGCGCTCTCCAGATGTGGAAGCGCATTGTCCATGCAGATCACTGCGTCGAAGCGTGATTCTCCAAAATGATCCAGATTGAGCAGGTTCGCCACTGAGAACTGGATATTCAGGTTGCGCTTTTCTGCCTCCAACCGGGCGCGCTCAACTGATTTGGAGCTGATGTCGCAGCCAGTTATCCTAAACCCCATTTTCGCGAAGCCGAGCGATTGAGTCCCGATGCCGCAAGCGCAATCAAGGATGCGGGCCGTGCCATCCAGGGAGCACTCCCGTTTGAGAATCGAGGAGAGCACCACCGCTTGCCGGTCGATTGAACCTTCCCAATTCTCAAATATCAAATGGTAATGGCTGGCGAGCTCGTTGTAGCTTTCTGATGTGTCCATAGCCTGCCGTCTTCCAGACCATTTTTAGCGCCCGTGCTCTTCCAGAAACTTCTCCGCTTCTATCGCGGCGGCGCAGCCGGACCCCGCAGCGGTAATCGCCTGCCGATAGCGGCGGTCCTGCACATCACCGCAGGCAAAAACGCCGGGGACGCGCGTCATCACAAAGTCGCGGGTCTTCAGGTAGCCGTCGTCATCCATGTCGAGCTGCCCGGCAAACATCTTGGCGTTAGGCTCATGGCCAATGCCCAGGAACATGGCGCTGGTGGGGAAGTCCCAGACTTTGCCGGTCTTCAGGTTCTTCAGCTTGAGCGCGACGACCTCTTTCTGGCTCGGGTCAAGCACATCTTCCACCATCGTATCGGTCAGGAACTCGATTTTCTCGTGCTTGCGTGCGCGATCCAGCATGATCTTGGACGCGCGGAAGTGCTCACGCCGATGAATGATCGTCACCTTGGTGGCAAAGCGGCTCAGGAACAAAGCTTCTTCCATGGCGGAATCTCCGCCGCCGATCACCGCAATCGGTTTGCCTTTGAAGAAAAAGCCATCGCAAGTGGCGCATGATGACACGCCATGGCCGATCAGCTTGTGCTCATTCGGCAGCCCCAGCCATCGTGCTGAAGCGCCGCTGGCGATGATCAGCGTGCGCGTCAGCACAGTCTTGTCAGCGCCGAAATCGAGCTTGAAAGGCCGCGTGTTCAAATCCGCTTTTACCAGGTGCCCACGCATGTATTCGGTGCCAAACCGCGCTGCCTGCTTGCGCATGTTCTCAATCAGCTCCGGCCCCTGGATGCCTTCAGGAAAGCCGGGAAAGTTTTCCACCAGCGTGGTAAGAGAGAGCTGGCCGCCGGGCTCGTGGCCTTCAACTACCAGCGGTTTCAGGTTGGCGCGGGCCGCATAGATGGCGGCCGTAAGGCCGGCGCAACCGGTGCCGAGCACTACTGTATCGCGAACGGAATTTTCCATGGCATCCATTAGATTCATGATCTTCGATTTAGTTTCAGTGCTTTACCGCCGCCGGCTTCCGTTTGGGGGCCGGTGCAGGCGTCTTGGCATCGGCATTGAGCCACGCAATATCCGAGCGGAAGGCCGATCGCAATCCCAGCGCCGCGCGATATTGCGCCATGATTTCCGAGGCCTGATGAAATATTGGTTCGTAGGAACTCTGGTCCACTTCCTCACAGCGTGAAAGCACCGCAGAACTCTTGTTAAACCGCTCAACCCTCACCCGCGAGATTGGCGTATCCACCTGCAACAGTGAAAGCGGCTTGGCTGCATTCGCAGAGATGCGGTCTTCCATTGCCACCTGAAGAAAATCTTTGGGATCGCGCGGCCGCAGCACCAGGATCTCAACCGTGTTAGTTGTATCGGTGCTCATGGAGTACTGCGCCGTCAGCAGCGGCGACTCCGCCGCAAAATCCCGGCGCAGGCGGACGTACTTTGCGTCAGGAGCGTCTTTCAGTGAAGTGCGTCCCTTGGAAAGCTCAAAGTCCGCGCTGAACGCCGGCTTGGGCTTCACCGCCGCCAGCGCGCCCTTGATGATCGCTTGTTCATCGGTTCCCGGCGTGCAGACATTCAGGTAATTTACCTTGACCTGCGGCTTGCCCTCTGGCGAAGGCGCGGTCGGCTGGGCGCTGGGCGTTGGAGTGGGCGATTGCTGATCCTGTCCCATGGCCGCCGCTGCCGCCAGCATAAACAGGGCTGTTAGTGCGATTCTGGACACGGTTTGGATTGTAGCATTTCGGTGATTGATGGACAGTGTGACCGGATAACCTGAATGAGAGGCGAAATGCCTGGTTCGAACTCCTCCAATATAGCCCGCGATTCCTGTTCAGGCAGCAATTGATCCGAAGCTAACATTTGAGTTTGCCTCGCGTCCAAGTGGCTGAAGCACACCCTGCTCGCCGCCTTAAGAATCAAAGTCCGTTTGGCCAAGCGGTCGGCACTGTTTATGCTTCCACTCTTCGGCCAAAAATTCCCTGCGAGGTGGCTCAAATGAAAAAGAACTATGCGCTGTTGTTGACCTTAGTTATGTTGCTTGCGTTTGCGAACATTTCACCGGCGCAGGACTTCGCTGAAGTTCCCATTCCGCCCAACGGAAACAATGAAAAGGCCGAGGTTTCTCAATGGATTGGGCTGGTGAAGGTAACGATCTCTTATCACAGCCCCAACCTGCATGGCGGAGGAGGCGCGGACCGGAGCGGGCACATTTGGGGTGAAGTGGTTCACTATGGCTTTATTGACGAAGGCTTTGGGCCAACCAAGGCCGCGCCCTGGCGGGCCGGCGCCAATGAAACCACAACTATCTCGTTTTCGCATGATGTAAAGGTTGAGGGCAAGACGATGAAAGCTGGAACGTATGGCCTGTTTCTGGACGTGGAAAAGGAAGGGCCATGGCAATGGATCTTCTCCACTAATGCCGACGGATGGGGAAGTTACCAATATGATCCAAAAGAGGACGTTTTGAGGGTGTCGGCGACTCCAGTAGCGGCTCCGCACACAGAGTTTCTCACCTATGGGTTTGATGAGCGCAAGCCGGATTCCACCGTGGCTTATCTCCAATGGGAAGATAAGAGAATCCCCTTCCGAATTGAAGTGCCCAATGCCAATGAGATTTATGTGGCACAGATACGGCATAACCTGCTCTCCTGGCCGGGATTCGATTATAAAAATTGGCAGAATGCGGCGCAGTTTTGCGCCAGCAACAAAATCAATCTGGATGAAGCTCTGGTCTGGGCCGATAAAGCGATCTACGGGCCATTCCGGGGAGCAACTATCGGCAGCGAAGATTTCTCCACCGTGCAGACCAAAGCGGACGTACTGCAGGCAATGGGCAAGACCGACGAGGCAGATAAGCTGATGGACCATGCGTTCCAACTCACTGGCGCGGATCTGCTGCCGGTCCATATTTACGGGATGCGCCTGCTGGGCGCGGGT
>DASXKZ010000319.1:0-3534 GCA_036496525.1 Candidatus Angelobacter sp.
CTCTTGGAGCGTTTTCGGTTCTTTGATCTCACTTGTCATGAAAAGAGAATAGCATGTTTGTTCGCATGAGTCAAGTATGTTATTGCCGATGATCTGGGATGACCCCCTCTGAAGTCTACGCCAATCTGGGATGGGTAGGGGAGGGGGAGGGGGAGGGGGTGCGCGAAGCGCACCTATCGCCGGGATCGGAAGAACCAAAACCTACCACGGAGGCGCGGAGACACGGAGAACAGCCAAGGTCGGGTGATCGGAAAGGCAGAAGCTTACCGCGGATTGACGCGGATAAGCGCGGATCAGGAAAAGTCACAGCCGAGGGCGGCACGGAGTTGGAGGGCTTCGCCGATTTGGGTCCTTCACTCCCGGCAAGCCGCTCGTTCAGGATGACGAGTTGAGGCGCGGCGAAATTCCACCCCGCCAAGCCAAAACCGGGCTCGGTCGGGGGCCCCGGTTTTGCGCCGCGCGGCATTCATCATCCCCAAACGTCCCAATACTCACACCGGTGGTTCCCTGTCCCTCGGTAATGCGCTGATTCGCCTAAAGTAACGCTATCCTTGGGGTTACTTGAGCATCGGATATTACTAGCACCGTGCTATGGAGCGAGGGAGAGTTTCAGCAATGAAGAACCGCCTGGCCGCCAAAGTCTTGATTTCCGCCGCAGCCATTTTTGTGATGGTGTTTGTCCTGGGTTACAACCTTGCTGCGCAGTCGCGCGGCGCCGATAACGGCCGCATGGACCTGAACTCCGCGCTGATCAGCCTGGACCGCGCATCACAGGCCACCCAGAATGACATTGCCAACATGCATGTGGAGAACTGGAAATCCGGGTGGAAGTCGGGCTTTTTGAAGAGCGGCTCACGCCAGGCGGAAGCGCAGCAGGCCGCAACATCATTGCAGCGCAACCTGCGCTACGCGCTGCCGGAGCTGATCCACAACGTGCAGAGCTCGCGCGGAAGCATGTCTACCACGTTCAAGCTGTATGACGATGTAAGCCTGGTTTGCGAGGCCGTGGATTCACTCATCAACGCCAGCGAGGCCGCCGGCAAGAAGAGTGAAGCCGCGCCGCTGCAGGATGATTACACGGCGCTGGCGAAGGTCCGCCGCTCGCTTTCAACCTATATCCAGGAAGCCTCAGCGCAGTGGGAAAATCACGGCAAAGCGCCTTATGCCGCGCTTTCCGCGCCGTCCGCTCAGCCGCGGCAGGCGGCACCACGCACGCAGCCTCGCCAGCAGCAGGCCGCAGCTCCCGCAACGCAGGTGGTCGACGATCAGGGCGTGAAGAAGATTATCGTGGATGACACGATCCCGGAAAAGAAGACTCCGCCGCCGGCCAAGAAAAAGCCTGAAACCTTTAGCAATCTGTAATCGCGGTTGCGTGTCGCAGGCAACGGCGCCTGCTGTCCACAAAGAACAAATCTCACCGCGGATGAACGCGGATGACGCGGATTTACGAAGTTAATCGGTCCTAAATTGAACTTTTTTGATCCGTGTAAATCAGTTTTATCAGCGGTGGGTTTTGGGTCAAAGTGACCGCCCGCAGGGCCTTCGCCGGGATTTTCCGACTGTAAGAAAAAGTGTAACCAGACTACAATAAAGGACATCCTTCTTCTTGCTGTTTAGAAAGGCCTATGTCCTCATTACCTTTTCCGATTACCGCGTTCCTGGCCGGAATCGTCTCATTCTTGTCGCCGTGCGTGCTGCCGCTGGTCCCCGGATACGTCTCTCTGATTTCCGGCGCCAGCGTAGAGGAATTGCAGAATAAAGACCGCAAGCTGTTGAATACAGTGCTGTTGCACTCGCTCATGTTTATCCTGGGATTTACGCTGGTGTTTGTGATGCTGGGCGCGGCCGCTACCGGCATTGGCGAGGTGGTCCGGGAATATAGGAAGTACCTGGAGTGGGTGGCCGGCGCGGTGGTGATTATTTTTGGCCTGCACCTGACCGGCATTATCAAGATCAAGGCACTCTATGCGGACAAACGGCTGCATTCGGTAAAAGGCGGCAAGTCTCCGCTGGGCGCGTTTGTGGTGGGCTTTGCGTTTGCCTTTGGCTGGACACCCTGCCTGGGCCCGATCATTTCCGCCATTCTGATCATGGCCGGCTCGGCTGAGACCGTGACCAAAGGCGTGATGCTGCTGTGGGTTTATTCGCTGGGGCTGGCGGTACCGTTTCTGCTGACGTCGCTCTTGATAGACCGTTTCTTAAGTTTTTACGGCCGCTTCCGCCGCTACCTGCATGCTCTGGAAGTCACGAGCGGCGTGCTGCTGATGGTGTTTGGCGTGCTGATCCTTACGCGCCACTTTGCCGTGCTTTCCAGCTATCTGGGATTTTTAAACCGCTTTACTTTGTGAGGAAATTGTTTTGAACCGTAACGTTGTTTTTGTTCTATGCGTGGTTGTGGTGATTACCGGATTGCTGCTGGTAGGCAAGCGCGCCAGCAAGCCCAAGGATTCCGCAGATCCCACTAAGCAGAACGTGAGCGGCTCGTCAGCCCCTTCCGGCACCGATCCTGCTATCGGTTCCGTTGCGCCGGAGTTTTCTTTAAAGAGCGTTCCAGAGGGCAAGACCGTTACGCTTGCTTCACTGCGCGGCAAAGCCGTGGTGGTGAATTTCTGGGCCACCTGGTGCGGCCCCTGCAAGATTGAGATGCCATGGCTGGTTGACTTGCAGAAGAAATATGGCGATCAGGGCTTGCAGATTGTGGGCATCACCAAGGACGATTTCAATGAAGAGACCATCGCCAAGTTTACGAAGAAAATGGGCGTGAACTATACGGTTCTGGTGGGCAATCAGCAGGTCGTGGATCTCTATGGCGGCGTTGGCGGTCTGCCGACATCTTTCTTTGTGAATCGCTCCGGCAAAGTTGTGCATGAGATTGTTGGCCTGGATAGCGAATCGAAATTTGAAGATGCCATCAAGAAGGCGCTGCTCTAGCGGCTGCGCCGTAGCAAGAAAGCTTTAGAGGGTTTTCCTGTGGATCGAAGAGTTGTCCTAATCCTTTCTCTGGTTGTGGCTTTCACCGGCGTGCTGATTGCGGTGAAGGGCCGCTCGCGTCCAAGCAACATCATTGATTTGAGCGTCGCGCAGCCTTCAGGCGTACAGCAAGCCGCGAAACCCGGCGACGCGAAAAAAGACGATGACGCGCCACCACCCGAGTTTCCAGAGCCGCAGAAAGGCTCCGTAGCCCCGGACTTTTCACTGAAAAGCCTGCCCGATGGCAAAGAGGTCAGTCTCTCTTCACTGCGCGGCAAAGCTGTGCTGGTAAATTTTTGGGCCACGTGGTGCGAGCCCTGCAAAATTGAAATGCCGTCGTTAGTCGATCTGCAAAAGAAATACGGCCCACAGGGATTGCAAATTGTGGGCGTAGCCATGGATGACGCCGAGGACAAAGAGATCACTACCTTCGCGCACAAAATGGGAGTGAACTATATGGTCCTGCGCGGCACAGAAAAAGTTGGCGAGCTTTATGGCGGAATCGAACACCTGCCCATGACCTATTATCTTGATCGTTCCGGCAAAGTAGTGGACGAAACCGAA
>DASXKZ010000320.1:0-7792 GCA_036496525.1 Candidatus Angelobacter sp.
AGCACTAACCCCTCAAGAGCGTGGAGTCCGCCATCTTCAATTCCCATTATGAAGTTGCCAAACTTTTCGCGTGGATCGCGCATTAAACACAGGCTGTCAATCAGACGTTGGTGATCAAATCGCCCGTAGTGTACTCCTGTGAAGAGACTATCTCTTTTCGCGAAAACGTCTCGTGATCGACGCCTTGCAGTAGTTCTTCTGAAGCGTGAGAAAAAGGAGCGTGGCCGATGTCATGAAGCAGCGCGGCAAGTCTCAACAATTGCCGGTTTTTTGCAACTCTGTGATCGTCCCAATTTAAATCCTGTTTATGCTTATAAATCAAAGTATCGTAAATCTTGGAGGCGAACTCCATTACGCCAAGGGAATGTGAAAAGCGTGAATGTTCGGCACCTGGATATACGAGGTAAGTCAGCGCCAATTGTCGAATGTAACGAAGCCGCTGGAAGGGCTCTGAACTAATGGTTTCCATCTCCAAGTCGTTCAAGAGCACGAAGCCATGGACCGGATCCCTGACAGTGTTGTAATTTCCAGCCATTTGCGAGACCAGTGTAATCTGCTTTCAAGATAAGCCAGCGAATTTATTTTCGCTACAATATAGAGTATAGGTACTGCAACTGAAACGCAAAATATGGAGGCCGTTGTGGCTGGACAATGGCCTCCTAAATACTGAATAACTCAACTGGGGAGGGACTTTAGCTGCACCCGCTCGTGCTCCCGCAACTCATACACCTATAGCAGCTCCCGTTCCTGGTCATGATCGCTCCACATACATGACAAGAAGGCGCGTCGCCCAGATCGACAAATTCTTTCAGCGCGTCGGCGGAGTGGTAAAGACCGCGATCGACAAGAGAAGGGCTTTTGGCCGCTGGCTCCTGGCTATTGGCTAAACCACCCTGCGGCGGCTTCGTCTCACTGATTGCCGAGTGTTGACTGCTGAGCGCTTCGCTGCTTTGGCTGGCAGCTAGTAGCTCGGAGCTGGCAACTGGCGCAGCCAGCATCATGTCTTTGAATAGCGGATACTGCCGGCCGGTGACGAACCGCAGTTCCAGCCAGCGGAAGATGTAGTCCATGATGCTCTTGGCGATGGGGATTTCCGGGTTGCCGGTAAAGCCTGAAGGCTCAAAGCGCGTATGCTGGAATTTCTCGCACAGCAGCTTTACGGGAACACCGTGCTGCAGTGAGAGCGAGACCGCCGTAGCAAACGAATCCATGAGGCCGGATACGGTGGAGCCTTCCTTGGCCATGCGGATGAACATCTCGCCCGGGGTGCCGTCTTTATACAGGCCCACGGTGATGTAGCCTTCATGCCCGGCAAGCGCGAACTTGTGCGTGATGGACGCGCGCTCGCCCGGCAGCCGGTGACGCACCGCGCGCGGCGGCGCCGACTCCTGCTCATGCATGGTCAGCGGACGAACCGCCGCCAGCGCCATGGTCTGCTGTTCCGGCGAAAGCTTCTGGAAATCCAGCTCCGCGCCGCTCAGCGGACGCTGCGTTTCACGGGTCCCGCGCTTGGCGGCTTCGTCGCGCGAGCTTGCGGCCATGAGCGGCTGCGCTTTTTTGGATCCGTCACGATAGATGGCCACAGCCTTCAGCCCCAGCTTCCAGGACTGAAGATATGCTTCAGTGATGTCTTCAACCGTCGCGGCTTCCGGCAGGTTCACCGTCTTGGAAATTGCGCCGGAGATGAACGGCTGCGTTGCCGCCATCATCATCACGTGGCCCATGTAATGGATACTGCGCGTGCCTTTCTGCGGCTTGAAGCTGCAATCGAAGACCGGAAGATGTTCGTCCTTGATGCCCGGCGCGCCTTCTATGGTCCCGGTGGAATCAATGTAGCTGACAATGGAGTTCACCTGGTCCGGCGTGTAGCCCAACTTCCACAGCGCGGAAGGCACGGTCTGATTCACGATCTTGATCATGCCACCGCCCACCAGCTTTTTGTATTTCACCAGCGCCAGGTCAGGCTCAACGCCGGTGGTGTCGCAGTCCATCATGAAGCCGATGGTCCCCGTGGGTGCCAGCACCGTGACTTGCGCATTGCGATATCCGTTGCGCTCGCCCAGGGCCAGAGCTTCGTCCCAGGATTGGCGGCTGCCTTCCAGCAGCGTAGCGGGAACGTTTTCCTTGTTGATCTTGTTCACCGATGCCCGGTGCATGCGGATCACGTTCAAGAACGGCTCGCGATTGATATACCAGCCGGGGCAAGCGCCGCCAGTAACGTCCTGCGGTGAAACGCGCGAGCTGGCCGGCGCAAGCTGCGGACACTGTCCGGCAATGCGCGCCGACTGCAGATACGCTTCACCGCACATAATGGCGGTAACGCAAGCAGCGTAGTCGCGGCCGGCGTCGGAGTCATACGGCAGGCCGCTGGCCATGAGCAGCGCGCCCAGGTTGGCATAGCCCAGCCCTAGAGGACGATAGTCATGCGAGTTGCGCGCAATCGATTCAGTCGGATATCCCGCGTTGTCGACCAGAATTTCCTGCGCGGTAATCAGCACGTCCACGGCGTGGCGATAGGCAGGCACATCAAACTCGCCATTCGACTTGAGGAACTTCATCAGGTTGAGCGACGCCAGGTTGCACGCCGAATCGTCCAGGAACATGTATTCGCTGCACGGGTTGCTGGCGTTGATGCGGTCCGTATTTTTCGACGTATGCCACTTGTTGATCGTGGTGTCGTACTGCATGCCCGGATCGCCGCACCACCAAGTGGCTTCAGCGATCTTGTTCATCAGCTCGCGGGCTTTGTATGTCCGCATCGGGTGCTTGTCTTTCACGGCGCGGGTAGAGAAGTTTTCATCGCGCTCCACGGCAGACATGAACTCTTCCGTCACGCGGACAGAGTTGTTGGCATTCTGGAAAAAGATGGAGCTGTAAGCGTCGGAGTCGGGCGACGATCCGTCATAGCCCATTTCAATCAGCGCCCAGGCCTTTTTCTCTTCAGCCATTTTGCAATCGATGAAGCTTTCAATATCAGGGTGATCAACATTCAGGATCACCATCTTGGCGGCGCGACGCGTCTTGCCGCCGGACTTGATCACACCGGCAAAAGCGTCAAAGCCTTTCATGAAGCTGAGCGGGCCGCTGGCAGATCCGCCGCCGGAAAGTTCTTCCGTCGATCCGCGCAGCGCGGAAAGATTCGTTCCTGTGCCGCTGCCCCACTTGAACAGCATGCCTTCCGTCTTGGCCAATGTCAGAATCGAATCCAACGAATCTTTCACCGAGTTGATGAAGCAAGCCGAGCACTGCGGCGCTTTGTAGCCGGTCGTGGAAAATTCCACAGTTCCTTTCTCGCGGTTCCAGTGCCAATTCTGCGCGTCACTGAGCGGCTCCAGCCGGTCGCAACCCACGTTGAACCACACCGGAGAATTGAACGCCGCTTTCTGCTGCACCAGAATGTGCACCAGCTCGTCGTGGAACGTATCGCGGTCTTCTGCGGTGGCAAAGTAGCCCTGCTGCCAGCCCCAGTCGCGGATGCTCTCTGCCACGCGCTGGATCAACTGGCGAACGCCGGTCTCGCGCTGCGGCGTACCAAGCGCGCCGTGAAGATATTTGCTGGCTACAATGTTGATGGCGGTCATGGACCAGTCTTTCGGCGACTCCACATCGCGCTGCTCAAAAATGCTGTTGCCCTTGGCGTCCGTAATGCTGGCCGTGCGCAGCTCCCACTCTACTTCGTCATAAGGCGAAATGCCGGTGCGCGTGAAATAGCGCGGAATTTTCAGTCCGGGGGCCGCTTGTCCCGTTTGTCCTGAAGCCGGCTGCTGTGTTTGTACTTTTGTGTTTTCCTTCATAGCCTTCACGCCTGTTTCCGCCATCTCTTTTTCTCCGATTCGCTTTGATGACCGCGATGTTGCATGCTACATGGCACGGGCCTGCCCGCCCGCTTTCTCGTTCCCACTATTTGTCTTTAGGATCCTGCTGAAACTGCCTTTGCCAAGTTGATGCCGTGGGTCACGCGATCAACCGCGCGCTCCGCCACGGTCTTCATTTCGCTTTCAGGCTGCAATCGCGCAGCACGGCGCTCGATGCGTACTTCTCCCGTTCCGCCGACTGCAGCAGTGACCGTCGGCTCCGCTGTCGTCGGCGCTTTCTCAAATGTCTTTTGTTCGAAGATCTGTGACGCTACTTCCCTCTGTGTGCTCAGCCAGTTCTTCAGAGCCGTCGCCGCTGCACGTCGATCAGCAATGCTGGGCGCAATGGCATAGCGTACATAGACCTTGGCCTGCGCCATCTTTTCCCGCCACGGACTGCCCGCCGCAAACAGCCGGCTCATGGCGCGGGAAAGGTCTTCCGCTTCCGCCACCTCAAACACTGCCAGCATGCGACGTGACTGCGTTCCCACTGCTTGCACAACTTCTTCCGCCAGCGCAAACACTCCTGGCTGGCTGGGAACCAGCAGCAAGCCAAAGCTCGATTCACAATAGAACCAACGTGACCAGTTCATCTCCATACACCTTTTCCCCCAAAGCACGGTTAAGCAGCACCGGCTGAACCGGTGACGCACGCACAAAAATATGAAGTTTCACCGCAATTATTGTTTCCGGCGGCACCTCTGACGCCGGGTAGTCTTAGGCTGTCTGTGACCCGTTCCTGACTTGCTGCGGATCCGGCCAGAACAACCGTAGTGTTGGAAACTTACGCCTGTATATTGTGCGTGTCAAGAGCCTTATACAATCTATTGTACCTTAGTGGCCCCGCCGCCTCAAAACTGCCCAAGTATCTTGTTTCCCATCCTTTACCGGAATAAACATTGGTATCAGGTTAATTTCTCTCTTGGTACATCCAGATTTTTATCCACAAGCGAATTTGCGCCCGCCGGCGCGGACGTAATCATTGGGAACTGTGTTGGCTGGTTGAATCTCTCGGACAAAAGCGGCTTACAAACTGGTCTTCCGAATCTACCTGCCGTCGCGGCGGAGAGCAATGCCGAAGAATGGTGCAGCGCTGTGGATTAGGTGGAAAAGAAGCTTATTAAGTCTCGAGCGCAGCGAGAGATCCCTGCGGTCGCGTCGATTCAGACACTTATGTGAACCGCTATGAAATCGGATGGAATATAATCCCTGCACTGATCCAGAGTAGGTGGATTTTCTATGCGTACCCGGTTGTTTCTCTCCGTTTTCTTTCTCTCATTGCAATGCCTGGCTCAGACTCACATGGCTCCCGTCGGCGACCTCAATGGCGATGGCAAGCCCGATGTCGTGGCAACCGATGGTGTACAGCCTCGGATAGGCATCTTTTTAAACACCGGAAATGGTTCTCTTGGACCAGGCACTTTCTTCAGCGTTGGAAGTCCCGCAAATGCTGTCTGGCTGGCTGATTTCAATAGCGACGGCCATCTCGATATCCTGGCGGTCACGAGCCCCAAGCTGCAGATTCTTTTCGGCGACGGTAAAGGTGGATTCGGCGCTCCCATCACGATTCCTCAGAGCGGTATCCCAGCGGTTGGCCCCACCGTGGTTGCGGACTTCAATGGCGACGGGTTTCCCGATATTGCTTTCGCCTACAGTAGCCCCAATCCAACGCTCGCTGTCCTCTTTGATGATGGCCACGGCGGGTTTTCTCTTTCCCTGCCACATCTTATTGCTATCCAGTCAGGCAATGGCGGCATACCGTTGAGTTTATTTGTGGTGGACGCCAACAATGATGGGCTTCCCGATCTGGTTACCAATACCGGTGCCATCAACATTGTGGCCAATAGCTTCCTCTCCATCAACGATGGTCAGGGAGGTTTTATTGCTACACAATTGGCTTCTGATGCTATCGTCCAGTCATTTGGCGATTTCAACAGTGATGGAAATATTGATTTCTTTGCCCCGGGCACGAACGGCGCCCATATGTTTCTTTTTGGCGATGGCCAGGGCGGCATATTGTACTCACCGTCGCAGCGAACATGTTTTAACCAACCGGAAGGTCAGTTCGGCATTGACTTTGACCATAACCAGACAACAGACCTGGTGGGCGGTGTCTACACTCCTGGAAACGGCCACGGCGGGTTTGGTGATTCCATCGGGCTATCTCCTGATCCCATCAATCCCGTTGCCGTGGCCGACTTTAATGCGGACGGACGTCCTGATCTCGTGCTCATAGGTCCCGGACCGGCCTCATCGATTTTTCTGAATAACGTTGCTACGCCCGTCAGCATTTCAGCTTCCAGCAATATCAGGAATATCGCTTCAGTCTTCAACACCAACGCAAGTCAGCCGGTAACACTCACTGCGTTCATGAATTCCTTTTGCGGAGTTCCCACCGGAAGCGTCACCTTCACTGATGGCACGACTACGCTGGGCAGCGCTCCGGTAAACATCTATGGTGTCGCGTCCATGGACACAACATTTCCCACCGGGGGCACTCACGCCATTGGGGCGGCCTTTACCGGGAATCTGGATCCGGCAACCAACACGTTCTACTCCAACTCTGTTGCACCTGTCTTCACGATCACGGCAAACAATGCACCGCCCACCGGCCCTGTACCTACCGTGGCACTCTCTGTGTCAGCCAATCCGGTGCGGGAGCAGAATCCCGTCACCCTGACTGCCTCCTTTACCAGCCCCAATCCTCCGACGACTGGTTTATTAACTTTCCGCGCGGACGGGCAAGTCCTTGGAGTTGCTCCTTTATTCGACCCTGAGATCCAGGTTCCATTTGCTCCAGGGCCTCATAATCTTCAGGTAACTTTTGGTGGCGAAGGCAATATTCCTGCAGTTACTTCCACCACCCTGGTGGAAGACGTTCGCGCTCTGAATGCAGTGCGCTCTCCCAGTTCCGTTCAACTGACTGTCACACCGCCAAGTGCTGGATCAACCAGTCAGTCGGTGACACTTGCCGCAACCCTGAATGGCGTTGCGAATCCGCAAGCAAATTTTATCTACCGCATGGATGGCGCGTTCATCGCTTCGGCTCCATCCACACAGCCTGTTAAGTTCCTTCCGCCATTGCTCGGTACCTTCACCGTTTCGGCCGAGTACACAGGCGATGCCGTCCTGGCCCCCAGCACAGCGTCCGCAACTTTTGTCGTTGGTAATCCCAATGGTGATTTCAATATTGCCGCTTCGCCGTCCAGCGCCACCATCAAAGCAGGCCAGACCGCCACATTTACCATTACAATCAGCCCGGTCAATGGTATGAATTCGCCTGTAGCCTTTGCCTGCAGCGGATTGCCGGCTGCATCGAGCTGTACTTTCTCGCCCGCTACTTTAACTCCCAACGGCGCGCCGGTTTCCACAACTCTCACCCTCAATACCACAGCGGCAAGTTCCGCTGCCGTTCCTTTTGCCGGCTTGCGTCCCTGGAGTTTTACGTCGTGGTCGCTCGGAATCGTATTTGGATTTTTCGTGGTGAGAATTAACAAGGGCGGCAAGCATGCCAAACGCCGTTCAGCTGTTTTTGGCATCATCGCGTTGGCTCTTCTTGTTGTGAGCTGTGGCGGAGGCGGCTCAAAACCAATCCCGACGACGGGCACGCCTCCCGGAACTTCAAGCATCACTGTGACGGCTACTTCCGGCAGCAGCCATTCAGCCGCTCTGAACGTCACGGTGACTCCATAAAGGGTAGTTGAGAAAGGGTAGTTGAGGCCTCGGTCCTGAATTGCGCAGCATCTTTGCATTCCTGCAATTTCCGCGTGTATTTTTTTCGTAATTTTTTGGTGCGAAGAAAAAGAATTCTGCGCCTACCCAAAAACAAAAATCAAATTCCCTCTTTTTTCGGCCAGCAGCGGTAACGGACTCGACAGCGCCAGCATCTATATATTTAGACATGAGACAAATAGAGAGAAAAGAAAAGCTGCGGCACG
>DASXKZ010000321.1:0-45516 GCA_036496525.1 Candidatus Angelobacter sp.
GGTACTTGGAGGAAATAGAGAGCGGATGAAAATTCGAATCAATGATCTGGCCAGAGAGCTTGAGGTCAAGGCCAAGGTAATTCTGGATGTCTTGCCGGAAGTGGGCGTGACCGAGAAAAAAACCCACTCAAGCTCGATTGAGGAGGATGAGGCGGTACGGGTGCGAAAGCATTTTTCGGCCAAATCCGGCTCGTCCGCGCGGGAAAGGACATCCGCGACAGAGGTGAAACCGAAGATCGACCTCTCCAAGATCTCCAAGCCTGGTGACGTAGCAAGGCTGCTCAGGGAAAGAGAGCAGCAGAAACAGCATCCACCCGCGCCTCCGGCCAAAGCGCCTGTCGTTGCCGCTCCACCCGCTGCTCCTCCGGCGCCCGTGAAAACGACGCCGGCAGCGCCTCCGCCTGTGGCAGAAAAGCCCGCCGCTGTAGTCTCCAAACCGGCTGCTCCGGCAGCGGAAAGAAGTGCTGTGGTTACACCTCCCGTGGTCAAGCCGTCGACGCCGACGGTGGTTGCGCCTCCTCCAGTTGAAAAGCCGTCCGCTCCGCCCGCAGTGGTGGTCACTCCGCCCATACAACCTCCAGCAGTAGTTGTTACGCCTCCACCGGCAGCAGCGCAAAAGCCGCCTGCAACAGCTCCAACGGCAACAGCTGCTCCGCAGGGAACTCCGGCTGCGCCGCCTTCCACCAAGCCCATACCAGGCCAGCCGATTGTGCAGCAGAGAAGAATGATTACGCCGCAGACAGGGCCTCGTCCGGTGTATACGGCTCCGCCGCCGCGCGCAGCTGCGCCCAGCGCTCCGCAAGGCCGACCAATGCACGGAGCCCCAGGCTCACGGCCAATGCAAGGCCAAGGTGGGCCAGGACAGCGTCCGCAAGGCGTGGTTCGCGGTCAGCCAATTTTCCAGCGGCCTCGTCCATCAGGCCCAGGTGGGCCTCCGGGATCGCGTCCACCATATCAAGGCAGGCCGGGCGAACAACGCAGAGGCCCGCATCCAACAAGTTCACCACGTCCGGGTGGCTATCCGCCCCGCCCCGGGATGGGAGGCGTAGGACCAGGTGGTCCACCGCCGCCTGCGGGAAGACCGGCACGTCCAGGCGGGCCAACGCGCCGCCCCGGCCAGCCTTATATCCCGAGAGAAAAAGAAGGTACGATGAAGGGCTTTGTTCCACCGCCGCGTCTGGCGTTGTCGAACGAGCCGCTTCCCATCACCCGCTCCATCACCATTGGTGAAGGCATTAGCGTAAAAGATCTGGCAGAAAAACTGGGCGTGCGCGCCAAAGATTTGATCGCACGCCTGCTGATGAAAGGCGTAATGGCCACGGTCAACCAGAGCCTCGATTTTGAACTGGCCAAAGATTTGGCGCGGCATTTTGGCGCTGAGTCTGAATCGATCAGCTTTGAAGATCAGGCAGCGCAGGAAATGGCTGCGCTTACCGGCGTGACTGAAGAAAAGGCCGCGCTGGCTGCGGTAACGCGTCCACCCGTGGTTACGATCATGGGCCACGTCGATCACGGCAAAACGTCGCTGCTAGACGCGATTCGCGAAACCGACGTCGCGGGCGGCGAAGCTGGTGGAATCACGCAACATATCGGCGCTTACAAAGTGAAGATCACCAAGGAAGATTCGCCAGCCGTTGGGCGGCAGATCGTCTTCCTGGATACGCCGGGTCACGAAGCGTTTACCCGCATGCGTGCCCGCGGCGCTAAAGTCACGGACATTGTTGTGCTTGTCGTCGCAGCCGATGACGGCGTGATGCCGCAGACGCTTGAAGCAATGGACCACGCCAAGGCAGCGAAAGTCCCGATCATCGTGGCAGTCAACAAGATCGATAAACCCGATGCATTGCCCGATCGCGTGAAGAAGCAGCTGGCTGATCGTGGCTTGATGCCCGAAGACTGGGGCGGCACCACGGTGTTTGTGGATGTCTCCGCCAAGAAACGCACGAATCTGAACCTGTTGATGGAAATGATCTGCCTTGTCGCTGATCTGCAAGACCTCAAGGCCAATCCGGAGCGTCCGGCAACGGGCACCGTGGTTGAAGCCAAGATCGACCGCGGCCGTGGCGTTGTGGCCACTGTCCTTGTACAGAACGGCACGTTGCGCGTAGGCGATAACTTCATCATCGGCAACACGTTTGGCAAAGTGCGCGCCATGTTTGACGATCGCAGCAAGGCCGTGGAAGAAGCGCCGCCTTCAACGCCGGTTGAGGTGCTTGGCCTGGAAGGCCTGCCGCAGTCGGGCGACGTGCTGATGGTTGCCGACCGTGAAAAAGCGCGGCAGATTGCCGAGTATCGTGAACAGCGCGCTCGTGAAGCTACGCTGGCCAAGAGTTCCAAGCTTTCTCTGGAAGGCCTGGCCGAGCAGATCAAGACCGCCGGCATGAAAGAATTGCCGATTATCCTGAAAGCCGATGTGCAGGGATCGTCAGAAGTTTTGGCCGATACACTGACCCGGCTTTCCAATGAAAAGGTGAAGATCAAAATTCTTCATACCGGTGTGGGCGCCATCAATGAAAATGACGTGCTGCTGGCGTCGGCCTCAAATGCGGTGATTATCGGCTTCAATGTCCGTCCGGAACGCAAAGCGCAGGAGCTGGCGGACATGGAAAAAATCGATATCCGCCTGCACTCGATCATTTACGAGCTTCAGGACCAGATCAAAAAAGCCATGCTGGGCCTGCTTGATCCGGTCATCAAGGAGACCTACCAGGGCCGTGCCGAAGTTCGCGACACCTTCCGCGTGCCCAAAGCTGGAACCATCGCCGGTTGCTACGTGCTGGACGGCATCATCAAGCGCGATTCCGATGTCCGCCTGGTGCGCGATGGCGTGCAGGTTTACAAAGGCCGGGTCGGTTCGCTCAAGCGTTTCAAAGACGATGCCAGCGAAGTGCGCAACGGCATGGAGTGCGGCATTAACCTCGCTAATTTTAATGACGTAAAGAAAGGCGACGTGATTGAGGCGTTTGTGACGGAGCGCATCGCCGCTGAAATGGGAGTCGCGTAGAGCGTATTTGGTAATTGAGTAATTTGTAAGT
The DNA here is from genome assembly GCA_036496525.1 of Candidatus Angelobacter sp. Taxonomy (GTDB): domain Bacteria; phylum Acidobacteriota; class Terriglobia; order Terriglobales; family Acidobacteriaceae; genus Angelobacter. Next base: position 3,036 of record DASXKZ010000321.1, read on the forward strand.
TTGTAGGGTTCGGCGCAAGCCGGACCCTTACTTTTTTTGCTATAACCCCAACGGTTGAGTGTCTGCCAACGACTCTACACCCGATCTGCTAAGCTTTCATTTACCCAATTACTAAATTACCCATTTACCAAATCTCTTCATGGATCTTAAAAATCTTCCTCCCGCAATGCTTTCTAAGCTTGCCAACATGGTTGAGGACTACGTTATCAACAGCCGCAAAAAGTACGCGCCGCAGGCTATCCCACTGACCGACGTACAACGAACCGCGATGCAGTCATTCTTTTCCGCCACGGTATTAGACTCAGCGCGGCTCTGCGTTTTGCGCGGCACACGCGTTTCAAACCCTTCGATGTATCCGATGGCCAAGATGATGGGCATTCGCAATTTACCGGACTTCGCAGACATGGTGGCAATTACCTTCGTGGACGTGATTGTTTCCCACCAGGAGTTTACGGAAGCGCTGCTGTTCCATGAGCTTGTCCATGTGGTGCAGTACTCGCAGATCGACCTGAAAGAGTTTGCCGGAAGATTCGTCAATGGATTTATTCAGGGCGGAAGCTACGAAGAGATCCCACTGGAGAAGATGGCGCATGCGTTGGAAAGCCGCTTCAGCCAGAATGCAACCGAGCCGTTTGCTGTCGACGACGAAGTGCGGCAGTGGCGAGAAGCGCAGAAGATTTAAGGCGGCTTGATCTTCCTCCAGTTCTCAGCTAGTCTGGAAATGAACACAAATCATGCCCGTCAGCTTTTTGCCGACGGGCGTTTTCTTTTTGGAGCAAAAATGACCGACGCCGAGATCCTTACATTGGTCGACCGGCTTGAGCGATGTTTGCTGGGGAAAGAAGAATTTCATCATCGCGACCATTTGGCCGTGGCATCAATGTATTTATATTTAAGCGATTTTGAGTCTGCACTGGATCGCATGCGCACAACGCTCAAACGGTTTGCCGGCCATCATCATGTGATCGGACTTTACCATGAGACCTTGACCCGGTTCTGGCTGCAGCAAGTTGAAGCAAAGCTGGATCGGCGGCTGTGTCTGGCGGCGTCGGTTAGCAAAAGTCAGGAGCAGCTTGGCGATAAAAACCTTGTGTTCCAGTATTACATCCGCGATCGAATTGACTCGAAGGAAGCAAGAGAGACTTGGCTTGAACCGGACTTGAAGGAGCTATGAATCGGAAAAGCAGATTTACTTCGCCGCCGCAACGGACGTTGAGTCATCACTACTAAAGCTAGAACCATTATTTTTGGATGCCACCTTGATTCCGCTCAAACTGTTTACATATTTGAAGACGCCTTTGTAGAGCGAGTCAGCAATACGCTGGCGATAATCATTGGTCTTCAGCTTTTTGGCGTCGTCAGGATTGCTGACAAAAGAAATTTCCGCCAGGATGGACGGCATGTTAGCGCCGATCAGGACCACAAAAGGCGCTTTTTTCACTCCGCGATTGCGCAGGCTGGGGCTTTTGGTGCTCAGTCCGGCATAGAGTGAGCGCTGCACGTCTGTGGCAAACTCCCGGGATTCGCCAATTTTTTCTTTCAGCGCGATCTTCTTGACCAGGTCCTGCAGCTCGTGGATGGACTGTTCTGAAACCGCGTTTTCTCGAGCCGCCACTTCCAGCGCATCAGCGCGACTGGTGAAGTTCAGGTAATAGGTTTCCACGCCGCGCGCCGTAGGATCGTCAGACGAATTGGCGTGGATGGAGATGAAAAGATCCGCCTGTTCTTTGTTGGCGATGGCGGTGCGCGTCTCCAGCGGAATGAACGTGTCATCATCGCGGGTGTAAACCACTTCCGCGCCAAGTTTATCTTCCAGTAGCTTGCCCAGCTTCAGGGCCACATCCAGCACCAGGTCCTTTTCCTGCAGGCCATTGGGGCCGATGGTGCCGGTGTCATGTCCGCCGTGGCCTGCGTCAACAACGATCTTTCCGATCTTCAGCCCCAGCGCGCGGATAAGAGAGCGTTCGCCCGCGGCGTTGGGTGCTGCTGTGCGCGTTGTGGCTGCAATTGGAGCGGATGCGCGTGACCTCACGTCAACGCTGGTCTTTTTATTTCGGCTGGACTCTTTCGGTGCGATCGATTCAAACGTCGGGCCGCTGGTGGGTTCGCCGGCAGCGCGGCCGGAATCATCAATGGCGCTTTCATCCACTGTGATCTTCGGCGTAACAACCTTGGCAGTCTCGGCCGGAGTCTGCGGCACTACCCGTTCTTTGTCCTTGTCTTTATCTTTACCTTGGCCGCGAAGCGGGCCGGACTTGCTTGCTTCCGCGTGCTGAATGGCGGCAGCCGCGTCCCCAGATGCTTTTTGTGCCTCAGGTTGCTTAATGGTGGTTACCGTAACGTCCTGCGCCGGGCCGGCATCGGGAGCAGGCTGGTTTGTATCTGCCGGTTTAATCTCCTGTGGGGCATTCTTTGGTTCTTTGTTTTTTGCTAGCTTGTTGGGCGGCAGCTTGCCGTGGATATCAATGATCAGCCGGTAAGGGTTGGGCAGCAGGAACGCCGAGTATTCTGCGACGTCGTCAACATCAAGCACCACGCGCGCCATTCCCAGCTTGTATTGCGCCACACGAATCTTGTGCAGGAAGCCGGCGTCTACTTCAAAGCTCTTGCCCACCAGCTCCGGAGCGAGCTTAGTGCCATACAGATCAAAGAAAATTCTGTCAGGGTGCGGCACGCGTCCGGACTGGTACTTTACTTCCTGCTCCAGATCAATGGCGATGCGCGTGTAATCCCCGGTGGACCAGTGGCGTATGCCGGTGAGTCGCGGAAGACGGTGCGGCTGTGAGTCATTGGTTACGACAGCGGCGTCTTGCTGTTGCGGCTGCGCCGGAGCATCAGGCGTGTCATCGGCAACCGGAGGCTTAGGCGCATCGTCAGCTGCGCGCAAAGTCTTCTGCCGTGCTGGGCGTTGCCGGGGCGCTTTGGCCTGGAACGGGCTTTTGGCGGCGGAGGGATTATCGATTTCGGCAATAGCTTTGTGCGCTTCCTGCGCTCGCGGGTTGCCGGGATAATGCTTTACGAAATCTTCAAACGTCGCCTTGGCTTGCTTCGCGTCATCCAGATCGTCGCGATAAATTTCGCCAATGGTGAACAGCGCTTCTGCACGGAGCTTGCTGCCAGGATACTCTCGGCGCAGAAAGACCAGTTGGCCAATTGCATCTTTAAAGCTTTTTGGATCGTTGAGGAGACGGCCTTGATCTTCAAGCAGTTCCGCCACAGCCTGCACGGCCACATCGGCCTTGGCCAGGCTGGGCGCGGTGTAATAAACCTTGCGGTAGGCGTCGATTACTTTCTGGAAATCCTTGCGGGTGCGTTGCGCTTCCGGCTTGCTCTCCAGCGAATCGCGCAGGCGTTCAGCGGTGTCTAACTGGGCGCGGGCAGCCTGTTTTTTCTGCGCCACGGTGCGCGCAAAAGTGCTCACCGGCGCAAGCAGAAGGCAGGCCAGTGCGCAAACAAGCGTTTTCCGCGTGAGAGTTCTGGGTCCGATGTTCATTACCGCTATTTCAAAAGCACCTTACAGAATAAACCCGAAGACGCGTTAATCGTTGTTGGAAAATACACGGTGACCATCTGCGTCACGGGTCTCTACCAGCTTCGGGCGCAGGGCCGCGCCATGGTAAAGCTCCGTGATTTTCTTTACATAGTCACGCGTTTCGCGGAAGGGAGGAACGCCGCCGCTCCTTCTTACCGCCCCGCTGCCGGCGTTATAGGCCGCCAGTGAGAGTTCCACGTTCCCATTATAGTTTTCCAGCAGGCTCTTCAGGTGGCGAACTCCGGCGTCAATGTTCTGGCGCGGATCAAACGCGTTATCCACGTTGAGCGATTTCGCCGTGTACGGCATGAGCTGCATCAGCCCCATGGCGCCCTTGCTGGAAACCGCGTGCGGATTGAAGTTTGATTCCACCTTTACCACGGCGCGAACCAGGTTCGGGTCAACGCCATGACGCTCCGCCGCCGCATCAATCGCCTTATCTACGGTGACTGAGTCCACGGGCCGCATCTCAGTCAGATTTGTCGATTTGAGATCGACTGGACGGGCATGTTTCAACGCGCGGCTGTCACTGCTGCTCACAGGCACCGCAACCATGTCATTCACTTCGCGGGCGGCGCTTCGGGCAGCTTTCATGGTTGCGGAACTTGCCAGTGGAACGGCTATCCAGCGGTGTTCCTTGTGGCTCCAGTAAACCAGGCCGCTGTAGCGTGAAGGCATGGCTTCTGCTGAAGCAGCCGAAACAGGCTGCGCAGCAGTTACGGGCGCCGTCTGCGGGACTTTCTGGGTTTGAGGAACAACGGTTTGCGGAGCAATGGCCTGCGGTTCAGATTGAGGCTTGGCCTCGTCACTGGCGACCCAGACAGTGTGGCCATAAGCATCGTGAGTGGCAACGATGTTCTGGGCTCGGGCTGGGCTTCCAGTTACCATCGACGCGGCGCTGATCAGGATGGTAAATAGGTGCTTTTTCATCGGGTTACACTCTAGATATCAGCTTCCGGTGGCTTCCGCCACCTCACTGAAGGCCAAACACCTTTTATCCAACCTGATACCAGAGAAATTGACCAGAGGAAGACGATTATAGGACGGCTGCCAGCCTGAAACAATCAGCTAAAACCAGACGAATCTAAGGGGTGAACATGCAGGAAATACCGGTAAAACCCCCTAAATCAGGGCAAGGACGCGCTGTTTCCTGCCGAAGGGACGAACTGTATTTACAAAACTTAAGTAATTGGGCTGCAAGGATATGCGAGACTTGCCATTCTTAAAATATGGCAAACAACAAACGAGTAAGAATGGTTTTTTACGCGCTGGCTATCGTGGAAATGATCCTGCTTTCCGCGTTCTACTCCTGGGGACGGGTGATCCACTAGCCATCAGGCTGGCTTGATGGGACTACGCTGTGCCTGGCGCTCCGCATCAAACTGGCATGGCCTCGCCACGCAAACGCAGATCTGCCGATGTTGCATCGGCCGCTGTTCCCGCTGAACAGCTTACCCAGGCTTTTCCCAAACTCAATCTTCCTATCCGGCCACCATATCCGCCGGCGGAAGCCAAGTCAGTAGACTCCTTGCCGCACGAATCCGGCTGGCTCTACGAGCCCAAATGGGACGGCTTCCGCTGTCTGGCTTTCCGCCAGGGCGACGAAGTAATCCTGCAGTCGAAGGCCGGTCAGCCGCTGGGCCGTTATTTCCCTGAAATTGTTGCTGCCCTGCTGGCCTTGCCCATGCGGAAATTCGTGTTGGATGGTGAGATCGTAATCCGTAGCGGAGCAGGCCTGGACTTTGATGCGCTGTTGCAGCGCATACATCCCGCTGCCAGCCGAATCCAGCGGCTTTCGCAGGAAACGCCCGCGACATACATGGTCTTTGATCTTGTTGTCGACGGACAGGGACGGTCGCTTGCCCTCAAGCCGCTCTCCGCGCGACGCATGGCATTGCAGGAATTTGCTGCGGCCAATATCGACGGCAAGCCTGATCGTAAACGGAGTAAGAAACCAGACTCCCAAGCGACGTTGGATAGCGAGCGCATCCTGCTTTCACCCGCCAGCTCCGATTTCCCCACGGCGGAAAAATGGATGCGTGAAGGTGCAGCCAGCGGATGGGATGGCGTTGTCGCAAAGCGCCTGGATTGTGAATACATGTCCGGTGAGCGAACAGGCATGGTCAAGATCAAACGTATTCGCACCGCGGATTGCGTGGTCGGCGGCTTTCGCTGGGCGAGAGGCGCAAAGGCCGCAACTGGCGAAGCAAAAAAATCCAGATCCGCAACTTCGAAGACATCAGATTCCAAGAAGCGACCTACGGAAGAAGTTGGCTCGTTGCTGCTGGGTCTTTACAACAAGAATGGCGAGCTCGACCACATTGGGTTCAGCGCCAGCTTTACCCGCGAAGAGCGCAAAAAACTGAAGCCAATTCTTAAACCATTTATGAGAGGAGAAGGATTTTCCGGCAAGGCCCCCGGCGGCCCCAGCCGCTGGACGCGCGATGCCCGCGATACGGAATGGTTCCCGCTCAAGCCCAAACTCGTGGGCGAGTTCCAGTATGACCATTTCTCTGGCGGGCGCTTCCGCCATGGGACAAAGTTTCTCCGCTGGCGTCCGGACAAGAAGCCGGAGCAATGCACCATGGAGCAGATCCGGCCCGCCAGGAAGGCCGCCTAGCTTGGGGTCGTCGTAGTAGAATTCCAGCGATCAAGTCCAGTCTGCAACGAAGGACAATTCGATGCCGCCACAGGAATTTGCCAGTTACGAAGACTTCTTCACCTTCTATCTGCACGAGCACAGCGATGCGCGGAATCGGGCCATGCACGCGATTGGCACTTTGCTTGGGCTGGCTACGCTGATTGTGGCTTTCGCCCTTGGACATCCCTGGTATGCGTTGCTTTGGCCGGTGGTGTCTTACGCTTTTGCCTGGATTGGTCACTTCCTGATTGAAGGCAATAAGCCGGCGACGTTTGGCCATCCGTTCTGGTCATTGATCAGCGATTTCAGAATGCTTGGGCTGATGTTTACCGGAAGGCTGAAAGCGCGCATGCAGGCAGGAGCAGCGGCGGCTGCGAATCGACGATAAGATTAGGCGTGCCGCATAGCGGCGAGAAGCGCGTAAGAGATACCTAGCATCAGAAAGCATATGCCGAGCAGGGCATTCATCCAGCGTTGTGTCTTGCTCAAGGTGCCACCAGAGCTGCTCAGCGTTACAAGAAATCCTGGCAGGGTTCCTGTGTAAGCGCGATACAACTTAACCATTGCTATCAAGCTGTATCCGCAGCCGAAAATCAGGTAGAACGACGCCACGGCAGGGATTATAACTCAAAATGCTCTTACCTGATCTGGCTTGTCGTGCCCGCTGGTTTCGTCTGAAAAGAAGCTTGTGCTGCCTCAGCCAGCGTGCCTGTACCTTGTCCCTGTCCGGACTCAGCCTTGAAATAGTATGTGGTATTCGGTTTCAGGTTTTTGATCAGCACACGGTGCGTGAAGCCGCCCCACGGCATGCCAGCGGTCTGGTCAAGATGCGTGGGATCGGTGCCGTAGTGCAAAGCCGTTCCGGAATTTACATTGGTGGACCATGCGATCTCGGCGGTGGTGTCCGTCACGTTTTCAACTACAGGCCCATGCGTGATCTGCACGCCGTTTGTCGGCACGCCGATGGGGCTCACCGGAATTTGCTGCACAGTGGGCGACTGAGGAGAAGCCTGCTGGGAAGCTTGAGCTATCTGGTTAGCGCCCTGCTGTAGCTGTAAGAGACCATTTCCCAGAACCAGGCCTAAACCAAGCGCGGCGACAACGATATTCATCGGAGTTCTCCCTTGTCGCATGGGTTAGATGAGGATTTCAGGAAAAGGGGTGTTCCAGAATTGCATGCCTATGCACGCTAATGACTGCCGTCGACGGGCCTAGCGCATGATGTGGGGCATCAGCAGGAGTAACAATCCGATCCCTACAGCAGTAATCAACAAGAGCGACAGAATCCACCCGAGCAGGAAAGCGCGTTCGTGCTCTGGTTTGGCCGGAGTGATGCCCAGAATCGCGTGGCTGATCCGCATTAGGTTTAAAAGGAATTCCACTTATCCAGCTCCGCCTTCCACATCAACGCTTTGGGTGGATGATTCAGAATACACCCGCGGTCTCTGGTTAACATTGCGCATTGCCCTGACCTTAGGCAGAATAACCGGCGGAGAAAACTAATGAAGATCGGCAAGGTCCTGATCTGGCTGATGGTGGCTGCGGCGGGCGCGCTTGCGCTTTCGACCATTGCGTTCCACCGGCGCGAACCTATCAGCGCCATGTGGTTGGTGGTGGCGGCGCTGTGCAGCTATGCGCTGGGCTATAGGTTTTATTCAAAGTTCGTCGCCGCCAAGGTGCTGGCGCTGGACGCCATGCGCGCCACGCCGGCTGAACGCCTGGAAAATGGCCGCGATTTTGTTCGCACCAATAAGTGGGTAGTTTTCGGACATCATTTTGCTGCCATTGCCGGGCCAGGGCCGCTGGTGGGGCCGGTGCTGGCGGCGCAGTTTGGTTATCTGCCGGGAACGTTATGGATTCTAGTGGGCGCGGTTTTTGCCGGATGCGTACAGGATTTTGTGATTCTGCTTTTCTCCGTCAGGCGCGACGGCAAATCACTGGGCCAGATGGCACGCGAAGAAATCAGCAAGACTGCCGGTACCGTGGCATTTATTTCCGTGCTCAGCATCCTGGTTATTCTGCTGGCGGTGGTTGCGCTGATTATTGTGAACGCGCTCAAAGACAGTCCGTGGGGCGCTTTCACCATAGGGATGACAATTCCCATTGCGCTGCTGATGGGCGTTTACCTGCGCTATCTGCGTCCAGGACGGGTGCTGGAAGCGTCGGTGCTCGGCTTCCTGCTTGTAATCGCGGCAATCTTTGGCGGGCAGTGGATTTCGCAATCCACTCACGCCGCGGCATTCACGTTTGCTGGGACCACGCTGGCGATTCTCATCATTGTCTATGGCTTTGCCGCATCCGCGCTTCCGGTTTGGCTTCTGCTGGCGCCGCGCGACTACCTGAGCACGTTCGTAAAGCTTGGCACCGTGGCGATTCTTGCTCTGGGAATTGTGTTGGTGCGCCCCACGTTGCAGATGCCCGCGCTGACGCGCTTTATCGATGGCAGCGGGCCGGTTTTTGCCGGCAATCTTTTTCCTTTTGCGTTCATCACCATCGCGTGCGGCGCCATCAGCGGATTTCATTCGCTGATTTCAAGCGGCACCACACCTAAGATGATTGCCCGCGAAACCCAGACGCGCATGGTGGGCTATGGAGCGATGATGTGTGAATCTTTTGTTGGAATCATGGCGATGATTGCCGCATGTACGCTCCAGCCGGGAACGTATTTGGCGGTCAATAGCGGGGCAGGGATGGTCGGCGGGAATCCCGCAGCCGCTGTCGCGACAATCAGCAATTGGGGTTTTCCTATCACGGCCGATCAGATGGCCCTGCTGGCGCACAACGTTGGCGAGAAGACTCTTTTCTTCCGCACCGGCGGCGCTCCGGCATTTGCGTTGGGCATGGCCAAGATTTTTTCTGATAGCCTGGGCGGTACTGCGGTGATGGCCATCTGGTACCACTTTGCCATCATGTTTGAAGCGCTGTTTATTCTCACAGTGCTCGATGCCGGCACTCGGGTTGCGCGCTTTATGCTGCAAGATGCCCTCGGCCACATCTGGAAGCCGTTGGGGCGGACCAGTTGGTATCCCAGCATTGTTGCCACCAGCGCGATCACGGTGGCGGCATGGGGATATTTTTTGTGGCAGGGTATTCGCGATCCGCTGGGTGGGATCAACTCGCTTTGGCCGCTCTTTGGCATTTGCAACCAGTTGCTGGCCGCGGTCGCGCTATGTGTGGCCACGACGATCATCGTGAAGATGGGGCGAGCCCGCTATATCTGGGTGACGCTTGCGCCGCTCTGCTGGCTTGTCGCTGTGACGTTTGCAGCGTCGTGGCACAAAGTCTTTGATCCCAACCCGCTCATTGGGCTGCTGTCGCACACCCGCCAGCTAGCAGCCGGGCCAGCAGTAGCGGGGCTGCAACGCAGAATCTTCAATGACCAGCTTGACGCCGCAGTCTGCGGGCTTCTGGTGGTCCTGGTCAGCGTGATTGTGATTGAATCCGCTACGCAATGGATCAGCGTGATCTCCGGCCGTCGTCAGGCAGCAACGCAGGAAGCGCCATTTGTCGCGACAGCCTATGCCGAGGAGAGTTTATGACAAAACCTACCACGGAGGCACGGAGACACGGACAAGGATCGGGTGATCTGGAAAGCGCGCTCACCGCGGAGACGCGGAGGCGGGAAGAAAAAATAGTAGATCGGGAAATCGGGAAATCGGGAAATCGGAAAATCGGGAGAGTGGAGATCAACGATGTCGATTGCATCTGTCATCCTGAGCGAGTCGTCGCGAATGCGACGCCGAGTCGAAGGACCCCGACAAAGACTGTTCCCGAACTTGCAGCATCAGGGAGTTCTCACGAAATTTTCAAGGATTTTCTCCAGAGGGTAGCAAGCGCCATGCGCATCCTCCCTGCCGTGCTGCGCGAGATCTTTGACGAATCTGCCTACGACCGATTCCTGCTGCGCACACATGCGCCCCGGTCGGTCGCCAGCTATCGAGCCTTCGCGCGTGAACGCGACGCGGCGATGCTGAAGAAGCCACGGTGCTGTTGAGAATAAGCCCTCAAGATGCCGGGGCCAGACATCCAATCCCACCACTCTTTGCCGATTACCCGATCACGGGCGATCACCCGATTACCCGATTCTGCGGTACACTTTCTTCAATGCGTGTCCTGGGAATCGATTGCGGCAGTGAGTACACCGGTTATGGCGTGGTGGAAGAGACATCCGATCGAAAGCTGGTTTGCCATGTGAATGGAGCCATCAAACTGAAATCGGGAACGCCCATGGCTGCCAAGCTGGAAAAGATTTTTGCCGATCTCACGGCCATCATCGCCGAACACCAGCCTGAAGTCATGGCGATTGAAGATGTGTTTTACGCAGTGAACGTAAAAAGCGCGCTCAAACTCGGGCAAGTGAGGGGCGTGGCCATGCTGGCTGCGTCTACTTCAGGCTTGCAGGTGGCGGAGTATTCGCCATTGTCGATCAAATCCGCCGTAGTCGGTTACGGGCGGGCAGACAAATTCCAGGTGCAGCAGATGGTTACGCGCCTCTTGAATTTAGCCGTCGCGCCAGAACCCACAGACGCCTCAGACGCTCTGGCCATTGCCATTTGCCATATTCATACGTCGGCAACGAATAGCCGCTATGCGGTATCACGATGAAACGCGCCTGTCACATTCTTTTTTTTCTGGTTTTGCCGGTAGCGCTGTTTTTGTGGGGACAGCAAAAGACTCCGCTGCATCCTACTCTGCCGACCATTACTTTTGCCCGGGTATGGGAAGCTTACAAGCCGCAGGACATCAACATTACGGTGCAGTCTACCGGATCGGCCAAATACCTCTCGCGCAATCCCTTCACGCCGCCTGATCCAGGATCAGATCCGGATTACACGCTGGACTTCACAATATCAACCCGAAACCAGGAAAAACTCTTCCGCGACGCCAGAGAGGCCAATTATTTCAATGGCGATTTCAGCTTCAAGAAACATGCAGTTGCCAGCACCGGTAAAAAGACGCTTACCTATGGCGATCCGGACCGTTATTTTGAGACGACCTACGACTACTCGGAAAACAAAGCTATCGAGGAAGTTACGAATATTTTTGCCGGGATCTCCAACACCATTGAGCACGGGCGCAAGCTTACGTTTCTGCATCGTTTTGACAAGCTGGGCCTGGAAGAGGAGCTGAAAGGCATGGAAGCGGCCATGGAAAGCCATAATCTGGCGGAACTGCAAATCATCCGGCCTACGCTGGAAAGCATCGCCGCGGACAGCGCCGTTCTCAATATTGCCCGCCAAAGGGCCAAAAGACTGCTCGCTAAAGCCAATTCTGAGTGAAGCAATGAGCAGTTCTGCTTTTAAGAGTTAAGTATCGTCAATAACACTTAACAATAAGAAACTAAGTGCTCAAAGCCCGATCTAATAGAGTAGCAATGCTTTTAGGAGGGTTCTATGCCGCTCCACAGTTTTATGTCTCGAAACCCAATGGGCCGTTGGCAACTGCGTAAGGCAGGGCTGCTGGCCATGATTTTTACGGTGGTATTTTCTCTAGCGCCGCTTTCTCGCGCCCAAGATTACCAGGATGAAGACGGCCACGATTCGCAGGCACGTATTGTGCGCATCAGCTACGTTGAAGGCGACGTTCGCCTGGACAGCGGTCAGGGCTATGAGAGCGCGACCATGAATGTCCCTCTCACGGAACGCGACTGGCTGCAGACCGGCTCTGACGGCTGGGCTGAAGTGCAACTGGAAGATGGCAGCCTGATCCGGCTCGCTCCCGAGACAGTGGTTGCATTCACGCAATTGGCGCGGGCCTCGTCCGGTGCGACGCTCACCACGGTCGACCTTGACCAGGGCGAAGCCGAGTTTAAGCTCACGAAGCACAATGACGGCGAATTCAACGTCACCGTAAAGAAAAACACCATCGCTCTTACACACTCCGGCTCATTCCGCGTGACCAGCACCAACGCCAATCCGCTGGAAGTTGCGGTATGGAAGGGCGAAGTGGGCGTGAGCAACACGGACAATGGCGGCGAAGTTGCCGTAAAGCAAAATGAAACCTTTGTCCTGGACCCCAATGATGTGGCGCGCTACGCCCTGGATAAAGGCGTGGACACCGACGATCTGGACCAGTGGAGTAAGCAACGCGACGATTTTCTGAGCACGTACGCTTCTGCTGGCCAAGGCTACGCGCAGTCGCCTTACCAGTACGGCGCAAGCGACTTGAATTATTACGGCCAGTATTATGACGTCCCCGGATATGGGGAGGTTTGGCAGCCGAACAACGTTGGATATAACTGGGACCCATTCAGCAACGGCTATTGGAGCTACTCTCCCGGCTTTGGATATACATGGGTTTCTTCCTATCCATGGGGATGGATGCCTTATCGGTATGGCCGGTGGGTATTCGTCAACGGACGCGGCTGGTGCTGGGCGCCGGGCGGGTGGAGCAAATGGTATAGCAGACCTCGGCTGGTGAATGCGCCTCCGGGGTTTCATGCTCCGCTACCGCCGGCAAACAAACGAATTGTGGATCGCGGACCGGTGAGAAATCATCCTGAGCCGCCGGCTGTGACCCGTGGACCCGTAAGAAGAAGCACTGGTCCTGTTGGAGGCAGAGTTGGCGATGGCGATGAGCATGCTCTTGGCCGCTCCAGTGGAGACAGAGGCGACCGGCGCGTCTACACCAATGACGATGTGGCGAGAGTGCCGCGCACGGACAATCCGCCACCGCAACCAAAGCCGGACACTACCAATGAACGCGGACGAACTGATGGCGACCGCAATCCAAAAGTAGTGGACCAGCAGCCAACTCGTGATACTCGCGATCGCGGAGGGGATTCCAACCGCGGGCGTAATGACCATCAAGGGCAGCCCGAGCCGGTAAGGCGCGTGAATAATGAAGGTACGCCACCGCCGCCGCAGACAGAGCGGCAGCACAATCCGCCGTCGCAAACGTTCACGCCGGCTCCGCAACGGCCGATCGAGCACAATATGTACACCCCACCGCCGGCGCCTGCGGTCCATCAACAGGCTCCGCCGCCCGCGCCAGTGGTGCATCAGCCAGCTCCGCCACCGCCGCCTGCGGTGCATCAGTCGGCGCCGCCGGAAAGTCATGTGAGATCGTCTGATGACGGCGGTTCACACGGCAGGCCGCGGTAAGACGGGTAACCAGAAAGGACACAAAGGGACACGAAGTTTGATCTTCGTGTCCCATTTGTTTTGAATGTCACGCTAACGCCAGGCGCAAGAAAAGGTGCTGAGTTCAGCCGGGTTTATTTTTTCCGCAATCCCGAAGCCGCTGGGTCTTGCGGCTGAGGGAACCCTATAGTCATGATTCGTCTCGGCAATCGCAGCCTCTCAGTTATCTTGCCACGAGAGGGATCTCTCGCTTCCGCTCGAGATTTCAGAAGAAGTTCCTTCGTGTCCTTTGTGGTTAGTTCTTTAATTTGCGGAAAATCTGCGCCGTGGTTTCAAGCGGCAGGGCTTCGGCGCGCACGTCAGCGCGCACGCCTGCTTCTTTCAAGCTATTGCGGATGATTTCTTCGCCGTAGTCTTTCTTCAAATTATTGAGCAGCGTCTTCCGCTTCATAGCGAAGGCAGTTTTTAGGAATGGTATGAATTCTGCCGGCTGGATCTGCAATTCAGCAAAACGCGGCGCAACCGCCATACGCAGGACCGACGAATGGACCTTGGGTGGCGGCAGAAATGCTTGCGGCGGCAGCGTGAAGAGATTTTCAACCTTGGTATAGAGCTGCGCCGTAGCTGAGAGCATGCCGTAATCGCGTGTGCCGGGACGTGCGGCGATGCGATCAGCCACTTCGCGTTGGACCATGATCACAATCACGTCAAACTGCTCATGGAATTCAAAGAGGCGCAGCAGAATGTCCGACGTGATGTAATACGGCAGATTTCCCACCACACGCGCCCGGGAAGGCTTGAGCGGGCGCAGATCATTCAGCGGCCCGATGGTGCGGTTCAGAACTGTACGGAAATCCAGTTTCAACACGTCCGCTTCAATGATCTCAACTTGGGGTTGCAGGCGATATTTGAAACGAAGCTCCGTGGACATCATGCGATCCAATTCCACGGCGATCAACCGGTGCGCTCTGCGCGCCAGCACCTGCGTGAGCGCACCCTTGCCTGGGCCAATTTCCACCACAATGGAATTGGATATGTCGCCCAGGGCGTCAACAATCTGCTCCGCGGCGCCCACGTCGGCCAGAAAATTCTGACCCAACTTAGGCTTTTTTACCGTTCCCGAATTGGCCCTTTTTGTTGTCGCCATTTAGAATTTTCTATAGCAGGTTTGTGCTGCGTTTGTCGCTTGCTGCCACGGAGGCCCCGTGAAAATTGTCTTCGCCGCTTCTGAGTGCGTGCCGTTCGCCAAAACCGGCGGACTGGCTGATGTTGTAGGTGCTCTGCCGCAAGCGCTTGCCGAACTGGGCCATTCCGTTTCCGTGTACCTGCCTAAATATAAACAGACAAAGCTCCCGGACGCCAAGGTGCTGCTGCGCAGCGTTACCGTCCCGTTTGACGATCAATACCGGTTTTGCTCGGTGCTGGACGGCGGAAAGCGTTCCGGAGTGCAATTCTACTTCATCGACTATCCGGCGTTTTTTGGTCGTGAAGCGCTTTACGGAACTTCCGCGGGCGACTATCCCGACAACGCCGAACGTTTTGCGCTCTATTGCCGCGCCGTGCTGGAAGCGTCTAAAGTGCTGGGCGTGCCGGATATTTTCCATTGCCATGACTGGCAGTCAGCGCTGGTCCCCATTCTGCTGCGCACCAGTTATGAAGCCGATCCGGTTTTCCGCGCTACGCGAACGGTGTTTACTATCCACAATATCGGCTATCAGGGTCTCTTCCCTCCAGATACGCTGCCGCTGCTTATGCTGCCGTGGGAGCTTTTCACTATTGACCAGATGGAATTCTGGGGCAAGGTGAATTTTCTGAAAGGCGCGCTGGCTTTCTCCGACCATTTGACTACGGTAAGCCGCAAGTATGCGCAGGAAATCCAAACCAGCGAATATGGGTTTGGGTTGGAAGGCGTGCTGAAGACGCGCGCGGGATCATTGACCGGGATTGTGAATGGAGTGGATTACAACGAGTGGAGCCCGGAGAAAGACAAGTATATTGTCCGGCAATATTCTGCTGAGAGTCTTCAAGGCAAGAAAGAATGCAAGTACGATCTGCTGCGCCAGTTCGGCATGGAAAATGCGCCCATTGATACGCCCGTCATCGGCATTGTGTCGCGCTTCGCCGCCCAAAAAGGTTTTGACCTGATCGAGGAAATTGGCAGCGACCTGGCCCGCCTGCCGCTGATCGTCACAGTGCTGGGCAGCGGAGACAAGAAATACCAGGAAATGCTGCTGAAGCTGCAAAAACAACATCCAGACAAAATCGCCGTGAAAGTGGCGTATGACAACGGGCTGGCGCACAAGATTGAAGCCGGAGCAGACCTGTTCCTGATGCCCTCGCGCTATGAGCCCAGCGGCCTGAACCAGATGTATAGCCTGCGCTATGGAACCGTGCCCATCGTCCGCGTCACGGGCGGACTTGACGATACGGTTGAGCAGTGGGAGCCGACTACAGGTAAAGGCACCGGCTTTAGGTTCAGCGCATATTCCGGCGTGGCGCTGCTGAACTGTATTCACGAGGCATTGCGGGCATTTAAAGATCAGGCGGCGTGGCTCAAGCTGATGCAAAACGGTATGAAAAAAGATTTTTCTTGGGCCGTGTCTGCGCGTGAGTATGTAAAGGTTTACGAGCGGCTCTCACCCCCAAAACCCGGGCCGCAAGAGAAGGTGCTGGAGTTTAGCAGGGTTTAGTCCCGCCACACTGGTCAAAGCCGCCATAGGACAATGGCTGCGCCCGCTCCGTACGTCAAAGTGATAAAGACTGAGTTGGCAAAAAAGATCGCCATCACCGCCAGTCTTGTCGCCCATGCCGGCATGGGCCACCCGCGGATGGTCTGGGCGAGATCAGGCCGGTAGAAGCGAAGAAGAGCTTTGTACAGATAGATCATCTCAACCGACAAGAGCAGGAACGCGAGTATTCCGGCTGCGGTTTTTACGGCAGAACCCTTGAGCAGCAAGACGAGAATCCAGAACAATGGCGTCGGCAGTATGCTGAACAAAAGCACAAAAGATGCCAGATGTAGGCTGAATACCAGGTGCTCCACATAGAGCGACCTGCGCCTGCGGTAAACAATGGCCAGAAACCCTGAGAGCAGGAGCACATTACAAAAAGAAAGTGCAGTGGCGTACGTTTTCAGTTCGTGATTGAACTTCTCTACCGTGGCAGCGCTCTTCAGGTCTTTGGAGCGCGACTCCTTTTCCATCAAGCTATTCAGAATTCCAAAAACATCCAGCTTGGCGATGGTCTCGTTGATCGTGCTCGCCGAAGGGGGACCGGGAGGAAGCAGGTTGAGCCTCAGCTTGCCCAGCGACATTGTCATGGAACCAGTCCGCGCGAGCACGGCAAGAATCAGTAGGCACGTGAGCAAAAGACGAACCGGGTTGATATATCTGCGTCGTCGTCCGGCAAAATACTCAGCTGATAGAAAGCCGGGACGGAAGACCAGATATCCAAACGTCCGAAAAATCTTGCCGTCCACATGGCTCAACTCGTGCAGGAGATTGTGTTTAAGGAAATGCGATAAGGTCAGGGAATGCCGGTCAAGCGCGCGTTCACCGCACTGGGAACAAAATGGCCCGTCAAGAGGAGCGCCGCAATCGGCACAGACAGCTTGAGAAGCGGGTGTCGCGTGTTGAGTGTCTGTGCCCACGCTACTCACAATGCTGATGCCTTCTGTTTGTTTTGTTTCGCAAAATACCAGAACACCGGAACTCCTGCCAGCATCACCAGCGTCATCACAATCGTACCGATCAGTGAATGATGCAGCTTGTCAATGAACGTGAAATAGAGAAGGACTGCGGCGGCCACGACGAATAGCGCCGGCACAACGGGATAGCCCCACGTGCTGTACGGGCGCGATACGTTCGGTTCACGGACACGAAAAACGAATATGGTGCTGGCTGCGATCATATAGAAAAGCCATTCGGAGAAAATCGCGAGTTCAAGGAAGTCGCGGAACGATCCGCCTCCCAACTGAAGCGCAATGGCCATTACGCATTGGACGATGAGAGCCAGCGACGGAGTATGAAAGCGCGGATGAACTTCAGCCAGCGCCTTAAAGAAATATCCATCGCGGGCAACGGCAAACGGAATGCGTCCGCCGCTCATGATGGTGCCGTTGAGCGTTACGAACATAGAGAGAGCCATACCGGCAGATACCAGCAGAGCGCCCGAACGGCCAATTGCAATCAGCGTTGCCGATGAAGCAGGTACGGGTGACGCCGCTACTGCTGCGGCCGGCATTACAAACTGTACCGCAGCGTTTACGCCGATATAAAGCACAGCCACAATCGCCACGCCGGCTATCAGCGCTATGGGAATGCTTCGCTCAGGATTGCGAATCTCACCGCTCACCATGTTGAGGTCATTCCAGCCGTCGTAAGCCCAGAGGGCCGCGACCAGCGCAGCCATAAAGCCGGCCATTCCGCCTTTGGCACCAAGAAACGTAGTGCCAAAGTTGCTCCAGCTTCCGCTGGTGGCGCTGAAGCCGGCTGCAATGATCACGACGATCATCACAATTTTGAGGGTGGTCATTACCAGCTGAAAGTTTCCAGCCTTGCGCACGCCCAGGTAATTCAGTGCAGAGATCAGGATGGTTGCGCCGATGGCGAGCAGATGCCCGTAGGTGAGCTGGTAACCGCCTTGCAGGGCAAATATTGGATGAGGAAGAAAACTAAAGGCTGAGAAATTACCCAGCACGCGGACCAATCCGCTGGTTACGCTGGCGATGGATGCAGGTTTGGCGATGAGAAACCACGTCCAGGCATAAAGAAACGAGGGCAATGGACCGTAAGCGTCGCGGATGTAAACGTATTCGCCGCCGGCCCAGGGGCGTACAGCGCCAAGTTCAGCGTAAGTGAGAGCGCCAAAGAAAGAAAGCAGGCCGCCGACGATCCATGCGAGATACACCAGGCGTGCCGAGCCTACTGCCTGCATCATTTCGGCAGGAACAAGAAAGATTCCGCTGCCAATGATGGTGCCGACGACAATTGCCGTCGAGTGCCAGGCGTTCAGCTCGCGCAGCAGGTCAGGCGCTGGTTTGGGCGCGCTTTGCATCGTTCTCGGCCTCCAGAAGGCTTGCCAGATATCCCACCACAAACGTGGTGATGGAACCAAACGTTACGTACCAGGTCCAGGCGATATGCGTCCATCCCCAGATATAAATGTTCAAAGCCAGTCCGCAGAGCATACCAGCAATTGCGCCTTTCTGGGTGGCGCGACGCGTGAGAAGCCCCAGCAGAAATACACCGAGCAATCCGCCATAAGCCAGTGAAGCGATGGTCAGGCCTTTTTCCAGCACGTTGCCGCCATAGCGCGAGGCCAGCGCCAGCCCGAACAGAGCGATGCCCCAGACCACAGTGGCAATGCGCGAAAGCCCGAGCCGTTTGCTGTCAGAAGTTTCCGGCTTCCTACGCAGGTAGAAATCGATCATCGTGGTGGAAGAAAGCGAGTTCAACGCTGCGCTGAGGTTGGACATGGCCGCAGCCAGGATGGCCGCAATTAGCAGTCCGGCAATGCCGCGCGGCATGTGCTCCACAATGAATGTGGGGAAAACATAGTCATTAGTTGCGAAGTGGCCGGTGGGAGGAAACTGGCGGTAGAAAACCCAGAGCCCCGCACCGACCAGCAGAAACAGCGTGAACTGAATCAGAATTACGCCGCCGCTAAAGAGCAGCGCAGTGCGGGAGTCGCGCTGGTTGCGTGCGACGAGCAGGCGCTGGACCATAAGCTGGTCAGTGCCATGCGTGGCGGTGTTCAGGAACATGCCGCCGATCAGCCCGGCCCAGAATGTGTAAGTTTTGAAGAAATTGAAAGAGAAATCCAAGACCTGTAGTTTGCCCGCGCCGGAAGCCATGGCGTGGATGGCAGGCCAGCCGCCCGGCACCAGATGCAGCAGCGTCATAAAGCCAATCATCGTGCCGCCAATGTAGATGGCGAGCTGAATGACATCTGTCCAGATGACGGCAGCCATGCCACCTTCAAATGTATAAATGAGCGTGAGCGCCATGACGATGGCGACGGAAGTAACGCCTCCGGTCCCCAGAGCGATGCTGATCACGATGGCGACGGCCCATACGCGCACGCCTTCAGCGGCGGCCCGTGTAACGAGAAAAACGCCCGCAGTGATACGATGCAGTTGCTTTCCGAAGCGGCGGTCAATGAGCTGGTAGGCGGTGAACATTTCACCACGAAAATATTGTGGGATAAAAATCAAACTGACGACAACGCGTCCCAGCAGGTAGCCGAAAACAAGCTGGAGAAAGCCGAAGTTGCCGCCATAGGCAATACCCGGCGTGCCGATGACCGTGAGCGTGCTGGTTTCAGCGCCAACAATTGAGAGAGCAATGGCCCACCACGGTATGTTGCGATCGGCCAGAAAATAATCTCGCAGCGACCTTTGAGATTTGCGAAACCTTAGCCCAAAAAAAGTAATACTAATGAGATAAAGGGCGATAATGGCCAGGTCAACAATTTGCAATCGCATGAATGGTTTTGTCTGCCAAGCCATTATTCGGGAAAAATGCCTGAAAGCAAAAGTAAAAGTTGTGGGAAGATGAATTAAAGTCCAATCATGCCACTGTACCTGGGTATTGACGCCGGAGGCACCAAGACAGACTGCGCCGTGAGCAATGGCGCGGAGCTGCTGGGCCAGGCCACGGGTGCAAGCTGCAAACTGGCCCGCGTGGGCAAAGAGCGCGGCCGGGAAAATCTTCAGGCGGTGATACGCCAGGCTACAGACACTGCTCGTGTAGATCCAGCGACAATTCAGCATGTGTGCATCGGTATGGCGGGAGCGTCACTGGCAGAGGCGGTGCATTGGGCACAACAGACCATCCGCGAACTAATACCAAATTCCACCATCTACGTTGCGGGCGACCACGTGATTGCTCACCGCGCCGCGTTCGGCACGTCACCCGGCGTGCTGGTGATTTCCGGCACAGGATCAATTGCCTTCGGACGCAACCAGAACGGTGAAACAGCGCGCGCCGGCGGCTGGGGACCAAATGTGTCCGACGAAGGCTCTGCGTTCTGGGTGGGCAGGGAAGCGGTAACGGAAGCGCTGCATGCGTTTGATTTCGGCAGGAGCAACGGCCTGCTCGCCGCGATCGCCGATTGCTGGAAAGTCGCGCCAGAGGAGGTGATCCGGCTGGCAAATTCTTCCGAGCCGAAATTCTCCGAGCTGGCTGGGCCAGTGGTGAATGCCGCAGAACATGGTGATGCGAGTGCGCGGGCGATTACGGATCGTGCGGGCAAGGCGCTGGCTGGGCTGGCGAGTGCAGTTATCAATCGGCTGTGGCCGGATGGAGGCGTGGTTCCGGTTGCGCTGGCAGGCGGCGTGCTTCAGGGATCGCCGCTGGTGAGGCAGGCATTTAAGGAAGCCATGAAAGCGGAGCAGCCGCAAGCTGCCGTGAGCTTTGCGTTTGTGCGTCCAGTGCTGGGAGCCCTGGAAATTGCCGCGCAACGCGGAGTGAGGCGATGAGCGAGTGGGCAACACACGAGAATGAAAGCGGCCAGGAAGCCCCGGAGCAGCCTGAACCGCCGCGTGTTCGGAGTGAAACCAAGAAAATTGCTTTGCCTGCCGATGCCGATCTGGAGCGACTGGTGCACGATTCTGCTCCGGAAATCCTTGCCGCTGTTGCTGCTGATGCGCGGCTGACGGAAGATCTGGCGCAGGCATTGCTCAAACATCCCGATCTTCCCCGCGAAGCACTGGAAGGGCTGAGCAAGAATGGCCCGCTCATGCGGCAGCGAAAAGTACGCATGGCTGTGGTGACACATCAGCGAACCCCGCGTCATGTTTCAGTGCCCACCATCCGTCATCTCTATACCTTTGAGCTGATGCAGGTAGCGTTGCTGCCTTCTGTGCTACCCGATGTGAAGCGCGCAGCGGAAGAAGTGCTTATCAGCAAGCTGGCGAGCATTTCGTCGGGCGAGCGAGCGACGCTGGCGCGGCGCACTTCAGGCCGCGTTGCTGCCGCGTTGCTGCTGGATAAAGAAGAGCGCATCATGCAGGCTGCGCTGGCCAATCCGCAGATGACGGAAGTTTCAATTGTGAAGGTGTTGAAAGCCGAGCATGGAACAGAACTGCTGGCGCCGGCGGTTTCACGCCACCCAAAATGGTCCTATCGCAATGATGTAAAGGCCGCGCTGCTGGGCAACAAGAACACGCCTTCAGGCCGATTGATTCATCTTGCGGCGGAGCTGCCCGTCAATTTGATCAAAGACGTTTTGCGAAGCGGCAGGCTCAGCAGCCAAGCGAAGAATAGTTTGATGGCAGTGCTGGAGAAACGTGTGAAGGCGTAGTTACTTGGCCGACGAAAAACCTTTGAAACACGGAGGAAGAGGGGAAGCGGAGGATCCTAAATTAAGTTAATTGTCCTGGGAATATGACGAGAACGAAAGCTTTACATCCGGAAATCCAAAATCCTAAGCTTTTTCTTAGCCCTCTGCTTCCTCTTTTCCTCTGAGTTTCAAGGTTTTATGTGTACGCCGAATACCCATCATCTCGTCCTGGCACAATCAATTCATCGAGCTTCAAAAACTCCTGCACTACTTCTTCCTGAGCGCGCTCCATTTCATGCACTGATCCCACAAAAATCGCGCGGGCTTCATGCAAAAACACGATGCGGTCAGCGAGCTTTTTGGCCAGGCGCATGTCATGCGTCACCACAATGCTGGTGAGCTTGAGCTGATGCTTCAATTTTTGGATGAGGTCGCCCAAAAGCTGCGCCATCAGCGGATCGACCATCGTCGTCGGCTCGTCATAAAGAATGCACTCCGGCTGAGCCGAAAGCGCGCGGGCAATGGCGACGCTGCGCTTCATCCCGGTGGAAAGATCGGAGGGAAGAAGATCGCGCATGGCTTTCACCCCCACCATGTCCAGCAGGCCGTCGACGATCTGATAAATCTGCTGCTCGTCGAGATCATGGCGTTCGCGGAGCGGGAAGGCGACGTTTTCACCGACGGTGAGCGAATCGAACAGCGCGCCGTTCTGAAAAACCATCGTTACTTTCTTGCGGATCCGCTCGAGCTCCAGCTCTGTGGCTTCAGTGATGTCTTCAAATGCCACGATCACGCGGCCGGCATCGGGCTTGAGAAACCCCATGATGTGGTGGAGTGATACCGACTTTCCCACGCCGCTGCGCCCCAGGATGCAGAGCGTTTCGCCGGGAAAAACCTGAAAGCTTACATCTTCCAGCACTTTATGATCGCCAAACGCTTTGTAAACATGCTGGAACTCGACGTACGGTTTCTGCTCCGAATTAGGATGCTGGGAAAGATTGCTCATTTGTCGTGACCGGAGAAACGGCGCCGTGCGCGGGCCAGGTCCTCAGGCGTGTTTAGATTTTCAAACATATCAGCGGCGAAGGCAAACTGGCGCAACTCGGCTTCTTTGATCACGAGCGTCCGGTCGCGGGGAAAGAGCGGCACAATCTTGTAGTTGCCCTGCCGCAGCGCCTGTTCCGCGATGGAAAGAAAGTCGAGCGAGTAGACGGTACAAAGCGGCTGCGTGTAGTCATCAATTTCCGGCGTAGTGACGATGGCACTGGAATCGATGGCCCTTTCTGCCATGTAGGAGAGAAATTTCGGTGCAAGAAAAGGCGTGTCCACGGCGATGATCAGGTTGAACTGCGTTTTTGAGCTGGAAAGCGCGGTATGGATCCCGCCCAGCGGCCCGCAGCCGGGAACAATGTCTTCATAGACTGGGCCCAGCGCGCCATACAGCTCTTGTTTGCCGAGGATGGCGACGTCACAGCATACTTCGCGCAAGGCGGCCAAGGCGTGCTGTAACAGGGTGAGGCCGTTCAGGGTGACGGCGGCTTTGTCCTTGCCCATGCGCGTGCTCTTGCCGCCCGCAAGAACAAATCCGGAGAGCTGGGAATGGACCATTTGCAAATGATTTTATCTTGCAGGCCATGAATCAAACACCAAATAAAAAAGCCAGGGACATCAAGCAGGCAAAGGAAAATCCGGTGATTCCTTCGCGTGCCTTCAGGTCCCTGGCGGCGTGCTTTTGCCTCGACGGGAAGCTACTGCACGGTAATCGTTCTTGCCGTTTTGTAAACATTCCCTTTGATGTCCCAGGCTTGGTAGACAACGGAATGGGTCGCTTTGGACATGCTTATTGTGGCGGCAATCTTGCTGGCGGAGGCGGAGGCGACGCTGACGTTATCAACGTAAATCCTCATGAAGGTGATCGGGTTAGGTCCAGTTGCGCTCGCGGCAAGGCTTACGTTCGGTCCTGTGACCGTGCTGGCGGTTGGGGAAGAAACCTGGACCACGCCCGTTGTCGTGCCGGTAGTTCCGCCATTGCCCTTGAAGAACTCGCGCATGTCAGGCGCGGTATTGGCGGCAGCTGGGAAGTTTGCCGTGGTTCCCATGGCCTCCAGTACAGTCCGCAGAACGCTTTGGTGATGATAGTTCGTGGTCGATTTGTATCCGGCTTTCACCTGCGGGCCGATCATCGCCACCAGAATGTGGCCGCCACAACCGGTCAGCACAGTTGCACTGCAGCGATTGTCCGTACCAAGATCGGCTTCGTCTGCCCAGATGATGAGCACGCCGTCGCCGCCCGGCTGGAAAGGAGCGCTGGCGAGAAGCGGGCCGATGGTGTTCTTGAGAAAATTATCTGCAACGGCAAAGCAGGCGTTCAGGTCCGCGCCGCAGTTATGCATGTCATTGTTGCCGTCCGGGGTGATGAAACCGAAGTTTGGCAGCGTGCCATTGGCAATGTCTTTGGCCAGTTCCGTAGAGGACACATGGTTCTTGATCAGGCTGCTGTTGGCCATGTCAGTGTAATAAGGCAGCGGAGCGTGACGCTTCATGTACGCGCCGGAGTAAAGCCCCGTATAGCCGGCAAAAGGCAGCGTCTGCGCATAGGACTTAAAAGTCATGCCATTGATCAGCAGGTGGCGTTCGATGTTATCGACATTGAACACCGCCAGAGTATCGTTATTGTGGGTGAGGTACTGGCCGGAGGTCAGGATCAGGTAGTTCTCCAGCGAGCCGTGTTCATTGGAATAAAACTGCGTGGCCACGGCGCCCTTGGCCAACAGGCCGTTCAGGTATGGCATGGCAGCGCTGCCTACGACCCTTTCATAACTGCGGTTTTCTTCCGCCACAATGTACACGTGTTTCGAGCGGGGAACTTGAGCAAACGCGGACACGCCGATAAACAGCGCCAGCGCCACGGACGCCTTTCCTGCGATGGTTGTGAGTTTTGATCGGTTCATCATGCACGGCACTATGCGGGAATCCGGCGCATCGAGAAATCGGTGAGGACGCTTAGGGCCTGTGAGAGCCTTACCCGACACAAACCAAGCAGAGTAGCTGGATTCAGAGGGATTTCATGGCTTAAAGCATTCTAATAAAGTGAGATATTGGGATGAAGCGCATAGTATTAGGGGGAACTAAGGCGGACAATAATTTTGGGCCGTGCGAGAGGGAAATATAAGGCAGAGACTCTGGATTTGCCAAAGCAGAGACTCTGGATTTAACCAAAAAATCTTACGTGAAGCCTTATTGCACCCCTGTGGCGACAGATCTTTAGTTGATTTCCAGTCCCATGATCCTGCCTGCGCCATCCAGTTCCAGAGTTCCTTTGCCCTGAAGCACAGAATCGCCGTTCATCCCGGGAACGGTGATAAAGACTTTCTCTTCAATCAGCGTGGCAGAGTGCGTGCGGTTGAGATATTCCAGAGACCGGCGGCTGCGGCAGGGCTCAGGCAGGCTAAAAGCTAAATCAGCCAGCTCGCCGGTTTCGGTAACGGAAATGGCAACTTCCACCAAATGGCTGCGTTCAACGTCGCGCTCCTCCTCGGTAGGATCGAGAGTGGGCTTGAAAGAGACGTAATAGTGGAAACGATCTTTCTCCGGGTTGTAAACGCCACGCGCGACTCTGAGGGACATAAAGAGGAACGGAATTTTTATCACATTGAGAGCAATTGGGCCACTCATGGCAGTCTCCAGCCAGGAATGGTTCTGCTTCAATCATCCGATCCCCGATCTTATCTACGCTCCCAACTTCTCAAAGAACCTGATGATGCTCTCTATCCCGCGATAGAAGTTGGGAATGTGGAATTTTTCGTTCGGTGCGTGCAGGTTGTCATCGGGCAGGCCAAAGCCCATCATCACGCTGGGAATTTTGAGCACGTCCTGGAAATCGGTGACGATGGGAATAGAGCCGCCGGAGCGGATGAAGACCGTGTCTTTCTTGAAGACCTCATGTAATGCCTGCGTGGCAGCCTTGATGAATGGATTATTGGTGCCCACCACGCACGCCGGGCCCTTGCTAAAGATTTTGATGCTGGTATCAATTCCCTTGGGCGTGAGCTTCTTTACGAACTTGGTGTATTTCTTCAAGACATCATCAGGGTCCTGATTGGGCACCAGACGCATGGAGACTTTGGCGAAAGCGCGGGCAGGTATTACCGTCTTGGCGCCGGGAGCGGTAAAGCCGCCGGGCATGCCGTGGACTTCCAATGTCGGACGCGCCCATGTTCGATAAAGCACGGAGTAGCCGGGTTCGCCGGTGAGCACTTTTGAACCGACTTCAGTCTTGCGATAGTGCTCTTCATTAAAGGGAAGCTTTTTCCAGGCCTTGAGTTCGTCTTTGCTCGGTTCCTTCACGCCCTTATAGAAGCCGGGTATCAGGATCTTGCCTTTGGAATCTTTCAGCTTGCTGATGATCTCAATCAGCGCAAAGAACGGATTTGGCGCTGCGCCGCCGTACATGCCGGAATGCAAATCGGTCTTGGCGCCCACGGCTTCAATCTCCGTATAGACCAGACCGCGCAGCCCCACGCACAACGTGGGAAGGTTGGGCGCGAACAACTCGGTATCGCATACCAGCGCGAAGTCGGCTTTCAGTTTGGCTTTTTGCGCGCGGATGTAAGCCGCAATCGACTCGCCTCCAACTTCCTCTTCTCCCTCAAAAATGCACTTTACATTGACCGGCAGTTTACCGCCGTTGCCGCGCATTAGCGCTTCAAGAGCTTTAACCTCCATCCAGAGCTGGCCTTTATCGTCGACTGCGCCGCGGGCGTAAATATTTTGGTTGCGCTCGGTGGGTTCAAACGGTGGCGTGAGCCATTCATTCAGCGGATCGGGCGGCTGAACGTCATAGTGCGCGTAACAGAGCACGGTCGGCTTGCCCGGCGCGTGCAGCCAGTCGCCATAGACCAGCGGATGGTTTTTGGTGGGAATGACCTCAACATTTTCCATGCCGATGCGGCGCAACTCATCGGCGACGAACATGGCGGCGCGGCGGACGTCTTCTTTGTGTTCCGGCGCGGTGCTTACGCTGGGAATGCGAAGCAGGTCTTTGAGCTCGCCTAAAAAGCGCTGCTGATTTTCCTTGGCAAAACTGACTGCGGATGAAGCCATATGCGTCCTCCGGGACAGATGAATGAACCGATAAGTATATCGCGTGAGGAGTTACTTCTTCGGTTGTTCCATCTCTGGATTCACCCAATATCCCTTACGCGCCCTCACTTTGTACTCTGGCTTGTTCTTCACTTTCAGCTCCAGCGCGTGGAGACCCGGGTGCAACGACTGAGGATGGAAGCTCAGGAAATAATAGTTTGGGACATCGTTGGAGATAGTGATCAGGTGCTGGGCAAGGCTCTTCGAGTCTTTGAAGGCAAAGTACTCGCCACCCGTCAGTTGCGCCACGGACTCAGGCACGTTGCGCTTGAGGCCGTCTTTTGCTGCGAGGAATGCAATCCGCGCCAGCCGCAATGGCGGGATCAGATCGCCTGCGCAATTGAGCGCCTGCGCGGCGCGCTTGCCATGCGCGTCAGGATCGGCATTTGGATCTTTGCTCATGCAGCCACCCTGCTTGTATGGTTCGCGTGAGTAGGCGGTTCCTCCCGGCGCAGGGAGCTTTGATGTTTCGTGTTTCACCGCAGCCTGTGTGGTCGAAAAGCCGAAAGCATATATCGCGGTATTTGTTTCCTCAACCGCACGAACAGCATCTTCCAGGCTCGTCTCGCTGCCACCATCCGCGGTTTCACTAAAGAGCAGCACGGCACGCCGATAGGCCAGCGGCTGATTGCGGAGCAGCTGAATGCCAAACTTGAGTGCGTCAAGAATCGCCGCGCCCATATCGCCTTCGGGAAGATCGGCAATCGCGCCCGCCGCCGCATCCGTGTCAGGGGTGAAATCCTGCTCGACGCGTGGCTGGCTGTCAAAAGCGATCACAGCAATGCGATGGGAAACGCCGCCGATGACCGCATCGAGCACCGCCCCCAGATGGCGATAATCCGGCAGGTGCGCCGCGCCCTGCCCTCCGGTTTGCACGATGACAGCCAGCGCGAGGGGCTGCCCGAGAGCGCCATCTTCAATCCGAACAGCCTGCGGAGCGCCATTATCCGTGAGGGTAAAATCTTCAGCCGTGAGTGAAAAGACAACCTTGGCTGCCTTGCTTTTTACCAGCACGGGCACAAGCACTAAATTTGAGCGTGACGATAAGGTGGGAACTTGCGAGTCAGGGGATTCGCCACTGCTTTGCGCATAGGCCACGTTCGATAAACACCAAAGGAATGACGCAGCTATGAAAGCGAGTTTCAATCGGTTCATCTTGGGCTCACTTCCGTGTCTTAAGTACGCTTATGAGCATAAAAATTGCACGCTAATACTGAGATTAGCTCAGTCCGGCTATTTATCTTAAAAAATAGTCAGTCCTGATTTCTTGCTCAGACAGGGTGTTTCGATACGGCAAGGCAGTGTTGCAGGAGGTCTACAATCCCCCCTGATGGTGAAGCTTGATCACATCAGGATTGCGGTGCGGGACTGGCGAGCCTCGCGCGATTGGTACCAGAAACATTTTGGCCTGAAAGTTGAATTTGAAGTTCCTGACGGTGGCGATGCGAAGCTGGGCGTGGCCGCCATGCAGGATGACAGCGGCCTGACACTCTTCCTGGATCAGATTGAGGGCGGGCTGGCCGCGTGCGCGTGCATCAACTACTTTCAGGTCGCAAGCGTCGATGAAAGCTATGGCTGGCTGAGCGCTTCAGGTGTTAAGTTTCTGCACCCGCCGCAGAAATTCTATTGGGGATACGGCGCTGAGCTGGCTGACCCGCACGGCCATGTTATCCGCATTTGGGATGAGAGATCAATGCAGGGGCATAAAATAATCTAAGCTAAGTCGGCAAGTCGGCGGGCCTGAGACCATTGCGCGCCGAGGCCGAGTTCATCTGCCCATTTTTCGATGTAAGGCAGATCGAGTCTAGTTCGGCGCTTTTCCAGAACAACTGCGGCGTCCCAGACCTGCCGCTCTGATTCGCCCATTTTGACGACGTCGAGATCGTAGGTCGCTCTGCCTAGTCCATAATAAGCGGCGGGGTCGAGCCCGTTATCATGTAGGGAATTTCGCTCAGCTCCAGTTTTGGAACGATAGAGCGGAGCACTTCAACGTAGCTCATTAGAACCCTTGCCGTGCTTTGCCAGGAGGGAAGAGCGAACGTAAAAACTCTCGGGTAACTTTGTCTTCCGGCCAATCAGGGTGCTCATCGCGAATGCGTTGTTTGGCGAGTTCATGAACGTGGTGATTGGCTTCAAAGGCCATCAAAACACGCTGTTCCCCGGACATTGCGTCCAGAATACGTGCCTGCATGGCTGCGATTTCCGGCGTGGTATCGAAGGGAATCACAAGGTCATAGTAGCATGTTGTCGCGGGCGTAAGGTCCTGGGTCTGGTGCCAGCGTCCTCACGCCCTCAACAGGGTTCTATACTTGCTCCTTGGCTAGTTTACTGCCGGCGCGCTACGCAATAGAACGCGTACGTTGCGCGCACTGTTGAGCCTGGTTGTTACACTCCAATCGATGTCGCGCAAAGCGACCGTGCCCTTGTTGGTGCCCGAGACGTACAAGAGCTGGTTTTGATCGCGCCAGTACTCGGTGGCCGGAAAGACAGAGCCATCGGCCAGCGCAAACAAAGTTGCATTCGCCGGCCAGACAGTGCGGTGGGAAGACGCAGCATCTTCCTGAACCGGGATCGCCGCTGAGTCAGTCACTTTGACGACAATGGCCTGCGCTGGACGGCTGTCGGGAGTCAACGCTGCGGGAATTGCAGAAACCACCTGATTGTCCACTTCGATCATCGTCGCAGACGCCGGCACCACACTTGCCGCGGGCTGATAGCTCATGGCTGCAAATGTCCTGGGTGGCGCCGCTGGGGACGGGGTAAACGAACTGGGCTGCTCGCCAAAACGGCGCCAGCCGGGAGTCGGCGGCGGCAGGGTGGATTCACGCACCGTGCGGGCGATGATCAGGTCATCCATTACGCGCAGCGTGACCTGAGCTTCGCCCTTGAGCGTGGGACGCGGGCCGCGCGCAGGGAGACTCAGCACCTTCCATGGCCACAGCGGAGGCAGCATCCATTCGACAGTATCTCGCGTGGCATGACCGTGGCCGATGATCTTTCCGTTCCGGTCAACGTTAAAGCCGGCGACCGCAATCATTTTGGCCGCGAGAGGCACATCGCCATCGGGCAGGCCGATGCGATCAAAGGCCAGTTTGAGGTAACCCTTGCCCACGAAGTGGCCGGGATCTTTATCGGCTTCCAGATGTCCTACGATGTAGCTCCCGCGCGGGAACACCGATTGGCCAAACTGCTGCATGGCCCGCGGGTGGCAAAGAAATGGATCGCCGACACTGACCGTGGCGGAAGAGAACTTGGGTTCGTCAAGCGTGCACGTCATTAAAGTTCCCGCCGGAACTACGATGTCACGGGTTACTACGACTCCTCTGGTCGCGAGATTGTCCGTTGCCTGGACGGTTGCCGCCACGCCCAGAAAAAACACTACGAGCATGAGGTAAAGAGACCTGAATTTCATGCTTGATTTCCTCCTGAATGGGGCCCGATGCCTGCACCGGATTTGGCAGGTGTTAGATACGCCGAAGGCGCGTTGGTTTGATTCCAGCTACTCACGTCTTGGTTACTTTTAGCAGGAAGTTCCAAAACGGGAATCGAAGGAGCGGTTCATGCGATGCGACGGCCGCATTCAAGATAAAAAAATTCGCCACAGAATGCGGTCGGCATTAGGATGAGCACTACACTTCACATGCCAACCGCGCCGGCTGCATGAGCCCGTGTACTCAAGCATTTATGGTGAGGCGCTTGCGCAGAAAAAGCAGAGCTGGTGGATTTCCACCACCGCTTATGGTGATTTTCAGCCGAAGAAAACTCTTATACAAGCAGCAGCCGACCATTTAACGCATTGGCCAGCCAAGGCGGAGAAGTAAGCTCCACCGAGATTAAATGTCTATAATAAAAACGTGAGTTCCGATTTTACACTCCACAAAATGGCTGAAGCCGATTTTCCCACGCGCTGGGGACACTTCCGCATTATGGGCTTTGAAGGCCATTTTGATCCCGGTTCCGCCGCCGATCGCCGCAAGGAAGAAGCTGTGGCGCTTGTCTTCGGCGATATCCATGCTGCGCCACCGCTGGTGCGAATCCACTCACAATGCCTTACAGGAGATGTCTTCGGCTCGTTGCGCTGCGATTGCCGCCAGCAACTGGAAATGGCTTTGTCGCTAATCGCTCAGGCCGGAGCAGGCGTTTTACTGTATGAAATGCAAGAGGGCCGCGGCATCGGGCTGATGGCCAAGCTGCAAGCTTACGGTTTGCAGGACCAGGGTCTCGACACGGTGCAGGCGAATGAGAAATTGGGCTTTAAGGCCGACCATCGCGAGTTTCAGCTACCGGCAGAGGTATTGAAAGAGCTTGGATTGAAGCAGGTCAGGTTGCTTTCCAACAATCCGCAGAAGGTTGCTGCGCTGGAAGCGGCAGGCATTGAAGTGGTAGAACGCGTGCCGTGCGAAGTCGAACCGCACGCCGCGTCTGAGCGCTATCTGAATACCAAGAAAGAAAAGCTCGGGCATTTGTTCACGAGAGGTAGCAGTTAGACTAAGCTTTTCAGTATTTAGTACTTGGTATTAGCTTTTTTCTGAGATCCCTCGCGAAGCAAGGTATCCCCTATTGACATAAACTCTCCACACAATTTGCGAATGATGTCGTTGTGCCTATAGCGATCTCTCGCTATGCTCGAGATTTCAGAAAAACCGAGTTGACCAGACGTTTATTCATTCCTGAGCGCCACCATTGGATCGACTCGCACTGCGCGACGGACGGGCACAAAGCAAGCCGCAAGCGCCACGGCCGCGAGCAATGCCGAAATCGTAATATAGGTAACAGCATCTGCCGCGCCCACGCCGACCAGGAAATCCTGAATCAACTGTCCCAGGGCGAAGGCAACCAGCAGGCCGGCAACAATTCCGGACAATATAACCAGAATTCCCTGCCGGCCAATAAGACTGAGAATTTGTCCTCGCTGGGCGCCCAGCGCCATGCGTATGCCGATTTCACGGGTGCGCTGGCTGACAGAGTAAGACATAACTCCAAACACTCCTACAGTTGCCAGAACCAGTCCCATGGACCCAAGAACGCCGGTCAGCATTGCAATCAACTGAAAGCCATACAGACCATTCAGGCCGTTGAGCGCTTTGGTCATGCTGCCGATGCCATAGACCGGCATAGCTGGAGAGAGTGTGTCTATGGCACTGACAATATTTCTGATGAAGGAATTGGGATCACCTGCTACGCGGATTTGCAGTGTCTGGGTGGCAAAGTAATGTTGCGCCAGCGGCACGAAATACGCTGGATCAATCGGGCTATAGGGATCTACCATTCGGAAATTACGCACCACACCCACAATCTGAATCGGATGGCCGGGATCATCCGGGAGTGAAAACTGGCGGCCCACAGGATCTTTATCTGCCCAGTACTTGTCTGCCATGGCCTGGTTAATAAGGGCAACGTGTTGAGCAACTGCTGAATCGGCATCGGAAAGATCACGCCCACGCAGGATGGAGATGCCCATTGTCTGGAAATATCCGGGGCTCACGGCGTTATACAGCGCTGAAGGGCGAGGCTGGCCTTTGGGAGTTTCAAATCCTGAGATATCAATTCTTCCTCCAAACTGAGTATCACCCATAGGAAGCCATGCGGACAGACTGGCGGATTGAACTCCGGGCAGCGTACGCACGCGGGAAAGGAGTTCGCGATAGAACCGCTCGCCCTGGACTTGCGGATAACCGATCTGATTGGCGTCAAGGGTAAAGTTGGTAACCTGATGCGGATCAAAACCAAGGTCGGCGTGCTGAACGCCGCGCAGGCTCCGCGTAAATAATCCTGCAACAATGAGCAGCGTCATGGCGCCGGCAACCTGCGCAATCACCAGAATATTACGTAGTCGCTGCCGGCCTCCGCTGCTGGTGCGCTGGCTCTCATGCAGCACATCATTCAGGTTGTGGCGCGAGGCCCGCAATGCCGGAACAACACCAACAATGAGCCCGGCGACCAGCGCGATAGCGAAGGCAAAGGTGAATACCAGCCAGCTGAAGTGGAGGTCAAGGGAAACGGGAAGAGCAGTATGAAAATTGAGCGATGCCAGCATGCGCGTGACAACCAGTCCAACAGCAATTCCGCCAGCTCCGCCAATGAGAGCCAGCAAAACGCTTTCCGTGATCAGTTGCCGAACAAGACGCCCCCGTGCCGCACCCAGTGCCGCACGTAAAGCCATCTCACCACGCCGCAGAGTTGCCCGCACCAGCAGAAGGTTGGCGACATTGAGGCATGCGAGCAATAGGACAAAGATTCCTAGCACCAGCAGCATGGTGGCGAACTTTACTAGTGGATTGCTGCCTTCTGTGCTGAAGAGCGCGGGAGGGCGCAATATATTTGCCTTCAAACTGCCGGCTTTTTCGTCAGGCCGGGGATTCTCTTTCAAAAGCCGCTCACCCACAATCGCGAGCGCAGGCCTGACCTGGTTCACATTGCCGCCATGCTTGAGCCGGGCAAAAATCATGAATGGACGGCTTTCCGGGCGAGAAAGGAAATCGGAGGAAGTTCCCGCGTCGATCACCAGCATGCCAAGCGGCAAGTAGGCATGCATGTGTATCGCTGGGGTGGGTCCCACAAACCCTTTAGGCGCCACGCCAATGACCGTGACGGGGTGGCCATTGATGGATACCCCTTTGCCAATGATCTGAGGATCGCCGTGAAAGCGTGATTGCCAATATTCCCAGGCCAGAATTACAACAGGATCGGCGCCAGCCGTATTGCCTTCACTTGGCTCAAAGAAGCGCCCGAGGGCAGGCTTGAGTCCAAGAAGAGAAAAGAAGTTGCTGCTGACGAAGAACGTCTCTACAGGACGGGTGACGCCCTGAAAGGTCATTCCATCAGGGCCAATCTGGCCACCAAATGCCGCGGCTGAGAGCTCAGCAAACCGGTCCCCACAGCCCTCGCGTATTGCCTGGTATTCGCGAAAGGAGAATTGGCGGTCATTATGAAACGCCCCTCCGAGCGAGAACCCGAGGTAGGTAAGTTCTTTTGGGGCCTGCACCGGCAATTGCTGAAAGACCAGCCAGTCAACCATGCTGAAGATCGCCGTATTGACGCCGATTCCCAAAGTAAGCGTCAGTACGGCAACTAAAGTAAACCCAGGGTTCTTGCGGAGCATGCGCGCAGCATAACGAATGTCTTGCCAGATGGTTTCCAGAAAGCCCAGGCTATTCATGCGATAAATCTCCTCGCGGACGCGGGTGGTGTTGCCGAGTTTGCGATGGGCCTCGGTCGCTGCGACCTCAGCAGGCATGCCACGGGCGATGTTTTCAGCGGTTTCAATTTCCAGATAAGAAGCAAGTTCCCGGGTGCGCTCCTGGTCCCAGTGGCGTCTTCGAAAAAATCTCGTCAACTTCATGAAACTACTCGGCGGTGGTGCGCAGAACGCGGTTTACAGCCTGCACCAGTTCGTCCCACCGGCTGGTTTGCCTGGCAAGTTGCTGCTTGCCGGATCTGGTCAATCGGTAGAAGCGGGCTTTGCGATTGTTCTCTGACGTTCCCCAGAATGAGGAAATCCATCCGCGATCTTCCAGCCGGTGCAATGCCGGATAGAGTGACCCGTGTTCCACCTGCAGCACATCGTCAGAGCGGTGCTCGATAGCATAAGCGATCGTATGTCCATGGGCGGGGCCCATCACGAGAGTTTGCAGGACCAGTAAATCGAGGGTCCCCTGCAGCACCTCGCCTTCCAGTGGTTTTGCACCGCGTTTAGGCATATGGGAAGTGTACTCCAGAAGATGATCTTCTGGAAGAGTCAAGAAACTGGCAAATGGTGGCCTAGCGCGAAGACCTAAAGAAAAGCCAACGCACGGGAGCGCGTGATTCCAATCTCAGAGTTATAAACTGCCGAAGGTTCCCTCATGTGACGCGCGGTGCGCTTACGACCTTGTTATAAGCGCCATCAGCGCTTTACGGTTCGCTGCGGGTAGATCCATCAGCGCCGACTTAACCAGCGCGCGATAGACTTCGCTGGCGCCGGGCACGCGCTTGAGTTCTTTCAAGTGGCGAAGCACGGTGTTCAAGTCGCCACGCTTGATAGGTCCGCTGAAGGCTGCTGCTGCACCGCGTTCAGCATAGTTCTTCATGGTCTGGCGGAGTATCGGCGTCATCACGCGGCGGGTCTGGCTGGCAGTGAGTCCGGCGCCGCGGCCTACGCGTTCCGCCGTTACCAGTGCGGCCACGATCAAAGGCGAAGAGAACGATCCCAGCGCGTGGTACAGCGGCTTGGCGGCTTTCTTGATAGCAAAACTTTCCGCGCCCATGTCACGAACGATCCTGCAGGCTACTGAGACAGCGCGGCTGTCACCCTCCACGGCAAACGGAACTTCTTCCATCTTTGGCGTTGCGCCGGGAACAAACGTCATCATGGGATGCAGGGAAGCCGTGTGTGCGCCTTTGCGTTTCAGCGCCGACAGGACATCACTACTGAGCGCGCCGCTGGAATGAAGAACAATCTTGCCGGACCATCCAGGTTTGCGTGCGAGTAGTTTTGCGGTTTCGGTCAGCGCGTCGTCGGTATGGCAGATCCATATTATGTCTGAACTCGGACCGGCGTTGCTGAGAGACAGCGTGCGCGCTTCCAGAAGCCGGGCGAGCATGGCAGCGCGCCGGCGGGATGATGCGGTTTCACGTGCGGCGACGAAATCAATCTGGTATCCCGCCGCTTTGAGCGCAGGCCCAAGCGCCTGGGCCAGATTGCCCGCGCCGATCAGCGTGATAGTTGACTTGCCCAACCGCCTGTGTGCCATTCAACGCGAGAATATCAAGATTGCTGCGAATGCCAAAATTGAAATCTTTGAAACGCGGAGGAACGGAAGACGCGGAGAGCAAGAATCGTTAGATCAGACTTCAACGTAATCGCGAGTGATCAGGAAGCCAGTTAGCCACGAATGAACGCGAAAATAAGCGAATCGGACATTTGTCCGCACTCATGTCGGCAAGTTCAGATCTGAACGCTGAGCGTTGACCACCGAGTGCTTGGTACTATTGAATCCATGCCTGCAACCCGCAAAAAATCCAGTTCGCTTGTGCGCGTGATCTCTTCGAAGACCGCTTTCCGTGGACCTGTTTTCAGTGTGATGACCGATGAAGTGGAAGAGCCCGGCAACGTTCGGGCCCGGCGTGACGTGATCCGGCATTCCGGATCGATCGTTGTGCTGCCGCTGGATGATTCAGGACGCATGCCACTGGTGCTGCTGGAGCGTCAATATCGCTATGCAGCGGGCCGACGCATGTGGGAACTGCCTGCAGGACGCGTTGACCCGGGCGAAAATCATCTTGCCGCCGCCAAGCGTGAACTGATGGAAGAAACTGGTTACACGGCTTCGCGCTGGCAAAAGGCGCTTTTCTTTTACGTGAGCCCGGGTTTTCTGGATGAGAGCATGACGGTCTATCTTGCGAGCGGGCTCAAGAAAGGCATGGGGATATTCACCACAATCGATTTTCCAGGTTCGACGTTTACCTTTGTTGGAGGAGGTAACTTCGAGGGCGATAGTGTTGGTGAATACAATGATGCAGCCGACGTCGGACACGGTTTTCTGCTGAAACGCGGCGTTTTCACGTCGTTCGACTTTCCCGGTGCTACCAACACTGCTGCAACCGGCATAAATCCTGGCGGTATCATCGTTGGTGCTTATCTTGACTCCCTGGGTAATCAGCACGGATTTATCCGGATGCCGTGAACGGTGACGGTTAACGATCCATGGGACGAAACGTTTTGTCGTCCCATGTCACTAATCACTAGGGTTTTTGTCGGCCCATCTGTTGGCAGGTTTTCCTGGACTGGAACGTCGGAGGGGAATCAGCGGCATGAATATTGAAAAAGTCGTCCTGATTATTAGTGTGGCCGTGGTGGCTATTGTTGCGCTCGTCATTTACAGAGATCGATTGCTATGGGTAAAAATTAAAACGAAGATTGGCTCTCTGATTTGGCGGAATGCTCCGCCCAAGCCAAGGGTTCCCAATGACCCACCTCCTAAGACCCGTCCCCCAAGAAGCTTATCCGGCGGCGCAAACCCCGTCCTACCGCCGGCTCCTCCGCCGAAAACATCTCCATTGCCTGCGTGGTTCTCCTGGCGCTGGATCAAGATCTCCATCTCACTAGTGCTGATACTTGTGTTAATCGCCACGCCTCTTTGGTGGTGGCATAGCCACACGGAAGCATGGAAACTCGTGCTTTCAGATCACATCTCTGAGGCTTGGGCTTTGTGGAAGCAGGGCCCCAAAGAGCCTGTACACGAGACCCAGAGCAGCCATACACTTCAGCGGTTGACGCAACTGTTGGATGATTATGCCAATACGCTAGGTCGCGATCCGCATCGCGTGATTGAAGTCTGGGTGGTGGATCACTACTGGCAATACTGGACCACTGACACTTTCAACGACTATGTCCGCGCGAATCGACGGTTCATTGACAGCGGCGGAAAGATTCATCGCTTATTCATTCTCACTGAAGACGATCTGCGAAATCCGCAGCTGACGGCGGTCCTGCGCAACCAGTGCGAAAAGATTGGCGCCGACGTCTGGCGCAGCAATGCGGCAGCCATCGAGAATAAAGTGGAGTACCAGATCACAGCCAACACATTTCACCAATTGCCATTCACTGAGACCGGATTTCAGTCTTTTGACGTGCTCCAACTGGAAGACCTGACGTATTACTCTTCCGATTTTTCTCCTGATTATCGTGCCGTGGGCGCGTCAACCTGGTTTTATGGACAAACACTTGACCTGAGGCCATTGTTCAATAAATCGATAGCGCAGCGAATCGACTGCTCATCGTTGCAGACTCAAGTCGTCCAGAACACGCAACGTCCGTGAAGTATGCGCGATTGCAGGCACTTGCGATCTTTTTCAACACCACAAGGCTCTTGGTCATCAGCAACTGATGGCTTAGCGACACCTGGTTCTATACCTGTTGCACGGCGGCCGCGGCTCTTGCTTTGTTTCTTGCGCCGCGCCAGTAGAGAATCAGGCCAGTGCCTACGAACGCCACGGTGCAGCCCACCAGCTTCGCTTCAAACAGTACTTTGTTCTCTCCGCCC
Organism: Candidatus Angelobacter sp.; assembly: GCA_036496525.1. Taxonomy (GTDB): domain Bacteria; phylum Acidobacteriota; class Terriglobia; order Terriglobales; family Acidobacteriaceae; genus Angelobacter. Next base: position 40,740 of record DASXKZ010000321.1, read on the forward strand.
GGCGGAATCGCGGCCAGCACCATGGACCCCAGAGTAATCAGGAATGCGAGCGATCCGGCAATCCACATGCCGGTTTTTCCGCCGGGAACCAGCACGCCGTGACCTTCGGCTTCGCGGTCTGGCCGATGCGCCAGCTTGATTCCCGCCGCGTACATATAAAGGAAGGGAATGAAATACAGAATCACCGACATTGAAACCAGAAATTGATAAGCGCCAATCACGGTAGCGTTGATCTGGGAGAGCACCAGGATGGCCGCCGAAATCACGGCCTGAATCAGGATAGAAATATAAGGCGTCTTCCACTTGGGATGTATCTTGCCGAAGTAGGCCGGCAGGTAATGATCGATGCCGGCGACAAACGGTATGCGCGCTACTCCGGCCACGGTCGCGCCCACGCCTCCGGCATTGCCGACTGTCACCAGCAAAGCCGCCAGCATTCCGAACCACGCAATTCCCAGCGCGGCCGAGCCAAAGCTGATGCCGCCAAAAACTCCGTTGCGGGGATCCACCTGCTCCGCGGGCAGAAGCCACAAGAGCGCCATGGTGCCCAGAACGTAAATCACGGCGATCAGGCCGGTAGAAGCATAGATGGCGCGCGGGAAAGTTTTGCGCGGATCGCGGATCTCCTCACTCATGGCGCACACCAGCTCCATGCCGGTGAAGGCAAATGCAATGCTCGACCAGAAATTCAGCTTGTCGATATCAGGCGGCCATTCCGGCCAGAGCCGCGGCCAGGAAAAATGCGTTGCGCTTCCGCGATGCATCGCCAGGTAAGTTCCAATCCCAACAAGCATCACCAGAGGAACGTAAGTGGAAACGCCACCGGCGTTTTGCAGCCACTTGCCGATGTCAAGCCCGATGATGTTAAAGAGCACCGCTATCGCCAGCAGTCCCAAAGACGCCCAGAGCAGATACCTAGGACTTCCCGCCAGCCATGCGTACTTCGGCCCGCCAATATAAACAGACATGGCCACGCTTGCAGTAAGCAATCCGGGAAAATAAAAGAACGTATAAATCCAGTAAGCCCAGCCGGCCACAAAGCCGTGGAAGTCGCCAAAGGCCTCTTTGCTCCAAACATAAAGCCCGCCTTCAGCGGGATAGCGTGTGGAAAGCTCAATGATGATCAGCGCCGTGGGCAGAAAGAAGAACACAGCGGCCAGCACCCACAAGCTGATGGAAGAAGTGCCGTTGTGCGCGGCAGCCGCAATCCAGCGCGGGCCCAGCACGGCTGCGATGTTGAACAACAGCACGTCCCAGAAGCCCATGGCGCGGCGCAACTGTGATTTTGGAGCGGTTTCCTCAGCCATTCATTCCTTCCCGGTTCGGTTGTGGCGTGGATTCGAGCAAGCGCCATCATTCTATCGTGACCGGCAAGCTGCCTGGCTTAACATTCCACAAATTACATAGCGTGTCATTGAGCGACCGCTGCAAATTTCCCCTGTGTGCTGCGCCCCTCCTCTGCTATTCTTCCCGGCATGGACAACCGTTCAATGACCGATGTCGGCGGCACGCCCGGAGGCCTGGGCGAATTTGCGCTGGGCTTTATTATGACCTGCGTCGGAGGCTATCTTATCTCCAACCAGGTTACCGTCATGGGCTCTTACTGGAGCTTCTGGGGCGCTAATAGTTTCGGCGTCACGCTGATTCCGCTGCTGTTCGGCATTGCCATTCTGTTCTTTAACGGCCGCAGCACTATTGGATGGCTGCTCACCGCAGCCGGCGCGCTCTTTATTCTGGCCGGCATAATCGCCAACATGCACATCTATTTTCAGCCCGCGACTCTGTTCCATACGCTGGTGATGCTGATACTTCTGGTCGGCGGACTGGGACTCATCGCCAAGTCCATGCGCTCCCATCGCAGTCCCGCAACTGAATAACCTCACCACTGATTAACACTGATAACACTTATCTGCATTGGGCATGAGCAAGAAAAAGGGCCGCATGAGAGGTGCGGCCCGTGAAGAAGATTCCGGTTCAAATCAGCCACAGCTCTGGCTGAAAACCACCATGCCGGATGAGTTGCACCTGGGGAAGCGAAGCAATCGCGCAAAATGAAGGGAATGTGGTGGCGCGAATTTGGCCTTTCATGTGCTCCCATAAAGCCTCGGAGGAGCCATGCCTTCCCATCCTTGGCGTTTCCGTTGCGCGGTAAACCTGCTGCTTCTGAGTGTGATCAGCTATCTGCCCGCACAGGGCCAACCTGCCCAAGACCAACCTTCCCAGACGCAACCTATATATGAGTCGGCTACAGTCATGCGGGCAACCACGCGCATGGTCCTGGTAGACGTGATAGCCACAGACCGCAGCGGCAATCCGGTCACAGGCCTCAAGCCGGGTGACTTTACTGTGCTGGAAGATCGAAGCCCACAGCAGGTCCGCAGCTTCAATTTTCAGCATCCTGCAGAAGCTGCCGCGCCCGCTGTTTCTATGCCCGGTGTTTCTACGCCGATGCCTGCTCCGCAGCTTCCAGAGCATGTGTTCACCAATGTTCCGGCGTATCGCGCCGACGCGCCGTTGAACGTAATACTTGTGGACGCGCTGAACTCGACACTGCTTAACCAGATGAACGTGCGTGAGGAGATGTTCAAGCTGCTGCTGAAGCTGCCGCCGGGTCGTCCGGTGGCGATTTATGCGCTCGGAGAAAAGCTGCAGCTATTGCAGGATTTCACCAGCGATCCAAGGATTTTGCGGGATGCGCTTACCAACTATAAAGACCATGCTCCACAGCAGTTAAAAAATCCGGTAGGCGATCCAATCTCGCAGGCGTTTATCCTCACCACATTGCCTTCGGCGGCATCGCTCCAGACTTACTTGAGATATACGCAAGACGCGGCGTCGGTGGGGGCCGACCTGCGAGTCTCGCTCACGCTGGATGCCTTGCAGGCGATCGCGCAATCGCTCTCCGCGTATCCGGGACGCAAAAACCTGATCTGGCTTTCTGCATCGTTTCCCCTGGCGCTGAATGCTGACGGAAAAATGAAGCTGCAAGGCCAGGCTTCTGAGCGCAACTATGAGCCGCAGCTCGCCCGTATGGCGGACTCACTCATGAGCGCGCAGGTCGCGGTCTATCCAGTAGATGCGCGTGGCATGGCGACGGTGAGCTTTCTGGAGGCCAGCGGCGCCAGCACTCATCCGTCGGGCCGAGGTTACAGTGACGGCTCAGGCGTTGGCCTTGAACCGGTCGCTTCCAATCTCTCAGATGAATTGCTGGCTGCCCACGCCACCATGAACACGCTGGCGGAAAGGACAGGCGGCAAGGCCTTCTACAACACCAACGACCTTGATAAAGCCGTGCTGGCCGGCATGGACGATGGCGCAACCTATTACACGCTCGGCTACTATCCCTCCAGCAGGCAATGGGACGGCAAGTTCCGCAAGATACAGATCAAAACGGCACGCGCCGACGTGAAGCTGCGCTACCGCAGCGGTTATTTCGCTATCGATCCCGCCGGCTATCCGCAAAAAGACCCGAGACTGCGCGCTCATGATCTTATCCAGGCGCTCTCGCTCGAATCGCCCGCTGCCACGGCGCTGCTGTTTCAGGCCCGCGTGCTGCCGCCTTCAGAAAAAACAGGGAACAAAGTTTTGGTGGATTTCGCCGTTGATCCTCATGCTCTTAGTTTTCAGCACGGCGATGACGGGCTGGAACATGCCACGATGAAGTGCGCAGTCGAAGTTTATTCCAACAAGGGCGTCCCGCTCCGGACAGAAGCTTCCGACATAAGCACGGCGCTCAAGCCCGATGCCTACAACCAGGTCCTGCGCACCAACCTGCCCTGTCGCGCGTCATTCAATCTGGGAGAAGGCAATTATCTTCTGCGTCTTGCCGTGCGCGACGAACGCACCGGCCTGATCGGCTCACAAACGGCGGAGCTGTCAGTGAGTGCGGAGGAATAGGAAAGGCGGGCCGCCGATAAAAGGCGCGACTTGACGGAAACGCAACTTTATCAGACCCGAAAAATAAATTTCCGAAAAAGTGTCCCGGAGCCCCCCAAAAATCACACTAGTAATTAGGAAGAGTATCCGGTGGCGGGTCTCGCAAGGGGCCTCTGCAGCCTTCAAGAAACTCGTCCACTCCCACTTCGACCAAACAACTTAGCAAGAATAGTTTTTCAAAAATCAACACAGAGCCACGCCAGGGGTCGCAACCCAAGGGGTGGCTTTTTTATTGAGGAGAACATGACCAAACCAACGCAGCAGAAGAAATCGCTCACAAAAGACGAAGTCATCGTGGAACTGAAGCAGTGCGCCAAAAAACTGGGGCGAGTCCCCACATACCCCGAACTCCGCAAGATGAGCCGGGTGACAGTGAACGGCATTCGCAAGCATTTTGGCACGCTCAGCCTGGCCCTGCGAACGGCGGAGCTGGAGGTGGGCCATGTGGGAATTACCAGCAGCATGAAAGACCTCTTCAACGATTGGGCGGGAGTGGCACGCGCGGTGAAACGCGTCCCGACGGTCAATGACTACCACATGCATGGAAAGTACAGCCCGCGCCCGTTGCTGACGCGGTTTGGAGTGTGGTCACGGGTGGCGGAAGGGTTGCGCGAATTTGCCGAGCGCGAAGGGCTGCACAAGGTGCATCCGGAGCTGATGACGATGATTGCGGCGTGGAAGTCACGCAGACCGCCGACGCGCACGATAGTTTTACGGGATGAGGAAGGCGTTCCGCTGACGCACAAGCCAAGACTGTTGCTGGACCGACCAGTGTATGGGCGTCCGCTGACGCCGCCAGGGCTGGCGCACGAACTGGTGAACGAGATGGGAGTGGTTTACC
>DASXKZ010000322.1:0-3920 GCA_036496525.1 Candidatus Angelobacter sp.
TGGCCTTCCGGACGGCTTCAGGCGGCAGCCCTGATCCGTCAACAGCTTCAGCATATTGCTTCAATTCGGCAGCCAGGGAGACCATCTGCAGTGTGTCCTGGCTGTTTTCCCGCTGCATCCGTTCGTTTGCTTCTTTTTGGCGCAACAGTTCGAGCCTTCGCTCCACTCCAGGGTTGATGTTCGGAATATTGATCTGGGCAAGAGGCGCTGCACCAGAGCCGCCGGCATCCATTGCGGTCAGAGAAAAAAGACACAGGCCTACCAGTACAGCAGGTCTAACCCCCATAATGCCCCCACGTAAAAACAGTGGCGGCATTATAGGCCAGATTCTCTCGGCTATAATCCAGAATTAATCTGCATGGAAGAAAAATTCAGCAACATCTGGCACGAATGGCACAACTACCTGGTGGCGTGGACGCGCGATCGCGCTCCCAAGCTGCTGGTAATCCTGGTGATGGCGTTTATTTTTGTGCGCCTGCTCGGATTGATTACCCGCAAGCTGGTCACGCTCACCGAAAAAAGCTCTCATGGGCCGGTTCGGGCACAGCAGGTCCGCACGATCACTGGCGTAGTCCGCAGCGTGGGCGTTTTCTTGATCGTGTTCTTCACCGGCATGACCGCGCTCAAAGACGCATTCAATATCAATATTGAGCCGCTGTTAGCCAGCGCAGGCATTGCGGGGCTAGCTATTGGATTTGGCGCACAAACCCTGGTCAAAGACGTAATCAACGGTTTTTTTATCCTCATTGAAGACCAGTTTGAGGTTGGGGACACCATCCGCGCGGCAGGCGTGACAGGCGCTGTAGAAGAAATCACGATGCGCCGCACCACCATGCGCGATAGCGATGGCACTCTCCACATCGTACCTAACAGCGCGATTCAAATCGTCAGCAACATGACCCGTGATTGGTCTCAGGTGACCCTGCACGTGTCAGCCGACTACAGCGAAAACAGCGACCGAATAGTGGAACTCCTGGAGCAAGTGGGACAAGAGTTTTATAACGATCCGGCTTTCAAGGATGATTTGGTGGCAGAGCCACAAGTCCCCGGCATTGACCGGGTACGGGGCAATGAGGTGGATTATCTGATGCTGATCAAAGTGCGTCCGGGAAAGCAATACAAGGTGGCGCGCGAATTGCGCCGCCGGATCAAAGTCTGCTTTGAAAAGAACAACATCAAGGCCGGCGTGCCCGCACAAGTTTACATCGGGCAAATGCCCGCCAAGCAACAATAAGCGCATGCATAAAGCGATTGTTGCGATCGGAGGCGGAAAGATACGGACCCGGGGCACCGCGCCAATTGATCGTGAAATTATCCGGCTTTCAGGCAAGAAAAATCCGAAGGTTCTTTTCATCCCAACCGCGAGTTCAGATTCTGAAATATATTGGAAGCACGTCCAGGAATACTTTGGCAGGTTCCTGAAATGCAAAACCGATGTCCTCTTCCTCTTGAATGGAGAGACCGCCCAAAAGCAGATCCGGAAGAAGATCTTATCGGCAGACATAGTGTATGTGGGTGGCGGAAATACGCTGCACATGATGCGCGTCTGGCGGCGTTTCGGCGTAGATAAACTTCTGAAGGCGGCCTATGAAAAAGGAACTGTGCTTTCCGGCATCAGCGCTGGCGCAATCTGCTGGTTTGAATCCGGACATTCCGATTCCATGTCCTTTTATAACCCACGCAAGTGGAAGTACATCAATGTGAAAGGCCTCGGGCTCATCAAAGGCATACACTGCCCGCACTACAACAGCATGACAATAGGAGTCCCGCGTAGAAAACACTTTCGCGACATGATTCGGAAGACCGGAGGCATAGGAATCGCCATTGAGAACAACTGCGCGATAGAGTTCATTGACGGCCGCTTTTACAGAGTTATCGCCTCGAAAAATTACGCGCGGGCTTATAAGGTGTATAAAAGCGGCGGCAAGGTGATTTCAGAACAAATACGCCAACAGAAAGAACCGGCGTCCGTTGAGCGACTCTATCGGCATGACCTGCCTGATCACCAACACTGAGGAGAGAAAAAATGGATCTTGGACTCAAAGGCCGCGGAGTAATCGTAGCCGCTTCCAGCCAGGGAATAGGTTTAGCGACTGCGGAAGCATTCGCGCGCGAAGGCGCCCAGGTGGCAATGTGCGCTCGCACGGAAAAGACACTCGTCGAGGCTGCCGACAAGCTCCGCAGCCAGACTGGCGCTGAAGTTTATGCCGAAGCTCTGGACGTCACCGATGCCAATGCTGTCCAGCGCTTTACTGAGCAGGTGGCAAAACGGTTTGGGCGCATCGACGTTTGCGTAGCCAATGCCGGAGGCCCCCCGGCCAAGAATTTCCTTTCGATTTCTGCTGACGAATGGCACAAAGCTGTTGATCTGAACCTGATGAGCACGGTCCATCTGGCCAAGGCTGTAATTCCTTACATGCAGCGCCATCGCTGGGGCCGGATCATTACCATCACCTCAATTTCCGTAAAGCAGCCAATCACCGACCTGGTGCTTTCGAATTCGGTCCGCGCGGCGGTGGTTGGATTGGTGAAGAGCCTGTCGAATGAGTTCGGCAAAGACGGGATTCTGGTCAACAACGTCGCGCCAGGGTATACGGCGACCGAGCGGCTGCAGGAGCTGGCGCAGGTCCGCGCCCTGGCCGCAGGCAGCTCGTCCCAGGAAATATGCAACACATGGGCGGCGGAAACGCCAGTCAGGAGACTGGGCAATCCCAAAGAAATTGCAGACGTTATCCTGTGGCTGGCATCAGAAAGGGCCTCATACGTAACAGGGCAAACCATTCTGGCAGACGGCGGCATCTACCGGGGATTGTAGCGGCTCTGCTGTTCCCAAAACAGAACTGCGGCTACTCAAAATCGGATGGGAAGTGCTCATTTCCTTACATCTGAGAACCTGTGGAAAAGCATCTTATCTCCAGCATGGCCATCTCATTTGTTCTTGCGGTCGCGACTATCGCGCTGTTTGTCACGTGGTACGCAGTCTCACTGCGCCGCAAGCGTGAAAAAGCCAGGGAGATCCTGCGTTGGATTCAGGCATCTTTAGCTGGGCAAGGCCATGTGGTGGGCATTTCCTGGACGGCGTCATCGCGGTTTCGTGTCCCCTTGCGGCTCACATGCGGCGTCTTTCGGCGCGCGTGGGTTTTGGTGGAAATGCGAACGCAGGAAACTCCCGTGCAATGGCTGGTCCACAAAATCAGCAGCCCGCGCGAAGTACTAACTTTCCAGGCTGATCTTGATTGTCCCCCTACCTTTTCTCTGGAGATGCAGAATTTTCGCTGGTTTGCGCGCAGCAGCCGCAAAGCTGAGATTGAGCGGCCAGGATGGCAGTTTGAACGCTTACCCGCGGTAATGATTACCACAAAACCGGAAAGCCAAAGAGAAATAGCCAGCACCATGACGTCGCTCAGCCGAGGCGATAGCGGTGAGTTCCTTGAAGTGAGATTCCAGCGCAGGTCGCCTCATTTTTCCGCCTCTCTTCCTTTAGACGCATTGGCTCCGGGTGCTCCTGCTCGGACCTATATTCTGGACGCGATGAGAGAGATGGCTGGCAGCGCGGCCTTTTCTTAGAAAGCCGCTTGAGAGGTTTCCCGACTCGAATTCCTTCACGTCTGATACTCTCGCTCGCCTTGGCCACTCTGCGCATTTCCAACTTCGCAACTTTTAAGATACATTCCGAATTTTTTGGGAATCGTTTAGGCGAGACATGTGTCAGCGAATGAAGCGTTAGGCTTGGACATTTCGGGCTTCAGCCGCGATAAACAAAGAGAACCTATGCTCGGCGGCATAGGTTCAAGAAGTTTAGTGCAATCTTTATTGCGCGCAGTTGGATCCAGGTTACTTTGTCTTAGGTTTGGCTGCCGGCGGATCCTGGGCACAAAAGCCTGTGGTCTGGCCGCTGTCTCTCCAGCATGTGCAGAGGC
>DASXKZ010000323.1:0-4444 GCA_036496525.1 Candidatus Angelobacter sp.
ACCAGCCGGCGTCCGTTAGAACGCTGCTTTACCGAGGAAACTTCAAAATGATCATGGTTGATACCGCACTCGAAGCGCGTCATAAGGAAGGTCGTCCCATCCGCGTGGCCCTGATTGGCGCTGGATTCATGGCGCACGGCCTGGCCAATCACATCGTCAATACCACGGTGGGCATGCGCATGGTGGGCGTGTACAACCGTCATCCGCAGCGTGCGTTTGATCTTTGCGAATACGCAGGCGTGAAAGACGTCGCGTCGCCCAATACGCAGCGCGAGGTTGATCTGGCCATTCGGGAAGGGAAGACCGTCGTTACCGGCGATGCGTTTCTGTTTGCCCGTTCCGCTGAAGTGGATGTGCTGGTGGACCTCACAGGCTCGGTTGAGTTTGGTGCACAGGTTGCACTTGAAGCCTTCAAGCACGGCAAAGACGTAGTTCTGATGAATGCGGAAATTGATGCCACCATCGGTCCGATCATGCAGACCTACGCTGCGAAGCACGGCGTGATTTTCTCCGCTTGCGATGGTGATGAGCCGGGTGTTCAGATCAATCTACACCGCTGGGTGAAGGGTCTTGGCCTGACACCGCGAGTGATTGGAAACATCAAAGGCTTGCAGGACCCGTATCGGAATCCCACCACACAAAAAGGTTTTGCCGAGAAGTGGGGACAGAATCCGGCGATGGTCACCAGTTTTGCTGATGGTTCGAAGATCAGCTTCGAGCAATCCATCGTTGCCAATGCAACTGGTTTTAAAGTGATGAACCGCGGTATGTCACGCGGCATGGATTACAAAGATGATGTCATGAAGATCGGCAAGATCTATGACGTTGATAAGGTGCGTGAGTTGGGTGGAGTGATCGACTACGTTGTTGGAACGCCGTTGACCAAGGTTTACGTGTTGGCGGAGCATCCTGATCCCAAGCAGCAGCACTATCTCAATCTCTACAAGATGGGCGAAGGGCCGCTATATTCGTTCTTCACGCCGTATCACCTGGTGCACTTCGAAGTTCCGTCAGCGATTGCGCGTGTGTCGCTATTCCGCGATTCGCTGGCCAAGCCGCTGGGTGGCCCTGTGGTTGAAGTTTGCGCCGTTGCCAAGCGCGAGTTGAAAGCCGGAGAAACTCTAGACGACTACGGCATGTACATGACGTACGGCGAAGCGGTCAACGCCGATGAAATGTGCCGCATGCAGTATCTGCCGGAAGGCTTGGTCGAAGGCTGCATGTTGAAGCACGACATCCCGAAAGACGGTGTGATTACTTACGACGATGTCACGCTGCCTCCGGGACGTTTAGCGGACCAGCTCCGCGCCGAGCAGTACAAACATTTCCGTGGTGAGACGTGGTTGGAAGAGTTGGTAGCAGTACACGCGTAATCGCTGTTGAGTGACGAGGAGAAACCTGCTCCTTGCCAGCAGTTCACGATGATGCACAGGAAAACATATTCCTCGCGCAAAAAACCGCGCTTCGGAATGACAAATTTATACCGAAGTTTTAAAGGCAAAGAACAAGCATGAAAGTCGTTCTATTCTGTGGTGGTCTGGGAATGCGCATCCGCGATGCGGAGGACGTTCCCAAGCCCATGGTCCATATCGGCCAGCGTCCTGTCTTGCGGCACGTGATGAAATACTATGCCCACTATGGCCACAAGGATTTTGTTCTCTGCCTGGGATACAAAGCTGAAGCCATCAAGAATTATTTTCTGAATTACAACGAATGTGCGTCGAATGATTTTGTCCTGTCAGGTGGTGGAAAAGACCTGAAACTGATTAACAGCGATATCCACGATTGGCGTATTACTTTTGCCGACACTGGCGTCAATTCCAACATCGGCATGCGTCTAAAGGCCGCACAAAAATATTTGCAAGGCGAAGAAGAATTCCTGGCAAACTACAGCGACGGTCTCAGCGATCTGCCTTTAGATCAGCAGCTAAATCACTTTCATCAGCAAAACAAGATTGCCAGTTTTCTGTGCGTGAAGCCAAACTTGAGCTATCACACGGTTTCGATCGAACGCGGCAATGGCAGTCTGGTCTCCGATATCCATCCGATGACCAACGACGATCTGCGCATCAACGGCGGATTCTTCATCTTCAAAAAGCAGATCTTCGATTACATGAAGGACAAGGAAGAGCTGGTCATTGAGCCTTTCCATCGCCTGCTTAAAGAGAAACAGTTGATCGGTTACGCCTACGACGGCTTCTGGGAAAGTATGGATACCTTCAAGGACCGCCAGCATCTGGAAAGCCTGGCCAGTGGCGGGCAAGCACCTTGGGAAGTCTGGAAAACCAATGGGAGCAAGCGATAACTCATCGCAGAAATTATGCTCTCCATTAGCGCACTACAAAACGGCGATCCCCTCAAAGTCCTCTGCATCGGCTGCCATTCTGACGACATCGAAATCGGCTGCGGCGGGACGATTTTGCAGTTGCTCTCCAAAAATCCCAATCTTGATTTCACCTGGATGGTATTCAGCCACGGTGGCAGCGAGCGCGAACATGAAGCCCGCACAAGCGCGAACCTCTTTCTGAAAAAAGCAAAAAAGAAAGAACTGATCGTAAAAGATTTTCGCGATGGGTTCTTTCCTTTTGACGGCGCCAAAATTAAAGGCGTGTTTGAAGAAGAGTTGAAGCAGGTCAAGCCCGACCTGGTCTTCACCCAGAACCGCAAGGACGCTCACCAGGACCATCGTTTGATTGCTGAACTTACCTGGAACACCTTTCGCAATCACTTGGTACTGGAATACGAAATTCCCAAATACGACGGCGACCTCGGCCAGCCTAATTTTTTTGTTTCCCTCGACAAAGAGATGTACACGAGCAAGGTTGATTTTTTGATGAAAGCTTTCGGGACACAGCGCAGCAAGCGCTGGTTTGAACCGGAGACTTTTATGGCGCTCATGCGCTTGCGCGGCATGGAGTGTAACGCTGAGAGCGGTTACGCTGAGGCCTTCTATTCCCGTAAGTTCGTGTTGTGACTGCACGCCTATTGAGATGAAGGATTTAAAAGAAAAAACGATACGCGGCGGTTTTGCCAGAATGATGGCTCAGGTGGCGAACTTTCTGTTCCGCCTGGGTTCGCTCATGGTGCTGGCCCGGCTATTGGGGCCACAGGACTTCGGACTGGTGGGTATGGTCACCGCTTTTACCGGGGTCCTGAATCTATTCCGGGATTTCGGGCTTTCCACGGCTACCGTCCAGCGTGAAAACGTGACCGAAGATCAACTTTCAACTTTGTTCTGGATCAACGTTGCAGTAGGCGCGCTGCTGGCTATTCTGGCCTTCGCATTTGCCCCGCTTGTGGTCCGGCTTTATCACGAGCCCCGACTTTTTGGCATCACGATGGTCTTGTCCGCTGGTTTCCTATTCAACGCAAGCGGTGTCCAGCATTCGGCCTTGCTACAGCGCCAACTACGCTTTACCGCTTTGGCCTTAATCAACATCGCTGCCCTAGTGGTGAGTACTTCGGTTGCCATTACGATGGCCAAACTAGGTTACGGATATTGGGCGCTGGTGGGGATGACAGTAGCGCTTCCACTGACGACAACCGTCGGTTTGTGGATTGCTACGGGGTGGATTCCGGGAATGCCACGGAGGCGCAGTGGCATTCGTTCCATGATGCGTTTCGGGGGCACGATAACCCTGAATGGTTTGGTGGTATACGTTGCTTACAATATGGAGAAAGTGCTCCTGGGCCGGTTCTGGGGAGCCGAAGCCATTGGGATTTATGGGCGTGCCTACCAACTCATCAGTATTCCAACCGACAACTTGAATTCTTCGGTCGGAGAAGTGGCCTTTTCCGCGTTGTCTCGGGTTCAGAACGATGCCGTCCGTCTAAAGAGCTACTTCCTTAAAGGCTATTCTTTAGTTCTTGGCCTGACCATCCCTATGACCATCGTAGGTGCTTTGTTTGCGGATGACTTGATCCATGTCGTGCTTGGGCCAAAGTGGAGTAGTGCCGCACTCATTTTTCGGCTGCTGACGCCCACCATCCTGATTTTTGCCATGATTAATCCGCTGGCGTGGCTGCTTTTTGCACTAGGCATGGTGGGACGCAGTTTGAAGGTCGCGTTTGTGCTGGCGCCGCTGGTGGTTGGTGGATATCTTGTTGGGCTGCCTTACGGTCCTACCGGGGTTGCATTTGCCTACTCAGCGATTATGACCTTGTGGGTCATTCCCCATATTGCGTGGTGCGTTCATGGTACGGTGGTTTCCTTGCGGGACATTCTGCTTACCGTCAGCCGGCCGTTGCTTTCTGGTCTGGTTGCGGCTGTACTCGCTTTCGGAGCTCATCGCCTCTGCCTCCCATATATGCCGCCTCTTTCCCGACTTTTTATCGGAGGTATTGTCCTCCTCGGGGTATATCTGGCAATGCTTTTGTACGTCATGGGACAAAAAATGTTTTATGTGGATCTCCTTCGGGGCCTAAAGAAACGTCCCACGGTGGG
>DASXKZ010000324.1:0-32636 GCA_036496525.1 Candidatus Angelobacter sp.
CACCAGCGCCACTGCCGAAGTCGTAAGCTTTTCCAGCGGCAGCATTGAATGCGCAGCCAACCCAGCAAATAGTGCTCGACTGTGCTCGGTCTTGAAATAAGCGCGAGCCAGTGAAGTTGCCGGACGGATCGCGCGCATGCCGAATTTCGCAAAGAAAACTGGATGCTTGGGGATTCCGGGAGGCGCGAACGCGTCCCGCAAAAGATCTTGCCAGCGCGCCACCAAATCTCCCATCAGCCGCTGATAGCCATCGCCATCTGCGCCAAGAGAGTGCGCAGTTTCCTCCAGCGAATGATGCAGCATTACGGCCGAACCGTCATCGAGAGGATGGGCCAGTGGCGCAGGCGGAAACGCCCAGTCCAAACCGTGCTTCTGGAGTGGCAACTCGCTCAAGAAGGGCGAGCATGCAACCATGGCATAGACTGTGGAACAAATATCGTGCACAAAACCGGGCAGCGTTAGCTCGCCTGACCGCACGCCTCCGCCGGGATTATCAGCGCCTTCCAGCACCACCACTCGTTTGCCAGCCTGCGCCAAACGGATCGCGGCTGCAAGCCCGTTAGGACCTGAGCCGACAACAATGGCATCGCACTCCGGAACTTCCAGTTTGGCAAGCTTATCTGGCACGAACGGTAAGGATAAATGAATGCCGCATCCAGAATCGGCGTGATCAGCTTATGACGCGTAAAGATGCAAAGATAGTTACGCTCGGCTACCGCTTCACCCTAAGTTTTCGCGTCACGGATTTTCCATTGAGCGTGGCCTGCACCATGACCGCACCGCGATTCAGTACCTCTTCAGTCAGGGCGATCGAAAGCGCCGCCGTGCCTGAAGCATCAGCAGCTCCCCGTGCCAACTCTACGCCGTCGGAAGCAATCACGCCACGCACCACGATCTCTGCTCCGCTTGCGGGCTTGCCTGAATCGAGCACCTGAAAACTTATGGGCAGCTCCGGGGCGTCGTTCGCCGGGACGGCCAGCTTCCACTGCAAAGAAAGCCCTGAGCCGCCAACATCCTGCACGTCGGCTCCGCTGCCCAGCACCTTATCCATCTGCCCTTGCTGAATAGCATCGATCACCGTCTTGTGCTGCGTCTTGAGCAATTCATGCATAGCTTCCGTGGAGAAGCCGGGATGCGATATCTCATGCGCATAAGAAAACGCCTGTTTGCCCACGCACTGGCCTTTCACAAACACCATGGTCTGCAAGAGCAGGTCGTTCTGCCGAGCTTCACTTTGGACGTGGTAGACCACGTCCGCGAGCTTTACATCCGTGTTAAAGCCGAAAATCGTCATAAAAAGTCAAAGAAAGCGCCCAAAATATCGCTATCACGCAGGCAATTTTCACCGCCTGCCAACCGCCATTTAAAAATCACTAACTCCGTTCAAAGTCAAGGTCTTGACACTGTTGCAAATGGAAATTACATTCGAATGTTTGGCAGATTGCGTTGCTCTATACAGGCCTTCATGCCGGAAAATAGCTACTTCGCTCATTATATTCCGTTGCTGCTTCAGGTAATCGTTGCCATTGCCCTGGCTTCGGTCATGGTCACTCTTTCTCATCTGTTGGGCAAGCATAAATGGTCGCGCGCCAAGAATACCGCTTATGAATGCGGCATTGAACCTACGGGCGACGCGCAGCAACGGTTCAGCGTCAAGTTTTACCTGGTAGGCATGCTCTTTATCCTGTTTGACGTGGAAGCCGTCTTCCTTTATCCCTGGGCCATTATCGCCCGCGAACTCAAGATGTTCGGCTTCTGGGAGATGATGATTTACATCGGCTTGGTGCTGGTTGGCTTCTTCTATATATGGAAGAAGGGCATTCTGGACTGGAACGCCTCTGAGAGGGGTGGTAACTGATGCCACTCGCGCCGGCAATCACCGATATCGAACAACTCAAAGACCGTCCTGTGGTCGCCGATCTGCTGGCGTGGCGCGCAGACGCAGTCCAAGGTGCCCGCTTTGATCGCAATGAGCTGACCATTTACATTGTCCGCGAAGCCATCCGCGAGGCCTGCTCCCGACTGAAAGCCCAGGGCTTGACCGATTTCCTCTCTGACCTCACTTGCGCGGACTTTTATCCGCGCGAACCGCGCTTTGAACTGGCTTACCACCTGCTTTCCATGAAGCGCAAAGAGCGCGTGCGGCTGAAAGTACGCCTGTCCGGCGACGAGCCTTCCGTGGAATCAATCATCTCGGTTTGGCCGTCGGTAAACTTTTTTGAGCGCGAGCTATTCGATCTGTTCGGCATCCGCTTCCTTGGTCATCCCTATCTGCGCCGCATCATGATGCCGGAAGACTGGGAAGGCCACCCCCTGCGCAAGGATTATCCGGTGGAGGGCTATCGTTAATGGGCCACTTGAACGCCAATCCAGTGCTGGACGCAACTGAAGACAAGACAATGATCCTGAACATGGGTCCGCAGCACCCATCCACCCATGGCGTGTTGCGTCTGCTGCTGGAGATTGATGGCGAAACCATTGTCCGCATGATGCCGGACATCGGCTTTCTCCACACGGGAATCGAAAAGACCTGCGAGGCCAAGTTTTACCAGCAGATCGTCCCTCTGACCGACCGCATTGACTACCTCTGCCCCATGGTCAACAACCTGTGCTATGTGATGGCCGTGGAGAAACTGCTGGGGTTGGAAATTCCTCCGCGTGCGCAGTGGATGCGCGTGATGCTAGCCGAACTGCAGCGCATCAGTTCGCATCTGGTCTGGCTGGGCACACATGCACTGGATCTTGGCGCCATGTCGGTCTTCCTTTATTGCTTCCGCGAACGAGAGGATCTGCTGCGGATTTATGAGATGGTAAGCGGCCAGCGCATGATGACGTCTTACTTCCGCATTGGCGGACTGGCGCTCGATCCCCCGCTCGGCTTCTTTGAGAAGGTAAAGAAGTTCCTCGATCGCTTCCCGGAAAAGATTGACGAATACGAGAACCTGCTCACGGGCAACCGCATCTTCATCAATCGCTTAAAAGATGTCGCAAAAATCTCTGGTGAAGATGCAATTGCATTTGGCCTGACCGGCCCATCGCTTCGCGCCAGTGGAATTGATTTCGATATCCGCCGCGACATGCCCTACTGCGGTTACGAGAACTTCAAATTCAAGGTGCCAGTCGGCCAGGATGGCGACGTCTGGGCACGTTATGTATGCCGGATCGAAGAGTTGCGGCAGTCACGCGAGATCGCCAAACAGGCGCTTGAAGGCATGCCCTCAGGCCCGACGAAAGCCGAGGCCCCAAAGATTGTGTTGCCTGACCGGGAGAAGATGAAGACGCAAATGGAAGCCCTCATCTATCACTTTAAGATCGTCACGGAAGGCTTTGCAGTGCCAGCAGGTGAGGTTTATCACGCTATTGAATCTCCACGCGGCGAAATGGGCTATTACATCGTGAGCGACGGCACCGCCAAACCGCTGCGTGTGCACATGCGCTCACCTTCGTATGCCAACCTTCAAGCTTTACCTCAGATGTGCGAAGGACGCTTGATCGCCGATGTGGTGGCTGCAATCGGAAGCATTGATATTGTGCTGGGAGAAATCGATCGGTAATGGCCCCCATTTCTGACAAGCTCGACAAATTCTTCGATGAGAAGATGCAGCAGTACCCGACTAAACGCGGCTTTCTGGTGCCTATGCTGCTCTACAGTCAGGATGAAGTTGGCTATTTGTCAGACGCGGTGATTGCTCATCTGGCAAAAAAGACCGAGCTAACCGAGCTCGAAGTCCGCAACGTGATCAGCTACTACTCCCTGCTGCACACCAAGCCGATGGGCAAATACCATGTGCAGGTTTGCACCAATATCAGCTGCATGCTGCGCGGCGGTGAAGAGATTCTGGATCACTGCAAGAGCAAGCTGGGCATCGGCCACAAGCAGACCACTGCGGATGGAACATTTTCGTTGGAAGAGGTTGAATGCATCGGCGCCTGCAGCTGGGCCCCGGCGATCCAGGTCAATTATGACTTTCACGAGAATTTAACGCCGGAGAAGACAGACAAAGTTTTGGAGCAATACAGAAACAAAGCCACGCGATAAAGCTGAGCAGCTTACGCCAAGCGCTTCAGGGTGAGAAGAAGGTAAGTTACTAAACGCACAGCGCCATAGGCGCGGCAAGAGGTTAGCCCAGCCTGAGGCGAGCGAATGCGAAGCCGTACGCTGGGTAGACGTAAAAACAAATTGAGCCCCGGAGGGGCGACACAAGACTAGGACTAATGGCAGATTTGACGTCCCATCCCGATGAAATAAAAGTCGTTTCCAAGCGCTTTGGCAAGGGCGCGGCGGACATCGAGCAGTACTTGAAGCTCGATGGCTACAAGGCCGTGCAAAAAGCCCTGACCATGTCGCCCGACGAGATCATCAATGAGGTCAAGGCTTCCAACCTGCGTGGACGCGGTGGCGCCGGCTTCCCTACCGGCATGAAGTGGAGCTTCGTTCCCAAGGAATCAGCCAAGCCTAAGTACATCCTCGTCAATGGCGACGAAAGCGAGCCCGGCACCTGCAAAGACCGTCCTATCCTGGAGCATGATCCACATGCAGTGATTGAAGGCGTGATCATTGCCGGCCTGGCCGTGGGCGCGAAAGTCGGTTTTGTTTATATTCGCGGCGAATACCGCTACCTGGTCGACATCATGCGCAAGGCCCTCGCGGACGCCTATGCCAAGGGCTTCCTGGGAAAAAACATCTTTGATAGCGGCAAGCAGTTTGACTGCTACTGGCATACCGGCGCCGGCGCTTATGAAGTGGGCGAGGAATCCGCGCTGATGGAATCGCTGGAAGGCAAGCGCGGCATTCCCCGAATCCGTCCGCCTTTCCCTGCCGTTGTGGGACTCTGGGGCGGCCCCACGGTTATTAACAATGTCGAGACGCTGGCCTCTGTTCCGCACATTATTCTTATGGGCGGCCAGAAGTTTGCCGACTTCGGTCCGCCTAAAAATGGCGGCACGCGGCTCTTCTGCCTCAGCGGACACATTAACAAACCCGGAGTTTACGAACTGCCTCTCGGCTATCCGCTCAAGAAGATGATCTATGACGTTGGCGGCGGCATTCCCAACGGACGGAAGTTGAAGGCTGTGGTTCCTGGCGGATCTTCCACATTTGTCCTGACCGCAGAAGAAGCCGAGCAGATGAATATGGATTTTGACTCCTTTGGCAAGCGCGGCGAATTTCTTGGCTCTGGCGGCGTTGTGATCCTGGACGACCAGACCTGCATGGTTAAGTTTGCCCTGCGCGTAATGAAGTTCTATCAGCATGAAAGCTGCGGCTGGTGTATTCCCTGCCGCGAAGGCACAGACTGGCTCAAGAAGACGCTTACTCGCTTCCACAACGGCGGCGGGCTGCGCAAGGACATCGACAACATCAAGTACCTGGCGCAGAACATGCTGGGACGCACCTTCTGCCCGCTCGGCGACGCCGCCGCGATTCCCACGATATCCATTGTCGATAAATGGCGCAACGAATTTGAAGCGCATCTTGAAGGCCGTCCATGTCCGTTTGATCCTGCGGCAAAGATTACCGAACTTCCAGTCGTGGGGGCACACTAAACATGAGCGCTCAACCCAATCCGGCTACAGCCGTGCTAATCGATAAGCAGTTTCTGCTGGACCGCTTGCAGGAGACCCGCGAAATATTTCTGAACAGTTTTGCCGGTCTCACTGAAGAACAAAGCAGGTTAAAGCCTGCTCCTGATTGCTGGTGCGTGCTTGATACGGTTGAGCACCTGACAACCGCTGAGACCATACAGCTCAAGCTGATCAGTACACAGCGCACGCCGCGCCCAGCCGACGCTCCCAATCGGGAACATGGGTTCTTGCAGATGATTCCGAACCCCACTCACAAAATGGAATCCCCTGACGGAGCAAAGCCAATTGGCCGTTTTGCTACTCTGGCAGAAGCGGCGGAGCAATTTAAGACTACGCGTGCCGGTGTAATCCGGTTTCTTGAACAGTACTCGGAAGATCTGCGCGCCTTTGAAGTGAAACATCCCCATCCAGCTGCCGGGATGGTTAGCATTTGTGAAATGCTGGTTGCAATGGCCATGCACGCCAAACGTCACGCAGCTCAAATCGAGGAAATCAGAAACAGATTGGACTTGAAATAGTAATGGCGGAAGTTAAGAACGTAACCATCACCGTTGACGGCAAGCAGGTCACCGCGCCTGCGGGCACACTGCTGATTGAAGCCTGCAAGGCCGTGGGGATTGAAGTCCCATCGTTCTGCTATTACCCGGGACTTTCCCTTCAGGCTGCATGCCGCATGTGCCTGGTGCGCATTGAAAAAATGCCCAAGCTGCAAACTGCCTGCACGGTTCCAATTACTGATGGCATGGTTGTTGCGACTGATACGGACGAAGTCCGCCAGGCGCGCAAGTCGATGATCGAGCTTCTGCTCGGCAACCATCCGCTGGATTGCCCTGTGTGCGACGCTGGCGGGGAATGCGAATTGCAGGATATGACGTTCAAGTATGGCGCAGCGGAATCGCGCTATATGGAAGGCAAGCTGCATAAAGAAGAGCAGCAGTGGTCGCCGGTCGTATTCTTTGATCGCCCCCGCTGCATTCTTTGTTACCGCTGCGTGCGCGTATGCGGAGAAGGCATGGATGTCTCCGCGCTCGGCGTGCAGCTCCGTGGCTCCAGCTCCGTGATTGCTCCGAATGAAGGCGACCACCTGGACTGCGAAGAATGCGGTATGTGCATTGACATATGCCCGGTCGGCGCTCTCACGTCTGGCGCTTACCGTTATAAAACTCGTCCGTGGGAAATGAAGCATGTTGGCACCATCTGCACGCACTGTGGCGATGGCTGCAAGACCACTTTGGGCGTGCGCCGGTCTGACACGGGAATGGATATTGTCCGGGGCGACAATCGCGACAAGAGCGGGATCAATGGCGACTTCCTCTGCATAAAAGGCCGCTACGCTTTTGACTATTTCGACCACAAAGACCGCCTGCGCCAGCCGCTGGTCCGCAAAGACGGCAAGCTCACGCCCACCACATGGGAAGAAGCCATTGAACATGTGGGCAAACGCCTGCGCGAAATTCGCGACAGCAAGGGCGGCCAGTCCATCGGGGTAATTGGCTCCAACCGCACGACCAATGAAGAAAATTATTTGCTGCAAAAGTTCGCGCGCACTGTGCTGGGCACCAACAATATCGACCATCATCGCACGGCAGATTTTGCCGGCTTTGCCCGCGCCGTCGCCGGAAAAGAAAATGCTACGGCCACGATGCGCGATGTCGCCAGCGCCCCGGCAATCCTGCTGATCGGCAACGATCCCACGGAGCGCCATCCGCTGCTGGCCTGGAACATCCGCACCAACGTCCGCCTAAATCAGGCAAAACTTTTTGTGGTCAACTCGCAGCCGATCAAGCTGCGCCGCCAGGCAACGCGATTTGTGCAGGTCCCTGCCGGTCGCGAAGGCAAGCTGGTTGCGTTCTTGAATGGCGATGATGCGGCTGCCGGTACGCTTACGGGCGCCAGCGGATCCAATGATGCGCTGAAGCAGCTACGCGACGAACTGAAAGCCCAAAAAGATCTCGTTATCATCTTTGGATCTGAGCTGCAAAGCGCAGACATTGCCGCCCTGGTCAAGTTCGGTAGCGCGGCAAACGCCAAATTCATCTGCCTGGGCGATTACGCCAACTCGCGCGGCGCAGCCGATATGGGGCTCTACCCTGATCTGCTGCCGGGATACGTCGCCCTTGACGGACCGCACAAATACAACGAAGAGTGGGGACCGCTGTCGAAGACCAAAGGCATGGGACTGCAGGAGATGATGCAGGCGGCGAAGAGCGGCAAGCTGTCAGCGCTTTATGTTGTCGGATCGAACCCGGTGGTTGACTACAACTTTGATCCTGCCGCCTTGCAAAACACTTTTATCGTGATGCAGGAATTGTTCCTGACGGAAACCGCGATGCTCGCGGAGGTGGTCCTGCCTGCGGCTTCAGCCTACGAAAAGGGCGGTACATTCACCAACACCTGCGGCGATCTGCAACTGCTGAAAAAAGCCGGAGACATTACCGGCATCAAGAGCGATTTTGAAATTATCGTTCGCGTAGCGGAGCGAATCGGCACGGAGGTCCGCAAGTTGGTGCCTTTTGGCGGAGGCGTTCGCGCTGACATGGGACAGACCCGTGGCGCGCAATCCGGTGAAGCGGACCGCCATTCCGTTTGGCTTGCTGCAAATAATCTTGAATCGCGGCTCAGCCCCTTTGATCCCTACGCCATGCTGGATGAGATCCAGCGGCTGGTTCCTGGCTATGAATTTTCGCGCCTGAGTCTGCTGGCCGGAAACGATCAGCACATGTTGGCCGCGGAACGCAGCAACGCCGGCGCAGGCAACGAATTAGTACAGATTGTTCCAGCCAACGATACGCTGTTTACATCTGGAACGCTGGGACGCTATTCGAAGATACTGAACAATGTGATTGAAAATCGCCGCACGCCAGCGGACAAAGAAGTGATGGCGGATTGAAAAAATTGGCCATTGGCCTTTGACTCTTAGCTTGAACACGGACAGACCAAGTCTTTTTAGTCGTAGTCAGCAAATAATAGGGGCACATAGATCGGCGCTTCAATGCGAAATGGATCGACCTGGGCTTTGGCCCTGAATGTATAGAGACCGTGGATACAAAAACTTTTATCATCGCTGCTGTAATTAAGATCGCGCTGGTGGTCTTCATCATGCTCACGGGCGTGGCTTATACCACATGGCTGGAGCGCAAGGTGATTGGCCGCATCCAGAACCGTTGGGGACCTACGCGTGTAGGTCCGTTCGGCCTGCTGCAACCGCTGGCTGATGGCATCAAGTTCATTCTGAAAGAAGACCTTTTGCCGGACTACGTCCACAAGGGGCTGTTCATACTTGCGCCTATGCTGGCTCTGGTGATGTCGCTGATTTCCATCGCCGTGATTCCCTTTGGCGAGACCATTACGATTGCGGGACATACCACGGCATTGCAGATCAGCGGCATCACGCATGCCGGTGGCGGCATCAGCGACATCAACATCGGCCTGCTGATTATTCTTGGTGTGACTTCGATCGGCGTTTATGGAGTCGCTCTCGCTGGGTGGTCGTCGAACAGCAAGTATTCCCTGCTGGGATCGCTGCGCGCCAGCGCCCAGATGATCAGCTATGAGCTTGCACTTGGGCTCTCCTTGGTCGGCATTCTGCTGCTCTCTGGTAGCTTAAGCCTGCGTGAGATCGTATTCAGCCAGAGCGGCAACTGGGTCCTGGGCGGGCATGACACGCACATTCCGCACTGGTTCATCTTTCCTCAGATCGTCGGCTTCTTTATTTATCTGCTGGCGGCTTACGCTGAGACGAACCGTATTCCGTTTGATATGCCGGAAGCTGAAACCGAACTCGTAGCTGGCTACCATACCGAGTACAGTTCGATGAAGTTCGCCATGTTCTTTATGGCGGAATACGTGAACATGTTTACCGTCGCGTGCCTGGCAACGCTGCTGTTTTTTGGCGGATGGCACGGCCCGCAGCTCGGATTCCTGCCGCCGATTGGGCAGGCACTCCTGCCGGTGGTTTATTTCGCAGCCAAAGTTTTCTTTTTCATCTTTCTCTATATATGGATTCGCGGCACGCTGCCGCGCTTTCGTTATGACCAGCTCATGGCTTTCGGCTGGAAGTTTCTTCTGCCGCTGGCCATTGCCAACATTATTGTCACCAGCCTGATTGTGGCGTGGGGGGCATAACCGGATGGTCCATCAGGTCCTATTTATCGTCTTTGGCCTAATCTGCGTGGCGGGCGCAATTAACCTGCTGGTGCAGCGGCACCCCATCAACAGCGCGCTTTCTCTGGTGGTTGTCATGGCTTCTCTGGCATTGATCTACCTGCTGCTGGGTGCGGAATTTGTCGCGGCCATCCAGGTAATTGTTTATGCCGGCGCCATCATGGTGTTGTTTGTCTTTGTGATCATGTTGCTGAATGCCGGAGCAGAAGAACGAACGCGCGGCAGCAGAATAGCGCTCTTTGTCGGCGTGCCCGGCGTGGTGGTCTTGGCAGGGTCAGTGGGCTGGATGCTGATAAATAGCAGCGGCAGGCTGGGCACCGTGAGCATTAGTTCCAGCAACTTTGGCGAAACCCACAACATCGCGCACCTGCTGTTTCGCGACTTTTTGTTGCCCTTTGAAATCACCTCAGTGCTAATCCTCATCGCCATTATGGGCGCGGTGGTGCTGGGAAAGAGGGAGAACTAAATGGTCCCACTTTCCTGGTATCTGATCCTGAGCGGCATCCTGTTTTCGCTGGGCGTGCTGGGTTTTCTGCTCAAGCGCAATATCATCACCATTTTTATGTCGATTGAGCTGATGTTGAATGCCGTGAACCTGAGCTTTGTGGCTTTTGCCAATTACTGGAACACCCATCCTGTGGCGGATAAATCCATCGTGCCGCTGAGCGGCCAGGTATTTGTATTTTTCGTGATGGTTGTGGCCGCGGCCGAAGCAGCAGTCGGGCTGGCAATTATCATTTCTGTTTTCCGTACCCGTGAGACCCTGAACGTTGATCGCGTGAACCTGCTGAAATTATGACCAAGAACCTATATCTATGGGCAATTCCGCTGCTTCCACTGGTTGGCGCCGCGATCAACGGGCTGCTCGGCCGTCGCTTCAAGAATGCGATGGTCAGCGCCGTTGCCCTGCTCTTTACTGCAGCGTCATTCGCCTGGGCTGTATGGGCAGTCTGGAGCGCGTGGCCGGGTAGCGGCATTGACCTGCCCCATATTGAAACCCTCGCCACATGGATTACCGCCGGGACCTTCTCTGCTCCGTTTGGTTTTTATCTCGACCAGCTTTCCATGATCATGGTGCTGATCGTCACGGGCGTCGGGTTCCTGATTCACATCTACTCCGTCGGCTACATGGCGCATGAAGGCGGATATTATCGCTTCTTTGCCTACCTGAATCTCTTCATGTTCTTTATGCTCACGCTGGTGTTGGCGAACAACTATCTGCTTATGTTCGTTGGCTGGGAGGGCGTGGGCCTTGCGTCATATCTGCTGATCGGCTTTTTCTTCCTCAAGGACTCGGCCGCGGACGCGGGCAAGAAAGCTTTCATCGTTAACCGCATTGGTGACTTTGCGTTCTTGATTGGGATGTTCCTGATCATCCAGCATTTTGGCTCGCTGAACTATGATGCGGTGTTCGGCAAGATTGCCGCAGGCCACTTCTCTCCTGAAGCAGGTTGGGGCGTCTTCACCGCTATCGCGCTCTGCCTGATGTTTGGCGCAACAGGCAAGTCGGCGCAAGTCCCGCTTTACGTCTGGCTGCCGGACGCCATGGAAGGCCCAACGCCTGTCTCCGCGCTGATCCATGCCGCCACCATGGTCACGGCGGGTATTTACATGATTGCCCGCTCGCATGCGATCTTTAACCTTGCGCCGCATGCGCTTCAGATTGTTGCCATCATCGGCTGCATCACCGCAATCTTTGCCGCCACCATGGGCATGGTGCAGACAGACATTAAGCGCGTTCTGGCTTACTCCACGGTCTCGCAGCTCGGCTATATGTTTCTGGCTTGCGGCGTAGCAGCATACTCGGCAGGAATCTTCCACCTGATGACGCATGCGTTCTTCAAAGCGTTGCTCTTTTTGGGCGCAGGCTCGGTGATTCATGCCGTGGGCGGCGAGCAGGACATGCGCCGCATGGGCGGCCTGCGCAAGCTGATTCCAGTTACGTTCTGGGTGGTCACCATAGCCACCATCGCCATTGCTGGAATCCCGCCGTTCGCCGGCTTCTTCAGCAAAGACGAAATTCTCGGCGCGGTCTTTCACAGTCCTTACGGCGGCCCGGTGATTTGGGGAATTGGCGTCCTCACAGCAGGGCTCACCTCGTTTTACATGTTCCGGCTCTGGTTCATGACTTTCTTTGGCGAACTTAGGCTGGGATTGGTCGATCTTGGCGAAGAAGCACATTCCGCCCACGCTCCTGCGCAGGCCGCGCACGGCGCGGCTTCGCACTCGCACGGGCATGCCGACGACCATTCCCACGGACACGGTGGCGTGCATGAATCGCCCTGGGTGATGCTTGCTCCGCTGGTGATTCTTGCCGTCCTGTCATTCGTCGGCGGGTGGGTTGGCGTGCCGCAGTTCATGCGTGGACATAACGAGATTGAGCGTTTCCTATCGCCTGTGATGCAGTCCGGGCCGGCAGTGGCAGGCGAGGCGGTTTCTGATCACGATGCCACAACATCCCACGCGGGTGAAGCCACGCCGGAAAATACAGGCGAAGAATGGCTTCTGGCCGGAACATCCGTCGCAGCTGCTTTGATCGGACTGTTCTTTGCATACCTCCTTTACTACAAGAGTCCCGAACTGCCGGAGCGAATCACCACAAAGATGCACGGCATTTACATGATGGTCCTGCACAAGTACTACGTTGACGAGGGCTATGGCGCGATCTTCGTCAAGCCGCTGCTCGCGCTCTCCACCGTCGTCCTATGGCGTGGAGTTGACCAGGGCGTGATTGACGGCTTGGTGAACGGCGCAGGCACGGCGTCGCAGGGCGTGGGCAATGAGCTGCGGCAGATGCAGTCCGGCAATATACGCTCTTACGCGGCTTGGGTCGCGATTGGCGGCGCGGCCATTGTGGCTTACATGATATGGCTGGGGGTGAACCGATGAATGGCTCCATCCTTACGCTGGTCACGTTCCTCCCTGCTGTTGGCGCGCTGGCGCTCATGCTGATGCCGCGCAATGATCGCGCGCTGCGCTGGGCCGCGCTCATCATCTCTATTGCTACATTCGGCTTATCTCTTTTTCTGCCGATGTATTACGACTACGGCGCGTCCGGCTTCCAGTTTGAGACAAACCGGAACTGGATTGGCCAGACAATTCACTACCACATGGGCGCCGACGGTATCTCCATGTGGCTGGTATTGCTCACCACATTGCTGGTTCCGGTGAGCGTGCTGGTTTCATGGAAGTCGATTCATGACCGCGTCAAGGAATTCTTCGTCCTGCTGCTCCTGCTGGAAATGGCGATGATCGGCGTCTTCCTGGCGCTGGACATGTTCTTGTTCTACGTCTTCTGGGAAGCTACGTTGATCCCCATGGCCCTGCTGATCGGCATGTACGGCCATGATCGTCGCATTTACGCTGCGGTAAAGTTCTTTCTATATACGATGGTCGCTTCGGTCTTCATGCTGGCGGCGATTATCTGGCTGTACACGCACAATCCGCAGCACAACTTTGAGTACACTGCGTTCCGCGACGTCATCGCGCACGGCGGCTTCTCTTCAACCGCATTGCAGTGGCTTTTCCTGGGCTTCTTTATCGCTTTTGCCGTCAAGGTCCCTCTCTTTCCACTGCACACATGGCTGCCTGACGCACACGTGGAAGCGCCCACCGCTGGTTCCGTCCTGCTGGCCGGCGTGTTGCTCAAAATGGGCACCTACGGATTGCTGCGGTTCAACGTCGGTATGTTCCCTGACCAGGCCGCTTACAACTCAAGCTGGATCAACACGCTGGCCGTGATCGGAATCATCTATGGCGCTTTGGTGGCGCTGGTGCAACCGAACCTGAAAAAGCTAATTGCTTATTCTTCCGTCAGCCACCTTGGCTTTGTGGTGCTGGGCATTTTCAGCCTTACGACCATTGGTACCGACGGCGCGGTTTACCAGATGCTGAACCACGGCATCTCCACAGGCGCGCTGTTCATGCTGGCGGGCATGCTTTATGAACGCAAGCACACATACGAATTCAAGGAATTTGGCGGACTGGCCACGCCGATGCCGGTCTATGCCACGTTCTTCCTGCTTGCCGTGCTCTCTTCCGTTGGGCTGCCTTTGCTGAACGGTTTTGTCGGCGAATTTCTGGTGTTGAGCGGCACATTCCAGAGCGCGGTTCCGCATGCCATGCTTTTCGCGATACTTGGCTCCAGCGGCGTAATCTGGGGAGCGTGCTACCTGCTGTGGATGTACCAAAAAGTTTTCTACGGCCAGATCCACCACGCTGAAAACAAGACATTGCCTGATATCGATGGCCGCGAACGTATCTCTCTGGTTCCCTTGATGGTGATGGCGGTGATTATGGGTGTGGTGTCGCCTTACTGGATGAAGTCGATTCAGCCTTCCGTCGCCAGCACCATGCCGCAGGCTGCGGGAACAAAAGCGCAGGCCATAAAGAATTCATATCCAGACAAACGAGACCAACAAAAATTGACTCCGGTTTCACCGGCCGCTGAGGCGGTCCAGGACGCTTCCGCCACGGGTGGGCAGAAATAGATGAACCCGATCCAGACAATCGACTACATTCGTATCCTGCCTGAGCTGGTGCTCACTGTATTTGGCATTATCGTAATGATGGCTGATCCGTTGCTCAAGCCCGGAGCCAGCCGCAAAGGCCTGGGCCTGATTGCGCTCGGCGGGACCATCGCCGCCATTGCAGCCACTTTCTGCCAGATCGCCTGGAACGCCCGCGATGCCAGCTTCGCCAACCCGGGGTGGTTCGGCATGGTGCGCGTGGATAGCTTTGCCATCTTTTTTCACATGCTGATTCCCGCTATCTCGGCGGTCTGCATTCTGGCATCGCTCGAATACCTTGACGCGCAAAACATCCGCAGCGGCGAATACTATGCTCTCATTCTCTTCGGCACCGTGGGCATGATCTTGATGTCATCGGCTGTGGAGCTGGTGCTGATCTTTATCGCGCTGGAAATTTCCTCGATCTCTACCTACATTCTTGCCGGATATCGCCGCCGCAACGCCGGCAGCGCTGAATCGGCTATCAAGTATTTCCTGCTTGGATCATTCGCCACGGCTTTCTTTCTTTATGGCGTAGCGCTCATGTTTGGCGCAACAGGTTCAACCAGCATCTTGAAGATCGGCCCCGCGCTTGGCAGCAATCCGGGACTGCTAGCGATTGCCGCCACAGCGCTGATGATTGTGGGCCTTGGCTTTAAAGTTGCCGCTGCGCCGTTCCACATCTGGACGCCCGACGTGTATGAAGGCGCTCCTGCACCGATTGTCGCGTTGATGTCCACCGGCCCCAAGGCGGCTGCATTTGCCGTGTTGCTGCGTGTGCTGTTTGCCACCACGTCATCGGATTGGCTGCCGTTGATTTGGATTTGCGCGGCGCTCTCCATGACGCTGGGAAATTTTGGCGCGCTGATGCAAAACAACGTGAAGCGCATGCTGGCGTATTCGTCGATTGCGCATGCCGGATATCTCCTGGTGGCGTTTGCGGCCAGTAACGAGATTGGCAGGTCCGCCGCCATTTTTTACACCGCTTCTTACGCGGCCATGAATGTGGGCGCATTTGCTGTTGTCAGCCATTTTGGCGCGGGCGGCGAACGCTATGTCTCCGTGGATGACTACTCCGGGCTGGGCCGACGCTCTCCACTGCTCGCGTTCACCCTGACGATCTTCATGCTGTCACTGATCGGCATACCGGCAACCGCCGGGTTCCTGGCCAAGTATTACGTGTTCAATGCTGCGCTTGCACCCAATGCTCATCCCACGGCGCTTGTTTGGCTTACCATCATTGGCCTGGTCAACAGCGCGGTTGCTTCCTACTACTATCTGCGTCTGATTGTGGTGATGTACATGCGTGAGCCAGTGATCGCTGAAGCTCCTGCGCCTGCTTCCGGCGCGATGAAGCTGGCGCTGGTGCTGGCCGCGATTGCCACAATTTATCTGGGAGTGATGCCGGGACGCGTTCTCAACTATTCTGACGCCGGCGCGCGCGACCTGCTTCCCGCAGCAACGGCATCCGGCAA
Source organism: Candidatus Angelobacter sp. (assembly GCA_036496525.1). Taxonomy (GTDB): domain Bacteria; phylum Acidobacteriota; class Terriglobia; order Terriglobales; family Acidobacteriaceae; genus Angelobacter. The sequence goes on from DASXKZ010000324.1 coordinate 15,731, forward strand.
CGCGGCTCCTGCAAATTCGACTTCGGGAAATTCCGCCTTCCCTGCTCCCGTTGCAGCTACTCCGGCGAAATAGTTACGTCGCGTCGACCAAAGACCAGCGAAGCAGCAATCCAGAAAAGCAGAGCCTGAATAATTGCGCTGGCGATCAATGTGTTCAGCGAATTCCCCATTGAGTGAAACTGGAAGCTCGTCCACAGTGTTTTGAACAGCGCACCGGCGGGAAAGAATGCCCAGGCCACGCGCAATCCAAATTGCAGGAAGATCAAGGGTAATGCCAGCACGGCTCCGGTGGCTGCTGTCGCAAGTAGCGGATGCAAAAACGTCGCAAAAAACAGGCCAACGGAAACCGAAAAAAGGCAGCAGCAGAAAAGCAATGTCATAATCGCGGACAACCCATCGGTGGGAATCCTGCCCTGCTGGCCCAGCCATGCCGATGTTCCGCCGATCAGCAAACAGAACAAAGCAGAAATCATGGTGCAGCCGCACAACAGGCCGCCAAGATATTGCCAGCGATGAATGCCTTTGGAGAGCACCGCGAGAATGCGGCGCGTCTTGCGCTCAGTTTGCAGCGCCGGGATGGCTATCATCGTGGCAAAAAAGATGGCGTAGCCGGTGTGCCAGCGCAGGAAGAAGAGTATCTCGTCGCGCTGGGTGTGAACGCGGTAGATGCCGCCGATGCCAAGCACGTAAACGCACATCACGGCCAGCGCAATCCACTGTGTGCGGACAAAGTTGATACCGATGAAAAATATGGCGCGCATGAAACTAAGGTTTCAGAGCATAGTAGGCCAGCGATGTGCCGTCCCCAACAACCATCGATCCCTGCTCAGAGACCGCAAAATAGATGTTGCTGTTGTGCACAGGAATGGACACCAACGCCGCTGTGCCGTTGAGATTGTAAAGATCAACGTGCAGCGGCTGCGACTGCGGCACGGGAACATTGTTGGCCGTCCGGAATATGATCCGGTGGTCGATTTCAACGGCATAATATTCTCCCGCCTGCATCAATGTGGCAACAAAATCATCCGATTTATTTTTCATCAGGAAAACGTCAGCGCCGGCCCGTGGGAACACGGAAAAATGGCCGCAGCCAAATGCCGCAAATAAATTGTGCGCAAGCGCGGCCAGCTGGTAAGGGCATGTCTGTTTTGCCGAATACCAACTGGGTAAAAGCGGCGACCATGTTCCATCAACAGTGAACTCGCCAAACAAGCCTGCCACGGAAGCGGAAGGCTGCGGCGTGGAGGCAAGCAGGAGTTCGTCGGATTCATTCCAGTAATCCCAGAAGGATGGGACAGTGAAGCCTTCAATCAATTTCAATGTATCGGCGTTCAATATCTCTATATCGCTGGATGCTCTCACAATGGCGGACGTCGGAGAAACCGCATTGCGACGAAAGATCTGCTGGTGGACCAGCGCCACTTTTCTGCCAGAAGGCGAGACGCCAATTTGCCAGGCTTCTTCCTGCACCTGGCGCTCCAACGGCAGCGATCGCTCCGCCAGCCGCTCAAAGTTCGCGGAATACAGGTACAGAATATCTCCGGTGCGGACAATAAATTTGCCGTCATGCGTTGGCATGACCTTGGAAAAGTCCGCGTTGGTAGGAAGATCAAAAGACTTGACCTCGCTTCCGTCCTTGGCGTCGAGCACTTTTATCTGGAGAATGAAATTGCCTGAGCCGCCGCTGGCATCGCGCGATGCCAGCCTGGTTGCGCCCCGCGACCGGTTCACCTGGTACACAAGTACCCTTTCAGGCGAAATAAAAATCACACCCTGATGGAGAGTCCAGCGGAAGTTGATGGTGCGGTCAAAGGCCTGGAGCCCAAATTTCTCAGTAATGTTGATTTTCCAGGCTGGCACCGGGGCCTGAGCTAGGACACAAACAGGCCAGCACAAGCCGACCAATACCAAAATTTTCATCCGCAACTTCATTGGGGCTCTCCGGCGTCTTGATCGTTGTGCCCGCCGCCATTCTGGTTCGCCAATTCCACAAACAAGTCTTCCAGGGTCCGGCGGATAGGATTCACTGCGATGACTTCGCCGCCGGCCAGCCAGATTTTTTCTATGGTCCTGCGCTGCGTCAGGGCCGGTACGGTGATCTTGATAAAACCGTTCTGCTGTGAGCCTTCAAACATAATGGCGTCAATTCCCTTCGCGGTGATCACAAACCTATCCTGTGATTCCAGCAGTTCGGCCAGAGTGCCTACGCGGGCAACTTGGCCTTTAATCACAATGGCCAGACGATCGCAGATTTGCTCAACTTCTGAAAGCAGGTGCGAACTGAGGAACACGGTCTTGCCAGCTTCACGTGCCCGCAAAAGAATTTCGCGAACGCGCATGCGTCCCAGCGGATCGAGTGCGGAAGCAGGTTCGTCGAGGATGAGCAGTTCGGGATCGTTCACCAGTGCTTGCGCCAGTCCTACGCGCTGGAGCATCCCACGAGAAAACTTGCCGGCATTGCGATTGGCAACCTCTGTAAGTTCAAATTCCTTCAGCATCTCCGTGGTCCGCTGGCGTAGATGGGGATCGCGCATGCCGTTTAGGGCGCCATAGAAGTGAATTAGCTTTTCCGCGGAGCGATGATAAAGTGCGACATTCTCCGCCAAAAAGCCGATGTGGCGGCGCGTGGGAGCGTGTCCGAATTGGTATCCCAGCATTTCACCGCGGCCGCTGCTGGGGAACATGAGTCCTATGGCAAGATGCATGGCCGTAGTCTTACCGGCGCCGTTGGGGCCAAGAAAGCCGAAGATCTCGCCGCGTTCCACGCGCAATGAGAAACTGCGCAACGCTGTTACCCACTGGCTGCGGAAAAAGCCGTGGTAATGCTTGCTAACGTTGTTGAACTCCAGTGCCGGAACGCTGGACATGAGTAGATCAAGGATAACACTGGAACAGCAGGCATCAGCAAAGAGCTTCGCCGCAGATTTCGCTGATGAACGCTGATTAAAACAGGTAGCCGCGATTCCACGAATAACCACGAATCGAAACCAAAATGATTTGCGTGCTTCGTGGCCAGTTTTCTTTCTGTACTTGCTAGCTGCTGATCGCTTTGGCTGATTGCTGATTGCTGACTGCTAAAAATAAAAGGCCTCCGCCGGAGCGAAGGCCCTTTGCTTCCGTGAGACTTTATTGCGTGCGCAGGAAGAGCAGCACGAAGGTGAACAAGACCAGCGACTCAATGAAGGCCAGTCCGATGAAGAGTGCGAGTTGGATACCGGCGCGTGCTCCGGGGTTGCGGGCCAGCGCTTCAGCTACTGATCCGGCAACCTTGCCCTGGCCAAGTCCGGCCAAGCCTGCGGCAAGACCCATGCCCAGACCAACGCCGATTGGAACGGCCCAGTTACCGGCGGGCGCGCCACCCGGTGTTTGTGCGTAAACCGGCGATGCGACCAAGAGGACCGCAGCGGCGATCAGCATAAGAAACATTAGTTTTTTCATTTTCTCTCCTTATCAAGTTGCCGCCAGTGGGTGGTTGACGCAGGTCCTGGGGGACCAACGCCCTCACGCTGGCCGCGTGTTTGTGAACTCTAGTGCTCTTCACTCACTGCCATGCCCAGATACACGAGCGTGAGCATGACAAAGATGAAAGCCTGGACGAGCGATACAAAAAGGTGCAGTCCCAGAAAGGCAACCGGAACCAGCACAGGAACCAAAGAAAAGAACGCGAGCGTAACCATGTCACCGGCAAACATGTTTGCGTAAAGGCGGACGGTGAGTGAAAGGATGCGGGCAAAGTGGCTGACAATTTCAATCGGCAAAATGAGCCATGACAGCGCCCACAGAGGGCCGATGAACTGCTTTACATACTTATGGCGATGAACGCGCAGGCCGTGAAAGTGATAATAGATAAATGTCAAAAGCGCGCAGCCCAGCGGAACAGTGGGGTTGGCGGTGGGCGATTCAAATCCCGGCACCAGTCCGAGCAGATTGCCTAGCAGAATGAAAAACCCGATGACAACGGCATAAGGAATGTAACGCTCATAGCCGTGTCCCATCACGCCGTGCGCCTGATCGGCAATGAATTCTTCAGTCGCTTCCGCCAGATGTTGAAGGCCGCCCGGCTTGTCGACAGAGAGGCTTGCCCTTACGGCCACGAAGAAGACCAGCAAAATCACAACGACGAATATTTCCATAGCCACAGGATTGGTGATAGGTGCATTGGCGTGCGCAGGCTGCAAGCCGACCATGTGCAGCAATGAGGTGGCAATCCCGCCAAAAACGCGATTTAAGAACGCGGTAAAGACAAGCTGTTCAGGCATTTTTCCGTTACTTCAACCCGTTGAAAAATTTAAATAAAGTCTTTGAAAGCGAATGATTAGCCTTGGTCAATCTTGCTGATCACCACAGCCTCATATATGCCCTCACCCATTGCGGCCAGGATCGGCAAAATGAGACCCACTATGAAGCCAATGAGCAGCCTTGGATAACTTTTTAATATAACATAGGCTACCCCGATCAGGAGAGCGTAACGCAAAGGAAAGGGGAACGCGAAACGAACCTTCCGGGCCTTTGATGTGTCGGCCATAGCCGGTTTGTTCGACGCGAGAATTCGCTCCACAATCCGCTCCGTGCCGCGATGCAGCCAGATAAAATTGATGTAGGCAAGCAGCGATCCAATGGCCAGTCCCAGACCACTCTGCCACGTAAAGAAAAGCGCAGCGGTGAGCGTTCCTGCCACACTCAGCGCAATTGCGACCCGCAGAATTCTGCGGTAAGCGCCGGAAAGACGCTGTTCCATCACTGGATCAAGAGGGATTGGGTCGGCGGGCGCCGGATCTATTTTCTGTTCAGGGATTGCATCTTCGGGCGGCGTCATCATATTTCCTTGCTGGACTGAATGATCCCGCGTATGAGTTCGGCAAATCCTGCGACGCAGCCGACAAAAAGTCCCGCCAGCGTGATCCATGACGTCTTTAGCCAGCGGTCCAGCAGGTGGCCTATTAACAGCCCGGCAATAATCGCGGCGGGCAGTACAAACGCCAGATGACTGTAACGGCCAATCAGCTGCCAGATGTTCTCTTGCTTGGTAGATTTGTCTTCCTGCGGCGAATCCGGCATGAAGTCAGTCTAGCAGCCGCGTTGCAGAAACAGAATTCTGGCCTTGCAAGCCTCTGTGCACAAGCACAAAAGGGGCCTTCAGCATGCATCCTGCCGCCTTGGCTATAATCAAATATTGAAACATTGAATCATGGCGCAGATTGCTCTACATCCCTGGCTGCAAGTTCCTGAAGCGCGCACGGGCACGTATAACGGTGCGGAGACGGTGCTGAGCTTTGGCAACTCCGCTGCTGAGCTGGCGGCGTTGCGCACGGGCTGCGGGGTGTTTGCGCTGACGTGGCGCGGCAGGATTAACGTAAGCGGCAAGGACCGCGTGCGCTGGCTGCATAATATGGTCACCAACAATGTGCGTGATCTGCCGGTAAATCGGGGCAATTACAACCTTGTGCTGAACGCGCAGGGACGCATCCTGGGCGATATGTATATCTATAATCGCGGGGAATCTTTTGCCCTTGAGACCGATGCCAGCCAGGTGGAAACGCTGGTGAAGGCGATGAAGCGCTTCATCATTATGGATAAAGTTGAACTCGTAGAGGTAGGCGCGGATTCGGTCTCGGTGGGAATTTGCGGGCCGAAAGCAGAATCGGTTCTCTCGAATGCGGGAGTCAACGTCAGCGGTATGCAGCCACTGGAAGTTCGCGACGTAGGGTTTGACGATATAGCTGCAACCCTGGTGCGCGGCCCGGAACAAAGGCCCGGCTGGTTCGAATTCTGGCTTGATCCAAATAAAGCGCAAGAGCTATGGAACCTGCTGGTGAAAGCGGGAGCGAAGCCCGCAGGCGCAGAAGCGCTGGAAGTTTGGCGCGTTTTGCAGGGCATTCCCAGCTACGGACAAGATATTCGCGATCGAGACCTGCCGCAGGAAACAGAACAGACGCAGGCGCTGAGCTTTACCAAGGGATGCTACATCGGCCAGGAGATCGTCGAGCGCATACGGTCGCGCGGGCAAGTCCACCGCAAGTTCACGGGATTTATATTTGGCGATCGCGTACCGGCGCTGGGGAAGTATGAGGCTGAAGGACGCGCGCTGGCAGTGATCACGAGCATTGCACGGGTACCTACACCAACAGGCCTCAGAAATATTGGGTTGGGCTATGTGCGCCGCGAAGCAATTGCAGCAGGACCAAAGATTGCATTGGACGGCATTGAAGCCACAACAGTGGACCTGCCGTTTGAAATTGAACCACTGAAATCCAATTAGAATGAGGAATGAATGGCTGAGAAAAAGGCAGAATTTGTAGTAACAGATCGGCGGAGATTTGGAACGGAAGGCGAGCCGCGGCCCGATGCACAGGTAGCGGAAGAGGAAAAGCCGTCAACGAAACCGGCAGCGCAGGCCACGCCTGCGGCGGCAAAAACGGCTGCACCGCCAGCGCCACCACAACCAAGCCAAAGCGCACAGACGCAGATACAGCCGGGAGCGCCAGCGACAGAGCAGGAAGAGGAGATGTCTCCGCCGCCGACAGCGGAAGAAGAGCACGCACAGAGCGAGGCGTACAAGGCGTCCGGTAAAAAGATTGACGACATGATTTCCGCTGCAGGCAAGACTCCACAGGGCGGGCCGCTGGAAATGAATTTTGAGCGCGTAATTGAGTCATTTTACATGAGCGCGCTGATCCAGATGGGGGCCATCCGGCAGGACAATGAGCCGCCTCGCGTGGACATTATTGGCGCGCGGCAGACGATTGATTCGCTTGCGGTGCTGCAGGAAAAGACCAAGGGTAATCTTACCGACCGCGAAAAAACGCTGCTGCAAAACGTGCTGTTTGAACTGCGCATGGCATTCATTGAAATCACAAACGCGGTTGCAACTTCAGCCACCAAGCCCGGGGCTGTGCCTCCGGGAGCCATGCCGCCGCTCGACAAAAAATGAAGGCGACTCTAACCGTGCTGGGTAGCGGAACGTCAATGGGCGTTCCCACCATCGGGTGCGACTGCCGAGTATGCACGTCGGACGATCCGCATGACCGGCGACTGCGTCCCTCTGTCCTGGTGGAGTACGACGGCCACACGGTGCTGATCGACACCACGCCGGATTTTCGCGAGCAGGCGATTCGCGAAAAGATAAAGCGGCTGGACGCCGTCCTGTATACGCATGCCCACGCGGACCATATCCTGGGACTGGACGACATACGCCCGCTCAGCTTCAGGCGCGATGGCAAGATTCCGCTTTACGCGCATGCTTCAGCCGCAGACAGCCTGGAGGATATTTTCCGTTACATTTTCAAATCCGATTACAAGTTTGGCGGAATCGCGCGGGTGGAGATGCACCGCTTTAATGGAGCGGTGGAGCTTTTTGGCGCGAGCTTTGAACCTGTTGAGATTGTCCATGGAGAAGCGGTGATCCACGGTTTTCGTTTTGGCTCGGCAGCCTACCTTACAGACTTCAGCGAAATTCCTGCGGCTTCAAAAGAGCGGCTGCGCGGGCTGGATATACTTTTTCTTGACGCATTGCGTCATCGTCCGCATCCCACACATTCAACGGTTGAGAACTCATTAAAGCTGGTGGAAGAACTCAAGCCGCAGCGTGCTTTCTTTACGCATATTTCCCATGATCTGCCGCACCGCGAAACGAACACGAACCTGCCGGAACATGTCCGCCTGGCGCATGACGGGCTGAAGCTGGAGTTCGAAATCGCATGAGAATATTCCGCTCTCTGGAGGAAGTGCCCAAAGATTTTGGCCCGACGATCGTCAGCGTAGGGAATTTTGATGGGATTCATTGCGGGCACCTGAGCGTGCTGAAGGAAGTAACGGAGCGTGCCCGCCAGAACCACAGCAAGGCGATGGCGGTGACGTTTGAGCCGCATCCACTCCGCATTTTGCGCCCGGACGTGACGCCGCGATTAATTAGCCCACTGGCAAAGAAAGAAGCCATGCTGGCACAAACCGGGCTGGATGCACTGCTGGTAATTCCCTTTACGCGCGATTTTTCCATGACAACACAGGAAGAATTTGCCCGCGACATTCTTGCCGGCAAACTGCATGCGAAAGAAGTGCATGAAGGCGATAATTTTCACTTTGGCCATAACGCGGAGGGCAATACCGCAAGCCTAAAGGAGCTGGGCAAGCAGTTTGGCTTTGACGTGCGCGTCTATCCGGTCATGATGGTACGCGGTATTCCGGTTTCCAGCAGCCAGATACGCGCGCTTTTGATTGCAGGCAAGGTCAGCATGGCACGACGGCTGCTGGGACGCGTCTTCAGCATTACCGGCGCTCCCGGTCGCGGGCGCGGTTATGGCCACAAATACACCGTGCCAACCATCAACCTGAGCCGCTATGACGATCTGGTCCCCGGCAACGGCGTCTACCTGACGAGCACGCGCGTGGACAACGAGATTTTTAATTCCGTGACGAATGTCGGCCTGCGACCCACGTTTGGCGACGAGTCATTCGCCATTGAAACTCATCTGCTTGATTTCCATCCGCTGGACGTAACAGCACAGACGGAAGTAGAGATTTCATTCCTGAAATGGCGACGTCCAGAGATCAAGTTTCCATCGATTGAGGCGTTGAAAGCGCAGATTGGAGAGGATGTAAGGAGAGCGCAGAGGTATTTTGGGTTGGTGGAAAAGACGAGCATAGCTACGAAAATCGCAAAACATTAACCACAAAGGACACGAAGGAACACAAAGGAGCGCTTTCAGAACGAAGAATGCACCTTGCTCTTTTGAAGCGCATACACTTCTTTTCTCCGCGAGCAGACCAATACATGCGCGCATTTCCATTCCCTTGGTTTCGGCCTTAGTGTTCCTTCGTGTCCTTTGTGGTTAAATTCCTGTAGAATCCAGCGCCAATGGCATCCACCACGCTTCCCACGATCACTCAAGTCACGCCGGCACAGAAGCGCACGCTGATTGCGGCGGCGCTGGGCTGGGGGCTGGATGGATTCGACGTCCTGCTGTACAGCAACGTCCAGATCCATGTGATGACGGCGCTGGGCATCCATTCCAAGGCCATTGCCGGATTGCCAAACGCCTTCATGCTGCTGGCTTCAGGGATCGGCGGCATACTGTTTGGATTTGTTGCCGATCGAATCGGACGAACTAAGGCATTGATGCTGAGCATCCTGACTTACTCGTTGTGCTCGCTGGGCTCGGGATTATCTACATCTATCTTTGTGCTCATCACGTTTCGCTTTGTGCTTGGTCTGGGCATGGGTGGCGAGTGGAATACAGGTGCAACGCTGGTAGCAGAGACTTGGCCTACTCATCTGCGCGCACGGGCAATTGCTATTGTGCAAAGCGCGTGGGCGTGGGGACTGGCGGCAGCGGCAGTAGTGGCGTGGATCGTGCTCGACAAGCTGCACCAGAACTGGCGCTTTGTTTTTTTTGTGGGCGTGCTTCCGGCGCTGGTGACTTTGTGGATCAGGAAAAGCGTGCCTGAATCTGAGATGTGGCAGCAGCAACAAAATCAGGCGGCTACTAGTGCGCCGTTCTCTGAAGTGTTCTCCCCGGCTCTGCGCAGGAACACGATTTTTCTTCTGCTGCTGAATATCTTTGGCCTGTTCGCGTGGTGGGGCCTGTTTAGCTGGATGCCGCCTTACCTGACTTTGCCGATAGAAAAAGGCGGTCGCGGCCTGAGCATGATGAACACCACTACACTGCTTGTCACGCTTAATCTGGCCGGCATGTTTCCCGGCTACATTTGTTACGGCTGGGTAGCGGACAAGCTGGGCCGCAAGCGATCTTTGATTCTTTATACGCTGTGCGCCGCGGGGCTAATTCCGTTGTATGCTGCAGCACGAACGCAGTGGATCATTCTGGTTCTAGGCGTGCTGGTCGGGTTCTTTGGCACGGGCTTTTTTGCCGGATCAGGAATTATTGGCAGTGAGCTCTTCCCTACTCGCGTCCGCGCACGGGCTTTAGGATTTACTTACAACGGTGCGCGCGCTTTGAGTTGCGTTGCGCCTTATACGATTGGTTGGGTCGGAGATAAAAAGGGTCTGAGTGCGGCGTTTTTGCTGTGCGCGATAGCGTTTGTGCTTACCGCGCTAATGGCAACGCAGTTGCCGGAGACGAAGGGGAAACAGTTGGAGTGATTACATGCCCGAATCATATCTAGGTTAGCCTCCCCCCAAATGCTTCTCTCACCGGAGAATAACCGAAAGCAATGTCATAATGGCGGATTCCAGATCTATGAGCTCGACTAGGGGAGGTCCATGCTGACCGAAGAAGAGAGACAGAGAATCAAATTAGAAGAACAGTATCGATTCGAAATCCGCAAGCAAATTGAGCAGGAAAAAACGAAGTCTTCAAGGTTATGGATTTTCCTTAACAGCACCTTCGGGCTCTGGCTCCTCTCTGCGGTCGTGATCACATGGGCCGGCACTTTGTACACCCAATCAGTGAACCGGAGAATTGAAGCCCAGAAAATTCAGGACACAGAAAAGGCTGAGGCAGCAAAGAACAAAGACTTGGTTGAAAGACTCGACTTAGAAATTGGCTATCGGCTCTCGCAAGTCCAAATTCACCTTGTCTCGCTCGTCACTGAGTGGGGAAAGACGAAACACCTTACTTTCCGTCCAGATAAAGGCAAGAAAGACGTGCATGAGATCATCGACAGCCTTTCCCAACCATCGGACAAAAAGTTTCCTCCACTCTACCAGGAGTTCTCAAGCTTGAGCACACTTGCCCTGATTGCAGAACTACGCCGCCATGTACCATCGGAACAAAAAGACGAATTAGACGAAATACTCGCCAATTTAAGCGGTGTATATATCTTCCTCGATGTGCGCAAAGTAAGATTGGCAGATGTCTATGGCGTTGGCAACGCTCTGGATGAAGGACTCATGCTCGGGCGATGGAGAGCCGCGAAGTTTTACTTTTCTGGTTGCCCTTTCTGTTAACGGATACCGGTACCCGCAATGCTGCTCAGTAACGAAGATCAACGTGAACCATCGTCGCTTTATGAGCTATGAAAAAGGCTTCCGGAAGAAGTGCTCGCTAATTCGTTACACACCTCTGCACAGCGGGGCGATCATAGCTACGCAACTGCCGGAGAGGCAGAGGAAGCAATTGGAGTAGCTTTTCTGAGATCCCGACACTGAGCCGAAGAGTCCTATACTACGAAACTCCAAAGGACCACAGCCGTCATGGTTCATAGCGTCCAGACTGATTCGTCCATCACCCTTAACTTCATCAAGACGATAGGATTCCCTCGCTACGCTCGGGATAAAAAGCGATTTAAGACAGAACATCCGCTGGCTGGGCCGCATTCTTTTTGGGCCGGCGATTCGCCTGCAGTATTTTTTTACGTAGCCGCAACGATTTCGGCGTGACTTCTACAAGCTCATCGTCGGCCACAAATTCAATTGCCTGTTCCAACGTCAGGTTCTTGAAGGGAACCAGACGAATAGCTTCGTCGGCAGTTGAGGCGCGCATATTGGTCAGCTTCTTTTCGCGGACGGCGTTCACATCGAGATCGACCTCGCGGGCATTCTCGCCCACGATCATTCCTTCATACAGTTCCACGCCCGCGCCGACGAATAACACGCCGCGCTCCTGCAAGCTCCACAAGGCGTAAGCCGTCGAAGGGCCATTGCGGTCGGAGACCAAGGCACCGGTCATGCGATGAGGAATTTCTCCCAGCCATTCGGTGTAGCCATCGAAGAGAGAATTCAGGATCACGGTGCCGCGTGTATCGGTAAGCAGCTCAGAGCGCAGGCCGATCATGCCGCGGCTGGGAATGGTAAATTCTAAACGCACGCGTCCAGAGCCGTGATTGTGCATCTTGAGCATCTGGCCTTTGCGCCCGCCCAGTTTTTCAATCACCACGCCGATGAACGCTTCAGGAATATCCACCATCAGCTTTTCTTTCGGCTCCATCAGCTTGCCGTCAATGCGCTTGGTTACGATTTCAGGCTTGCCCACTGCCAGCTCATAACCTTCACGGCGCATGGTTTCAATCAGGATTGAAAGCTGAAGCTCGCCGCGGCCTAAAACTTTGAAAGAATCGGTGGTGCCACTATCTTCAACGCGCAGAGACACGTTGGTGAGCAGCTCTTTTTGCAGGCGATCACGTAGGTTGCGCGACGTGACGTAGGTCCCTTCGCGTCCGGAAAATGGCGATGTGTTCACGGAAAACTGCATCGCGATGGTCGGTTCGTCGATCACGATATGCGGCAGCGGCGCAGGATTTTCAACTTCGGTAATGGTTTCACCGATTCCAATTCCTTCAACGCCGGCAATGGCAACAATGTCACCTAACTCAGTCTGGTCAATATCCACGCGCTTGAGACCGCTGAAAGAAAACAGCTTCGTAATCTTCCACTTCTGCACTGAGCCATCGAGCTTGGCTATGCCTGCTTCCTGGCCGTTGCGCAGCGTGCCGTTGAAGACACGGGCGATGGCAAGGCGGCCAAGGTAGTCACTGTAATCGAGGTTCGCCACCAGGATCTGTAGCGGGCTCGCGGGGTCGCCGGCGGGCTCTGGCGTATTAGCAAGAATTGCGTCAAAAAGCGCCCGCAGATTTTCACCGGGAACGTCAATGCTGGTGGAGGCCGTTCCGGCCTTTGCGTTGGTATAGAGCACGGGGAAATCGAGCTGGTCTTCGCGGGCATCGAGATCGATGAAGAGATCGTACAACTCGTTCAATACTTCCTGAGCCCGCGCATCAGGGCGATCGATCTTATTGATCACCACCACCGGAGGCAGACCTGCTTCCAGGGCTTTGCTGAGCACGTAGCGCGTCTGCGGCAAAGGGCCTTCGCTGGCATCGACCAGCAACATAACGCCATCCACCATTTTGAGAGCGCGTTCCACTTCTCCGCCAAAATCGCTGTGGCCGGGCGTATCGACGATATTGATCTTTACGTCGTGATAAATAATGGCCGTATTCTTGGCCAGAATGGTGATGCCGCGTTCGCGCTCCAGATCGTTGGAGTCCATCACACGTTCCGCTACAACTTCATTCGCGCGAAAGGCGCCGCTCTGGCGCAGCATGGCGTCCACCAGCGTGGTTTTTCCGTGGTCAACGTGCGCGATAATTGCGATATTGCGAATCCGGGAATTCAAATCGACTTAGCTCTGCTCTCTTAAGAATGGGTTAGCTTCTATTCTATCTGGAATTCTGCTCTGATGCGGCGCAAGCGCACGATGAGCAAGAAAAACGGACGGCCTGTAGTTTGAAACCAGGCCGTCCGCCGTCCGTTATACGCAAACAAGAATCTTAGTGTGAAAGCTGCCGATCAATCTTGATGCGGTCGTCCATGCCCACGATTGAACTCTCATGGATCGGCTTGAAGCCGTCTTTCTGGATTGTGATGTCATAGTTGCCGGCTTCCAACTGGACCTCTAGCGGCGTGGTCTTTTGCAAGGGCGTTCCGTTGATGGTTACCTGCGCGCCTTTTGGCTCGGTCTTGATTTCGATCCGCGCCATGCCCGAGCCGTTGCCGCTGTTATTGCCTAAAAGCTTTCCAACGCCGCTGCTGCCCACCAGGCGGATGTTGTCCGTGCGGCCAGCCGCCATGAGGCTGGGCGCGTAATTCACTGACTGCCCTGCGACAAGCTTGAGATCCGTCGAAGCATCAAGATAGCCCTGCTTGCGCACCACAATATTCTGCGTTCCGGGCTCGACAAGAAATTCTATTGGGCTAACTTTCCCGGTATCTTTTCCGTTGATCCAGATCTCGCCCCCGGCCGGCTTGCTCGCCACCGTGACAAAGCCTTTTACGGCACTCATGCGGACGTCGATCGGTGTGCGCGCGCCGCCTGTAACCTGCACAGTGCGCGTTTCGGTGGCATAGCCGGGCATATTGAACGTGACCTTATATGTGCCTGCGGCCAGCCCAGGTACGGTCTGCGGAGCTTTCCACTGTTGTCCTGCGCGGCCTTCAATTTCCACGGTTGCACCCATGGGCATGGAAGAGACGATCAACTGTCCTTCACTCGGCGCGGGCGGAGCCACAGGAGCGGTAGGCGCGTAGCGCGCTGACTTGCCTGCACGCACGCGCGTAGAGGCCTGCGCGGGCGCGGACTGCGATCTGCTCTCCTGACCATCTTGCGCGGCTTTTACTTTCTCAATTGCCTGCCCTGCCTGGCCGCTAAACGGCGCAGGCGTATTCGCCGCAGATGGCGACGCCGCATCTTGTTCCTCTGCGGGGTGCCGCTGGAACAGCAATGCTAAAACCACAATCAAACATAGTCCGCCGACCACAGCCGCCACTACCTTCCAGTGATTCGCGGTGCTTACCGGCTTGCGTGCCCCAGTTTTTTCCGGACCAACATACGTTGTTCCCACCGTTCCCGGCGTCACTTTAACAGACTGCGTTGCCGACCCTGACGGCATCGCCCTGAAGCTCTGGCTCGCATTCGGCCCGGGCATAGCTTTGAATGACTGGCTGGCATTCGGCGAAGGCTGAACTCTTATGGCCTGGCTGGCGTTCGGTCCTGGCCCGTCTTTATAGGCAGGGAATGATCCTGTGCTGTTGGCGCGAGAAGCCGGCGTAGCTTTTGCGGCTTCTTCCAGCGCAGCAAAAAATTGCTGACCGCTGGCGTACCTTTCCGCCGGATTCTTCGCCAGCGCTTTCAATACCACTTTTGAAATTTCTTCCGGCACTCGCGGATGCGCCATTTGCATCGGATGCGGAGTCACATCTGTAATGGCGCGGTCCACTTCACCCAGATGCGGCCCGCTGAACGGGCTGCGCGCCGTATAAAGTTGATAGATAATCGTGGCCGCGTTAAAGATATTTCCCGCGCGACCCACCGGCTTGTTCTTTACCTGCTCCGGGCAAAGATACGGCTCATTTTCCAGCTTCTTGGTCGGAGACTGCGTCAGCAGGTTCTTATCGCGCAGCAAGCCAAAATCAAGCAGCTTGAGCGTGCCATCGGGCAGAACCTTGATGTTGTACGGGTTCAGAAAGTTGTGGCAAACGCCCTTGCTGTGCGCGTAATCCAGCGCAACCAAAAGCTGTTTGGCCATCTGCAGGACTTCGCTCATCTCCGGCTGGCGCTTGGCCATATATTCCTTGAGGGTCTGCCCCTCAACGAATTCAGCCGTCATGAAAACCGTAAAATCTTTGTAGCCGCAGGTATATAGCTTGGCGATGTTCGGATGGTCCAGCGCGCTTGCGGCCTTGGCTTCCGCCAGAATTTTCTGGATAAGTTCATTCGCGTCGTCCAGCCATTCCGGGACCTCAAACTTGCGCAGCGCGACCTCACGGTTCTGTTGCGGATTTCTGGCCTGATGGACTACGCCCACGCTTCCCCGAGGCAGTTCCTTTACCAGTTCAAGGCTGGCTTTGCGAGGAGCGGCAGCCGCGGCTGCGGCAGTGGCATTGCCTGCCAATGCGCCGTTGCTGGAAGCTGTGGCGTTGCTGGAGGCGGTGGCGTCGCCTGCGGCTACGGACGTATCTGTAGCTATCCCTGTGGCCGTGGCGGTTCCTGTGGCGGTTTCCGGGTGTTCTTGCATCTTGGGGTACCTGTGCAAGCTCTCTGGGAGGAGGACAGCCGAATCTTACCCCAAAGGCCCACCGGAACCGTCCACAAGAACACTGTCTTGCAGTTACTTAGGTAATTGCGGCGTTCCAGGGTGGGATGGGCACTGCCCCTTCCTTGCCTTAATGCTTCCAAAGTTTTGCCTTTCAATTTCGGCGATATTTGGCACTTTCGGCGATTCTGGCAATCTTTCCTGATCCGCGCGTGAATCCGCGGTAGATCTTGCCTTTCACTTTTGCCGATTCTGCAAATCCCGCAACACGCTGCTCAGCTCAATCACTTCCAGCGGACAATCCGGCCAATTGTTGATCCAGCAGACGATCAAATCGCATCCAGTTATAGGGTGCATATGGTCCAGAAAGTTCCGGCTTTC
Source organism: Candidatus Angelobacter sp. (assembly GCA_036496525.1). Taxonomy (GTDB): domain Bacteria; phylum Acidobacteriota; class Terriglobia; order Terriglobales; family Acidobacteriaceae; genus Angelobacter. The sequence goes on from DASXKZ010000324.1 coordinate 31,601, forward strand.
ATACTCCAATTCAATCAGCACTCTCTGCCCTTTGTTTGGGCCCACCTCGCGCAACGCCTCGCAGTCCGGAAATGCCGCCTGCAATCTCAGAATGGTAAAGCCCAGCTCTCGCGCATAGCAGGCAAAAGCCGCCAGCACTCCGGCTTCATTGGTCGGCGCAAAAGTCAATGGGCCTTCCCGTAGTGGCAGACCGTAGATCGGTCGGTCGGCCAGGATCCTTGGCCGGAAAGTACATCCGGAAGGCAATTTGTACTTTGCGGCTTCCTCCAGTGGCATCTTCAGGTGTTCGGCAATGATTTTCTGTACATCTTGCCATTCACCTCCCAACCCCTTTTCCACCATGTACGCCAGCATTCCCGCCGGCACCTCTCTCCAGTACTTAAAGCGGGTCATATAAGGACGATTACTGTACGTCCCATGCCGGTCATAATCCATAGTGGTTGGAACTTTTCCCGTGCTCCGCACCACGCTCGCCCAATCCTGGAACATCGACTCCAGCGTGAGCGGTACGCCTGAGCCGTGGCGCTCCACACCGCACTCTGTCAACAATTGCGTGTATGAAGTGAAATGTTTCCGGATCAGATGCTTCTTTACCGACATGGTTACTCGAAACTCATCCATGCGGGGCGCACGCCCAAGCTTGGCCGCGCACTCCTTTACTGCGTTAATGATCTCTTCCCTGCTCACAATATTTCTCCTGTGGGTGGCTCGGAATTCTGACGTGTTTTGTTTCTGTCTTTCAAAAAACCGAGGGGACAAAATCAGCGGCCTGCATTTAAATGCTTTTAGGATCTGCGAAGTTGAAGACAGCTGAAAAACAAGAGCTAATTGCCAATGGCTAATTGCTAATTGCTCCGGGTTGCGGCGAACGGGTTTTTTGATTCGTGTTGATTCGCGTTAATTCGCGGCTAAATCCCTTGCCGCGCGCTTGCAAACGCTCGTCCTATCCCGCCAATCCCCTCCACTTCCCTAATCTCGCCTGCCTCTTTCATGCGTTTCAGCGTGTTGTGAATCGGAGGCATCACATGCTTGTACT
>DASXKZ010000325.1:0-17443 GCA_036496525.1 Candidatus Angelobacter sp.
CTTGAAGAACAATGACCAGATCAGCGCGACGTTTGCCAGCACTGCTGATCTGACCAGCGCGGTGGGAACTTACCCGATTCTTCCAGTCTTTAATGATCCGGCTGGAAAGCTCGGTAACTACACCGTCACAAGCACAGGCACGCTGACAATAACCCCACAGCCACTGTCGGTGACCCTGGCCAATGCATCTCGCGTGTATGGCGATCCAAATCCTGCCTTCACCGGCTCTATCAATGGAATCCGCAACAATGACAACATCACTTTGGCGCCGACCACCACAGCAACCCCGGCCAGCCCCGTAGGAGCTTATCCCATCGTGGCAGGGTTCAACGACCCGGACGGCAAGATAGGCAACTACGCAGTCACATCGAATACTGCGACGTTGACCGTCACCCCCGCGCCATTGACCATCCAGGCCAATAACGCGACCGGCACTGCGGGCCAGCCGTTCCCAACATTCACAGGCACGATCACGGGAATCAAAAATAACGACAACATCACTGCCAGCTACAGCACTACGGCAGATCAGACCAGTCCGGCTGGAACGTATCCGATTATCCCCAGCGCGGACCCCAACCCCTTGAACAGCAACTATACGATCACGCTGGTCAATGGCACTTTGACACTGCAGTAAATTGACAAAATCCGGGCCAGCTAAAAACTGGCCCTGGATCTTCGCACAGTGAGATCGCAAACAAATCTCCGCGCACAGCAAGCAAAAGGGGAACGATATAGACCGTCCCCCTTTTTACGTTCGCTTCTCTCAATAACCGCTCTACAAACAAGCAAGACGAAATTTCCGCTAGCCTTTGCTCGAAATTTTGCCTGATTGTTGTGGTTTCCAGTGCAACTTAAGCAGCGAATACTTAGTAAAAGAACGAAGATTAAAAACTTTAATATTTCTCCAATGTCGGTCTAATTCCTAGGGCTTAAAACTGAGAACACTAATTGGCGAATCTTCGCCTTTTAAGGGCCAGGATCTTGCTCTTCCGGTTTTTGCAAGGCCTGAGCTGGCGAAGATCGCAACTGTCCGCACTCCGAGGGAGTAGCTCGTAAATGCGGCGGTATTTTGCACGGATGATACCTTGCAACATTAAAAAGCAAGGAAGATCCTGGGGCTAAGCTCCGGGACAAAAAGGCGAAAAAAATGAGCTCCTCCACACGGACTACAGCTGCCCAGGGCAAAATCTGCGTTCGCACACTTTCCGCGCGCAATTTGTTCTGTCTGGTTACAATTCTGACGCTCGCCATTGTCACGGCGAATGCCCAAACCCTCGTTACGCCAGCCACCACGACGATACAATATCTCGGCGTCCCGAATCCGCAGAACAACACAGCCGCCGCTGTAACCGCCCCTTTGGGCGGCATCATCCTGAAGGGGACGGCCATCAGCCCGGTTACGGGTCAGCCGTTTCGTCATCTATGGGTAGATGACGCAACTTCCGGCATTTGCCGCATAGATCCGGATCTGGATTCGCCCGGACCCTACGCCATCAATCTGCAGACTTGCCCGTTCAAGGTTAATGGAGCTTCCATCACTGGCGGCCCCATGTCTTTTGATCCAACGCCGCATTTTCTTGATCCCGCGAATCCTACGGTAGCCACAAACTACCTCTATTTCGCGGACGAGCAGCGGGCTTCAGAGGGCATCATCCGGATCGGCTATCTAGCTAGTGGCGACAGCGGGCAGGGATTTCTGAACTTTGCCAGCGTATTTATCATGGGTGGCAGCACCACTGGCGCCCGCTTCGGCGGAGGAACTACTGGCTGCGCTATCCCGGGAAACCCTGGCACTCCTCACTCCACCGTTCTTGATCCTCTGGGCAACCTGTGGGTCGGTTACAAGAAGAGCGGTACTGTCGTTCGTTTCAATCAGCCGGGCACTGCTTCTGAAACTGGCTTTGGTACATGCGACCAGTTCATTGTTCCCGTCGCTACGATCGATACGAAATCGGATGGCCTCGCCTTTATTGGCCATACTCTGTGGGGAACGGATGGTACTTCGCCGTTCTTCATCAAGAACGCGGACACAACTTGCATGGTTCCTCCACACGGAATTTGCACCGCTCCTACTGACATCATCTACGTATTGGGAGCGGCTCCGGTGGGTGCAGCCGCGGTTGCCGTGATGAGCGACCAGTACTATCCGGCTATCAATGGCAATAACGTCTATATTGCTCTGCAAGAGGCGGTTGCGGTGCCACCAGCGCCACCGAATCCTCCGGATAACGTTGCCTGGTTGGGCAATGCTTCTGCCGCCGATCCAGGAATGGCAAATACAACGCTCGACGTGACCTTTATGGGGACATTCGATCCGGTGACCGGTTCGACCCCTCCACCTCAAATCCTGAGTGGAGTGGCTGTGGATCCGACCGATCCCGCCAACGTCGTGGTCTATAGCTCCGACGATTACAGCGGCGGTGGCGTATTGGCACAGGGTATGTGGTTCCAGAGCTGCCAGGGAACTGCGCCTGCACTGCCTCCCGGGCCTGGGTTTACACCCATCAACTGCCCAACTCCTATCGCGACAGCAGCTCCCGGCGCGCCACAAAACGTCTTTGGCGTAGCTCGCAATAATGCTGTCACCGTAAATTGGAGCCCGGCGCAATCGAATCAACCGGTCACCAGCTATACAGTAACCACCATCACTGCAGGTCCTGCTGTTGCTCCAGTGTCGGTGGTTCCGGTTGCCGGATCCAACTTCCCGCCCACCTCCGTATTGATCAGCGGCCTGGTGAACGGCACGTCATACACGTTTACTGTCACAGCGACGAATGCTTCCGGCACTAGCCCGGCTTCGGCGCCCAGCCTTCCTGTTATACCTCCAGGTATCGCGGTTCCAGCTGCGCCCACGGGCGTAATCGCGCTCGCCGGCGATACTCAGGCTTCCGTAAGCTTCACAGTTTCACCGCCTCCGCAAGGCGCGCCGATCACAAGCTATGTGGTGACGTCGAGTCCTGGTGGCATCGTGGTCAGCATTCCGCCACCGGCCAGCGGAAATATTGCCACGGCATTGGTCGGTGGTTTGACGAATGGCGTGAGCTATACATTCACGGTCCAGGCTGTCAATCTTGCCGGTTCGAGCGCGCCTTCCGCGCCTTCGAACGCCGTCGTTCCCTCGGCAGCCCATGTGCCGGTAATAAATGTGGCGATCAGTGGACCTTCGTCAGTAAGCGCGGCGCCGGCACAGGTCACTTACACCATCACCGTTACAAATCCGATCACTGCCACATCGAACTTCCCGGCAAATGTGTCTGTGACTCATACCTTGTCTCCGGTTCGCGCTGTCATTGATGCAGCCGGCGCTTCGCGGAATGGAGCTACGGGCGTTGTCACTATCACCACCGTAGGCTCGCACGGCCTGAATATCGGCCAGAGCATCACCATTGCCGGAGTTGCCGATGCGTCCTTCAACGGTACATTCACCATCCAGGACGTTCCTTCGCCTACTATGCTGACGTATGCTCAGGCAGGCGCAACAGCTAGCAGCGGGTCCGGAACTGTGACTGGCTTGCCCTTGGCAAATATCGTGCTGGCGCAGACTAGTCAGGGTACGTGTACAGCGGGTGGCACTGGCGTAATCACCGTAACTTGTAACCAGGGATCGTTGGTTGCCGGCGCTACGTCAACCATGACGGTGATCGTGCAGATCCAGAGCCAGGCCATTCTCAACTCGGTTGTAGCCAGCGGAACGGATGCGGCAGGTACGGCACTAGCAAGCGCGAATGCCAGCCTGACAACCACCGTGCCATTGCCGGCAACCTCTAACCTTTCGGCTCCGGTCGGAATCACTGGAACTCCCCAGAGTCCGACTCCGAACGTTGGGCAGACTGACAGCATCACGTGGAAAGTCACCAATGTCTCCACCACGCCGACGCCAAACGTCCAGTTGACGATCTTCATCCCTACTGGCTTGACCATCAACGCTCCTAACCCGCCTACACCGACGTTCGATAACAATGGCACCGGTTCCTGTTCTGCATCAACGCCAGTCGCAGGTGGCAACCAGATCGTTTGCATTACTTCCACTCTGGGTGGCGCGAGAAAGAACGGCGCCAAACCGCCATCAACCATGACCGTAATTATGTCTGTGACTGCTACTGCTGCGATAAGAAACATCGCTGTGCATCCCAGCGGAACAGTCGCTTTCGGTCCTGGCGGAATTGATACGTTGCCAAATTCAGTAACCCTAACCATCACTGCTAAATAACAATCGAAGCTGCCGGGGCGCCCCACGCGCCTCGGCAGTTTCAGAAGCAATCTTTTCAATCGAGTTACGGAAAACTTCTTATCTACAAAGATCGGGGGCCTTGAAACGGGCCCCTTTTCTTTGGTTACGACCACTGATAGTTAACAACTTCACAGCCCAATCAGCCGAACTTGCAGTTCTGCCGACAGGCACCGTCAGCTTTAATGGAATCGACACATCAAACCCGACGTCAACCACAACTATCCGAGTCCATTAACCATTACCCCGGACTGCCGAGGAACATCACACTTCGGCGGTCTGGTTTGTCAAAATGCAAGAGGACGTGCAGTGACAAACTGGATCCGGCAAAATTGAAATGTACATAGCAAAGGCGGGTCTGCAATCTGACCCGCCTTTTTGTTTTGCTGGATTTTGTTTTCGCTGGAGATCTTTTTCTTCAGGCAAGCCTCAGCCCTTTTTCTTAGTCGGCGACTTCGCCATGGGCTTGGCCGGATGCGCCGGGGTAGGCGTAGTCTTTGCTGGAGTTCCCGCGCTGCAATAATGCAGAGTAGAAGCCGGCATTCCGGCAGCCTCCGCAACGGTCATGACGAACATACGGTCATATTCATTTTCACCGATTGGAGCCACTGTTCCGCCCTGCAGGCGGGCGATCACAAAAGGCACCGTGTCGCTGTGCCCCACCACTAGAATATTTCCGCCGCCGGTATAAGCCAGGTTCTTGATCAATCCATTGGAATCCTTGGCGGGAAGGATTGTGGGTTTAATTTTTAGCGCACTGGCCAGCGGCGCGGCTGTTTGCTGTGTGCGCAAAACGTCCGTCACATAGATCTGCTTGATGCCCGCGTCTTTCAGCATCCCTGCCAGGCACTGTGCCCGCTTCTCCCCTTCAGGGCTCAGCGGAGCGTCTGCGGCGGTTGAAGCCTTCTCTGCGTGTCGAACCAGAAATATGGTGCGCACGTTCTGCTGCGCGGCTGACATCTGGCAAAGCAATAGTGCCGGAAAAACTGCACGTAAGAATAAATGTCTCATGGCGTGAATGATTTGGCCTCCAGTATCTCACTCGATTGTTTGTATCACCTTTTCAGTAATTCGGTTCAGTGGAAATCCGCGCCTTTCGCCACACTCATCTCTATTCTTGCAGGCATAGCGGCAAATCAGCATCAGGTAATCGCCTTATAAATTCTGCAGGTAATGAAGAAAGCGCCTGCCCTGAAGAACCTATGGTACGATATCGCATCTCCCCCAAATTTTCTTGCCATTATTGATGAGGAAGGTCTCGTTATCCATGATCCGAGTTTTTATAATTTCACTTCTTGCCGGAACTTGTGCGTTCGCTCAGACACCGGTCGCTCCTGCGGGGCAAACCCCTTCTCGTCCCCCCGTCACCCAGCAGCCTGTGCCTCCCGTGCCGCAGCAATCATTTAATCCTGATAACGTCCCCCCGAATGCCCCCGTGGTAACTATTCATGGCGTTTGTCCCAGGGACGCCTCTTCCGGCAAAACCGCCTCTACCAAAACCGATTCCTGCGAGACCGTGGTCACCAAAGAACAGTTCAACAGGATGATCTCCGGAATGAACGTCGCGGTACAAATCTCAAACCCGGCCGCCATGCGAAGTTTTGCTGAAGGTTACTCCCAGTTGCTGGCCCTGGCCAATGAAGGCGAAAAAGCCGGCGCAGAAAATGATCCGCGATTCCAGGAGTTGATGAGGATTGCGCGCCTCCGCGCCCTTGCCGATTCTTACCGGCATGGGCTGGATGAAAAATACAGCAACCCGTCGCAGCAGGAAATTGAAGCCTACTACAACGAAAACATTTCCAAGTACGATTCGTTCAAACTCGAGCGCATCATCGTTCCCTCCATTAACCCCAGCCGTACGCCGGCGGCACGCGCGGAGAATGACAGAAAAGTCCAGCAGCTGGCCAATGACATTCGCGAGCGCGCGGCTCGTGGCGAGGAAATGCAAAAGCTCCAGGATGAAGTCTACAAGACCCTCGCTCTTCCATCTGTCCCAAAAGCCGATCTCGGCATGAAGCGCAGAGGCTCCCTTCCCGCCGGCATTGAAAAAGACATACTTGCCTTGAAGCCCGGCGAAGTAACCAAACTTGAGGCCGAGATGTCTGGTTTCAATATTTATAAACTTCGCAGCCGCGACACAATTCCACTTGAACAGGTCAAAGCCGAGATTACGCGCGACCTCCACCAAAAAAACCTCGAGGCTGCCATTAAGGCCGTGACCGGGAACGTACATCCCGAGCTCAATGAACAATTTTTTGGATCTACTGGCAGGACCGGCGGCCCGATCCTGCGCAATCCTCAGTCGCCGTCAGGGACACCGATGCCAGGCGCATCCACCGGAAATCCCAGGACCGCCCCGCCGCAAACGCCTGTCCCGCCAAAATAAAAAACCAATGGCCATTTCAAATAATGGCCGTTGGCTCTCTGGAAAATTCACGGAAATGTTCTACGGGCGGAGCCTGGGCAGTTCGCCGGAATCAATAGTTTCGCCGTTACGCGCAATCGTCTGGAAGTACAGTTTGTCCCCTGCGATCTCCACCAGCATAAAACTCTGGTCTGTATCAAAGCCTTTTACTCGCTCTCTGGGCTCGCCAAAATCATGCGTCATCAGCTTGCCGGAATTGCCGAGCACAAAGTAGTAAATATTATTTTCCGGCTTGATTCGTTGATACACGTGCTCATGGCCTGAGAAGACCGCATTCACGCCATAGCGATGGAAGAGAGGAAGGACCTGTGTGCGCAAATCCGCGTCTGCGCCGTGGTGCCGTCCATCGTTATATAAAGGATGGTGGAAAAAACAGATTTTCCATGTTCCTTGCGAATCCTTGAGATTTTGCTCAAGCCAGCTGAGCTGTTTGGGGTCCATGTAATTGCTATCCAGCGCAAAGAAGGCCGCTTCGCCCTTGCGAAACGCGTAATAGCGCTCGCCACCCATGTTGAAAGGTTTATACAGCCGTTCGTCATCGGGATCGTCATGGTTTCCCAGCGACGCGTAGAACTTCACCCCGGCATCCAGAAGAGGCTTGTAGGGCTGCTCAAACTTTTTTACAAAATCTTTGGGTGAGTGACTGCCATAAATGTTATCGCCCAGCATGATCACGAAATCGAATTTTACGGCCTGCTGGTAGGCTTCCATTCTCTGCGCTACTTCATATTGCGCGCGATCGCCCGTCCCGCTGTCTCCTATCACGGCAAAGCGCACTGACTTGTCTTGCAGCGGGATTCTGATGTCGAGCTTGCTCGCGGGCGTCTGCAGGGCAAATGCTCGCGGATCAGCCTGGGCCTCTCGGAAATGCCCGGCTAGAACAAAAGCGATCGCTGCGATGAGCAACATCGCGTTTCTGTATATCATTCGTCTGTTAGGCTTCATGCCGCAGGTACCGCGCCTGGGATAAAGTCCACAACCAGCCCTGACGCCATGTCATAGAGCACCAGCGTTGCGCCCACGATCCTGTATTGAAGGTCTCTAGGAAGTGGCGGCAGGTTCTTCAACAGCGTGGGCGGCATGGATTGCAGCGGCAGGTTCCGCGGATACTTTGCATTCACTTGCAGTTGGACGTTCGGCAGCGGCTCAGCATGGCGAAGGCTGGCGCGGACTTTGTCGCCCTCCGGTCCCTGCAATGTGTTCTCAATCTGTTTTTTGAAATATGCCGCAACGGTCGGTGTGAAAATGTCCCCCTGCTGAGCTTCAGGACGCGCTGCCTGCGTCTTTTCCACTGTCTGTTGCTTTTCCTCAGCCAGCTTGCCCGGAGAGTCCGTCGGCTTCTTTGCTATATCCTGCTTTTTCTTAGCGGCAAGATAATTATCGATCCGCCCCTGAAATTCCTTGACCGCAACATCATCGCCCTTTTGTGCGATTGCATTCGGGACTAACAAAATGGAGAAAAGGCTCAATGACACCCATTTTCGGCAAGCCCTAAGGCCCATAAAAACCTCATTCTTTTTATTTCTGATGCACGAACCTCAAAGTCCGAGTAGCTACTCTGCTACCGCTTCTTCCACAATCTTTGCTGCCGCCTTTTTCACTGCTTTCGCCAGCGCGCCTTTCACCACTTCACTTGCCTCGGCACGGTCCACCTCGACGTTAGCTTCTTTTTCGATCACTTTTACTACGCGCTGTACCATCAGGGCCGGCGCAAGCTTCTTCTTCACAGCTTTCGTCACTTTTCTAGATGTCCGTTCAGCCTTGGCGCTCACGCGCTTCTTATCTGCATGCCGGTCAGCGGGCGTAGAAGCCTTCCAGTCATCTTCGAAAACCGTGACCAGTGAACTGACGACCTTTGCGTTGTTCACAATCATGCCAATCTCGCGCCGTTCATCCAGCTCAAGCCTCCTCAAGCTCTGGCTGCCCAGAAAGGCCTGCTTGCAATCGCGAATGATCACCCGCGTATGCAGCCGCATGCGCTTAAATGCTCGCGCTGAAAGATGCTTGTTGCGGGAAACGTGTCCTATGATCTTGACCTGCACGCCTGCCTGGCATCTCTCCCGCAACATGCGCAGTATTTCTTTATCGGCGATGTCTACGTCATAAATCAGAAGTTCTTTCCTGGCTCCCTTGATGAATGCCTGCAATCCTTGTCGCGCATTCACCGGGCTCACCAGAAATTTCTTCGAGCTGGACTTGTAGGTCTGGCGCTGCGTATCACAGGCAAAAAGCCGTGACGCTTCCTTTACCAGCTCGCGGTTCTTAGTCACAACGCCAAAGCTGCGGCTTCTCTCTGTATCAAGATGGGTAAAGTTGTACGTCAGCAGGTAGAGTTCTTTGCCGTCCACCAGCATCATCTTTCCGTGATAGCGAATCAGGTCATTCGCAGTTCGGGCCACGGTGATGCCTTTTTCCAAAAACCGCATTTCCAGCTTGCGCAGGTTCTTTTCTCCCCCGCGATTGGTAAATGCGATCAGCGCATGGACGAATACTCCACGCTGCGCTGCATCCTCGAGCGCGTGTTCGATCTCCGTTTGGTCGAAACGGAAAATAACAATTTCAATGCTTTTCTTTGCCCGTTTAATAGCTTTGAGCAGGGGCGCGGCGCCGTCCGCCGGCTGAACGATCAGCTTCAATGGTGCTCCTTGATGTCTCCACAGCAGTAAATTAGGGCGGCCGCGCGCTTCACCCTAAATGTTAGATGCAGCTCTGGCCTGCAGCTTTGGCTACTTCCTCTTCTCTGAATTCAGCATCCAACTTTCGGGTACTCTGATGTCTTTTTGCCACAACACACATATTCGCCGAAGGACGCTCGCAATAGCCGTTTTGGTCATCTTGGCCGCTTTTCCGGCCTTGGCCCAAAATCCGGCAAAAGAGCCTTCTTCTGCTCAGCACGCCGCTGTTCTTTGGAAAGACCCTGGCGACATCAAGTCAAAAGACCTGCTGAATGGCCCCGGCGGTGAGAAACACCATCCGCAGCTGCCGGTAAAGTTTCTGAAGGAAGACAAGCACGGGCAGAATTCCAAGTTCGATGTCGAAGACGCGAATGGGACGAAGTGGAAGGCCAAGCTGGGCATCGAAGCTCAACCGGAAGTGGTGGCGACGCGCCTCCTGTGGGCCATCGGCTATTTCACCAATGAAAACTATTTCATTCCGAATCTGGAAGTGAAGAACCTTCCCTCCCACCTGCATCGCGGGCAAGGCCATGTAACTTCTCCGGACCATGTTGATGGAGCACGCCTTCAGCGCCATCGTGGCAATGAAAAGAAGGAAGCCAACTGGAACTGGCAACACAATCCATTTGTGGGCACGCGAGAGTTCAACGGGCTACGAGTGATGATGGCTTTCCTGAGCAACTGGGACCTTAAGGACGAGAACAATGCCATCTTTACGGATAAGGATGGCCAGCAACAATATCTTGTAACTGACGTGGGTACGGCTTTCGGCCCCTCCGGCACTCGCTACACCGAGGCGGGTTCCAAAAATAATCTTAAGGCTTATCGCGAATCAAAATTCGTCGAGAAAGTAACACCCACGTATGTAGACTTTAATTTTCCCAGGCACCCACCGCTGGTACACATCATCGATCCACCACATTACTGTCACATAATACATATGCACTGGGTAGGCAATCGCGTCCCGCGGGCCGATGCCAAATGGCTGGGGTCGCTGCTCGCCCAACTCAACACAGATCAAATCCTCGACGCCTTTCGTGCCGGCGGCTATCCGCCGGACAAAGCAGCAGCCTTTACCAAAGTTGTACAAAGCAGGATTGCCGAGTTGAATCAGCTGTAATCGGAAATAGGGACTCAGGCGGCTTCTTCGCCCTTGAACTGCAGCTTGTGAAGTTTCGCATACAGTCCGCCTGCCTTGAGCAGTTCGTTGTGTTTGCCCTGCTCCACGATTGTTCCTTCATTCACCACAAAGATCATATCGGCGCGGCGAATAGTAGAGAGCCTGTGCGCAATCACGATCGTGGTCTTCCCTTCCATCAGGCGATCCAGCGCTTCAAAGACCAGCTTCTCTGACGCCGCATCCAGACCCGACGTCGGCTCGTCCAGCATCAATATCGGCGTGTTGCGGATGATGGCGCGTGCAATCGCGATCCGCTGGCGCTGCCCGCCGGAAAGCGTCATGCCGCGCTCGCCCACGACGGTGTCAAATCTCTCCGGCAGCTTTTCAATAAACTCCATGGCGTTGGCCAGTTCGGCGGCGCGCTCAATTTCCTTCTGCGTCGCTTCTGGCTTTCCATAGGCAATGTTTTGCCACAGTGGCCCATGAAACAGCACGTTCTCCTGCAAAACATAGCTGATGTGCTGCCGCAAAGATTGCTGTTTAATCTTTCTCACATCTATCCCGTCGATTTTTATTACGCCTTTGTTCGCATCGTAGAATCGCGGCACCAGGCTTACGATCGTGGTCTTACCAACACCCGTTGGCCCCACCAGCGCCGCTACCTGTCCAGGCTCAATGCAGAAACTCATGTCCTTGATGATGGGCTGGTCAGGTGAATACGCGAAAGAAACATGCTCAAACTCAATTTTGCCTTTTAGCTTTTTCACCGCCTTGGCGCCACGCAGGTCGTGCACTTCATCATCGGTCTGCAGGATTTCCTGAATGCGCTCATAACCCACGGCCGCTTTGGAATACGTGTCCGTCATCTTGGAAAGTTCCTGCATGGGCTTGTACATCTTGCTCAAGTACTGGACAAACAGCACCATCGATCCCACGGACAAAGCGCCGCTGAGCGTAAGGTGTGCACCAAACCACAGTACAAGGCATGTTCCGGCCGCCACAATCACATCCACAAGGGGGGTAAGCTTTGCTTTCAGGCTGCGGGCGCGCAGTGAGGACTCCACTTCTTCCAGGCTGGCCTCTTCCAGTCGTTCCTGCTCATATCGTTCCCGCGCAAAGGCCTTCACTACGCGGATGGAAGACAAGACCTCTTCCACTACGGAGAAAACCGCACTTTCTTTTTTTCTGACTTTGCGCGCAGCCTTCTTGATGCGGCGCGTATAGCTATAAACCACCAGAAATAAAATCGGCGCTACGGAAAGAGCGATCAGCGTGAACCGCCAGTTCAGCCAGAACATTACCCCTACCATGCCAACCAGCGTGAGCACATTGATCACTGAACTCAGCAGCCCTGAGGCGATAAAGCTCTGGATGTCATCCACGTCAGTAGTAACGCGGCTGATGAGGTCCCCTGTCCGGCTCTGATCGTGGAAAGCCAGCGAGAGCCGCTGCATGTGGGCATAAATGGCGCGTCGCAGATCGTATGTCACCCACTGCCCGACGCTGGTGGTCAGGTACTTTTCTCCATAGGTGGAAATAGCATCCAGAATCGCAATTGCCATCACGGCAATGCAGGCGAACTTGATGGTGGCAAACTTGTCGACTCCCACGAAGCGATAGACAAAGTGAGGCAGGTCAGACCTTCCGGCGTGGTTTTTAAACACCTCATCCAGGACAATCTTCAGAGGCCATGGCTGCAGCAGATTCGCAATCGCCTCACCCACCACCGCAAGGAAGCCCAGGCCCAGAGACCCGGCATGAGGCCGCAGTAACGCTCGTATGGTCAGGCGTTTGCGCCGCTTGGGTGCAGACCCACGCGTACCGGCATCATCTCTCCTGGAGACTGCCGGCGCGCCTGCAGGCGCCTTTTCTTCGAGCTCTAATTCTTGTGCCACCCTGGACAGTCCTTCCCTTATGCTTAAGATGCAGCAGCACAGGATGACGACCGCCTAGGGAGACTTGCAAGCTGAATGAAAATAAAGGGCACCGAGGACCAAGATGGAAATCGGACCGCCGGCGCCCGGCCTTTATGGGAAGGCTTTATTGGGAAACCCGGAGAAATTCCGGGACAAAGCTCTTTTCGCTCTGCATTGGAACTGCCTGTCGAACGATCAGCTTGGTTGGTTGATCAACTCGTTCCGCGCAAATCGCCGCCAGATATTCGGGTCTGGGCTGGAATTGCCAGAACTGCCAGCGCACTGCATTGTCGGCCAATTCGGGATCAATCGCGATTTCAACGGCACGATCATGAGGGTAGTGAAAGCTAAACTTGTCCAGCGGCAATGACAAACCCATGCCTCGCGCCTTGATATAGGATTCCTTGAAAGTCCAGTATTCGAAAAATCGATATTGCTGTTGATGCGGCGGCACGCCGGACAGCGCTTTGACTTCTGTAGGAGCGAAAAAGCGGTCCGCAATCTCGATGGATACATCACGCACCCGGCAATTCTCAACATCCACGCCCAGCGCACGACGCCTGGTTACACCCAGAACGATCAGGCTCTGCGTGTGGGAAATATTGAACGACAAACGCTCTTCCTTCACCTGGGCATTGGCGATTGCAGGACATCCATACGCATTCGTAGAAAAGACCCACTCTCTTGGATCGATCGATGCATAGCGCGACAATACCGTCCGCACCAACGCCCGCGTAACCAGATACCTGAGCCGGTCTCTGGCAAAATAAAACCGCGATTGCTGCTCCTTCTCATTTTGATTGAGCAAGGCCCGATAGTCCGAGAGCAGACGGTCGTCGGTTATTTCATCGTAAAAGGCGAGCCACAAATGGATTTCCGCCGTCGTGAGCGGTAGGGCGGCGTTCATTTCTCCAATATTATGTGAGTTGAAATCTCCGCTGTTAGCACTCATGGATGCAAATCAATTGCTTCGATGTTATCCCGGTTTCGCTCGGATAGCCGAAAGCATTGTTGATGTATGAAACACCATCGATCTTCACCTGGCGATTCACATGGCTGTGTCCGTAGACATGAATGTCCGGGTTGAGTTTTCGCAACTGGCGCTCAAGCTGCACGGACCCAAGCACCGGATACAGGATTCTTTGGGAGCCCGGAATGTACTCCGGCATCAGATCAATGCGAGGCAAAAAGTGCGAGTAGGTGATGACTTTGTTGCCCCCCATGCTGCCCGGTTCGTCATTCAGCGCTGTAAAGTGCGCCGCAATATCCTGGTCTGTAAGTTCATTCGGCCAGCGGACGGAACAATAGTCCATCCACATCGACTTCAGCTCTCTACTTGGCTCGCCAAAGGAGTAGTCGTACCATCCGAGCAGCGGAATGATTGAGACACCCTGCTCGTGAAATGCCTGCATAGAAGCCCCGGTCGATTTAACCACCGCACATACGTCGTCGAACTTCTGTAATGAATTTTTGTCGCGATCTTCACGTGTCACCCACAATTCGTGATTTCCCGGGACGAACAAGACTTTCTTGAATCGCTTAGTGAGAGTGGTGAGGCACCAATCAAGCAGTCGCCGTATATCACTCACATCGCCGGCAAGAATAAGAACATCGTCCTGATATTCGGCGACCGACAAGTTTGCAATCCACTTGGCGTTTGCGCTGTAGTCTATGTGGGCATCCGATAAGGCAAAGACTCGCATTTACCACTCATCTTTCGAGGCATGTATGTTCACTGACGCCATAATGCCGTCAGCTTCTTCTGGTCAACCCAAGGATGTCAGGATAGCATGCGCCCGTCCTTAACTTGGTGATGGCACTTGACCCGCGCGGAGAAGGATTGCAGGCGCGATAGCCGCTTGCGTAAATGGCTGGGTGGAGAGAACTTGATTCCGCTGACTATTGCAGCGTTTAGCGCTCGATGATCGGAGCAACATCTATTTTCGGCCTAACGACCACCGTCCCGGCCCTGAATATGCCAGCATGAGCAAGCCACCCGCAATCGCCAGATTTTTACGAAATTGAGTTTCCTGCATTCCCGCCATGTTGCCGGGGAGAGACCAGTAATTGTGAAAAATAACGGTGAGCACAATCATGTAACCAAACATCACCAGAGCGGCCACGCGTGCCTGATAACCGGTTACCAGGCAAATAGTGCCGCCCAATTCAATCACTGCGGCCAGCGCCAACAAGACGGGAATTGCAGGCAGATGCCGCGTGCTCATGTACTGCACGTTCCCGTCCCAGGAGAATACTTTGGCAAGACCGCTGGTGAGGAAAATATAAGACATGAGCAATCGCCCAAGCAGTGGAAGAATGGGATGGTCGAATTTCATCAGACTAAGATAGACGAACAGCAACCCTGAATGCCAGCTCCGAATGAGTTTAGCTGCTTCCTACCTAAGGCGAAGCCGCATCCGGCACAGCAAGTACACCCGCAGAACTAACTTAGATTGTGAGTGTAATGGCGATTTTTTCACAACTGGCGATTGGTATTGGCTGGGCGATGCCAACTGCCGCAAGACAGTTGCGCTACACTGGATCGGATGAAGCTTCTGCTCGCGATCCTATTTACTTTTCCTTTGCTCCATTCCTCGCATGCACCCGCTGTCTTCCGAACCCGGATCGACACAACCGCTGGAAGCTTCGTCATCGAGACACACCGCGATTGGTCACCGAAAGGTGCTGACCGCTTTTACCAGCTGGTCCGCGAGCATTATTACGACAACTCGCGCTTCTTCCGAGTCGTTCCCGGACGTTGGGTTCAGTTTGGCATCGCCGGCGATCCCAGGGTCGCGCAAGCCTGGCGTCATAAAACCATTCCGGACGATACCCTCAAGGTACACAACAAACCCGGCTACGTCGCCTTTTCCAATACCGGCCCGCGAACGCGCTCCACGCAGGTTTACATAAACCTCCGCGACAACTCAGCTGCAAATGATTCCGAGCCCGCTTTTGCTCCCTTCGGCAAGGTTGTTGAAGGCTGGGATGTTGTGGAGAAGCTCTACGGGGGCTACGGAGAAAACTCCGGCAGCGGTATGCGTGCTGGCCATCAGGACAAACTATTCGAAGGCGGCAACGCCTATATGGACAAAGAATTTCCTAAACTGGACCGCCTTATTCGCGCAGCGATTATTCCGGACAAATGAGCGGAACCGACCTGAATGATCATCGCGTAAGAGTAAAACTGCCCGTAGGGTCACTATACGTTAACGTACTGCCGTTGATTTGGATGATCGCATCTTTTGCATAAGGCTCAGGAGGCCTGTTGTGTTTACCCCAGCAGTCGGCCCATCCGCCCGCGTCTTTTTTGCTACCTGACTTCATAAACTGCTTGTCCGTGCTCGCCACGCACACGGTAGTTTCACCCTGGAGACGATTTGGGGGGACGGGAGTGAATGTCTCTTTGTACCTCATGGTTCCCCCCAGGGTGAGATAAGCCACGATATGACCGTTCTCAAGTCCCGCGAAATGGTATTGGTAAGACTCGCTAGTCCTTGCAATATCGGCGGTCCCTTGAGACATTCCTTGCCAGTTCCCCTTGACCAGATCAAACATCATCTGGGGCATTTCGGTTGCGGCTTTCTGGCGCAGTCTTAATTGTGCATCTGTCTCTTCCAGTTGGCGGTTGACCGCCGCCGGGTCGTTCTTTGCTCTGGCCATTTGGTCATACTGGAGGTGCAACGGCCTCAGCGCGACGACTTCTGCTACCTGCGATGTGTCTTTGACGTTGATTACTTTCCGCCACACCACGTCAGGAGCGCTCTTAATCTTGCATTTCAATATGTGGTCGCCAAGACCGACAGTAGATTTTAGAGCCTTATCCGGCGTGATCTCGCCTTTGTCTTCATCGTCGACGAACAATTGGCACGTATCGTCGGTATCCACGAGGAGTGTGGCACTCCTATCAACCGATGGTTGACCACTTTGGGCCTGTGCGTTCACAAAACCAGCAACCATGAAAATCGCCGAGACCAGCATCCAAATGGTGTTGTGCTTCAAGATACCCCCTCAAGGAGAAGACCTGCGCTCCTAACGTGCATTATTGCCAGACGGGCGTCTCCGGCCAACGTTACTTACGCACATGACTACCGAGAACAGGCGATTACACCCAGGACGGGTCGACGAATGGCAATTCTTCACCTGGCAATTGGTATTGGCTCACAGCTTTGAAGGATGAGAGCCAATGGCGAAGCTCGTTGAGGGTATTTTGATCGTATTGGCGATGTTTACAATAACAACCACGCTCGAAGGCTCATCCAGCAAATTGGTCAACAAGGCTCCAGCATGTGTCAAAGACACGATCACGAAACCGTTGGTTGATATTTTCGAGCGCGGTGTCCTTCTCGTGAAGAATTTTGCGATCCCATTCCAACCGCTCAGAGCCGATAGGCAAGCCCACGGTCTCCGCAAGATATTCGTCAAAGACGGTGGGAAGATTTGTTTCGTGCGGCTTTAACCAGATCAGCGCACGCCTCATCCGTTGGCAACCAACGGGGAGGCCGATTTGGTACGTAAGGATTGCTCTCGCAGCCGACACGACCTTCTTTGCGGCGGCGTCACGCTTACTGGGGTTTGTCATTTTCTGCGCATTATAACTGGCGATACAGCCGTTTACTCTCAGAACCAAGTTGTGAAGGGTATGGTGGCCAGGACGGCTTTGTTCAGCATTACACACCTTTCGGTATTTCCGCCACCGGCATTCTATTGAACCCGAAAGTCGCCTAAGCACCTCGGCTGCAATCTGTTAGCGAAGTTCGCGTGCAGAAAAGTACTCGGGTAATTTCGGGTTTGCCCGTCAACCGGGAAGCAACGCTGATTGTTTCCCACAAGCCGACTTCTGGCCCATAAGGGACTGCATTGCGCAACTTCGGGGTTTCGCCCAGTCTTTTGGAAGGTATCGAATTGGGTCTCCCATCACAGAAAACACAATTTACCGACATATCGATTTCTCGCATCCTAGGCCAACACGTGGATCTTGAGAGATAATCTCTCCAACTGCTTGTCGCATAACAAGATTGCGGGTAGTGATCATGTTCTTCTCCCGGTGAGAGAGACCAGTCGGCGGTGTTATGATTC
>DASXKZ010000326.1:0-33419 GCA_036496525.1 Candidatus Angelobacter sp.
ATCCGGAAAAGCTGGAGCAGATGGGCATTGCCTATCTGCGACCGACGAAGGAACAGCAGGAACAGATTAATACGATTATTTTTGACGAGCTGGTACGTGGCCTGCAAACACCGGAGTCACTGTTTTACTTTGAGCAGGTGATTGAGTCGTTCAAAACTCAAGGTTGCGACGCTGTGGTGCTGGGATGCACTGAGCTTCCCTTGCTGGTCAATGAGAATGAATCGCCGCTGCCGGCGCTGGATTCCACGCGCACGCTGGCCCGCGCCGCGTTGCGCCATGCACTGGCCGAGTGAGCAGAATGACATTTATTCGAAAAGTAAGGAGTGAATTGTGAAAGCAGTCAGGCAAGTTTGTCTTGGAGTGGTAATGCTTGTGTGCGTGTCCGGCTGGGCGCAGACGGAACCGCAAACACCAGAGCAGGGCGTTTTCAATTTACATAAATTCGAGCAGCTAATCGGCAAAGAAACCTACACGCTGACCCGCACTCCAAATGAAGTGACACTCAAGTCTGATTTCAAGTTCACTGATCGCGGCACTCCGGTGCCCCTGACCGCTTCCCTCACCATGGAGAAGGACCTGACGCCGCGAGATTTTGAAATTAAAGGAAAGATTTCGCGTTTTTCTTCCATAGAAGACTCAGTGCATGGGCGCAGCGCGGGCGCGGTAACCATTCCGCCGGGTGAAAACTTTTTCGATATCCAAGGCTATGCGCCAGTATCCGTGCAGATGATGTTGGTGCGTTACTGGCATTCGCACGGCAGCCCCAAACTGCTCAAAACTCTTCCACGCGGAGAGGTGCAGATTCAGGACCAAGGGACTGAAGAGTTTACTATTGGCGGTCGCAAAGTGCCGTTGCACAAGCTTTCCGTTCGAGGGCTGATCTGGGGAATGGAGTCCCTGTGGCTTGATTCGCAGGACCATTTGATCGGGCTGGTAAGCGTGGATGCCGAAATGGACCACTTTGAAGCCGTGGCAGATGGCTATGAAGACGGTCTTGCGACATTCGTAGCCGACGCCGCACGCGATGGCATGGCCAACCTGGCTAAGGTCGCGGCAGGCTTTACGGCGCAACCGTCATCGGTGACGGCGATTGTGGGCGGCAGATTGATCGATGGTACGGGCAAGCCGGCAATCGAAAACGCTGTAGTGATATTGAAAGACGGAAAGATTGCCGCCGCAGGACCTGGATCCAGCACAGCTGTTCCTGAAGGCGCGCAAATTGTGGACGCGCACGGAAAGAGCGTTCTGCCAGGACTGTGGGAGATGCACTCACACTTTGAGCAGGTGGAGTGGGGGCCGATCTATCTGGCAACGGGCGTTACTACGGCCCGCGACGTAGGCAATGAGCGGGAATTTATTGTGGCCGCACGCGATGCCATCGCTGCCGGCAAGGGGCTAGGCCCTCGGCTGGTGATGGCAGGCGTGGTCGATGGCACAGGACCGTTTGCGCTGGGCGTGATTCGAGTGGACACGCCTGAGCAAGCCCGAGAACAGGTCCAGAAATACAAGGCTGAGGGCTTCCAGCAAATCAAAATCTATAGCTCAGTAAAGCCTGACATCTTGAAAGTGGTTACGGCGGAAGCGCACCGACTGGGCATGACCGTGACCGGGCACATTCCATTCGGCATGAATGCCATCCAGGGAATCGAAGATGGCATGGATCAGATCAACCATGTGGACTATCTCACTTCCCTTATGGTGGACCCGAAATCTCATACCATTGATCCTGATGCGCCGAACGCGAAGAAGGTAATCAAGCTGCTGCTGGAGCACCACATTGTTGTTGATGACACGCTGGCTTTGATGGAAGTAATTCTGCATCCGCTCGACCATCCTATTTCTACTTTCGAACCCGGAATCTTGAAGGTAGCGCCGGAATTAAAGGAAGCGCTGGAAACCATGGGCGCGCCGCCGGCGAAGGCTGAGCAGGCCGCCGCTAGGTTTCGCGCGATGGAAGCTACGGTGCGCGTCCTGCATCAGGCAGGCGTGCCGATCGTGGCCGGGACAGACCAAGCGGTGCCGGGGTTCAGTCTTGACCGCGAAATTGAGCTTTACGTGCAGGCGGGATTCACACCGATGGAAGCGATACAGGCGGCGACGCTTGTCCCAGCGCGCGCGATGGGGATGGAGAACGATTCAGGAACGATTGAAGCTGGAAAGCGTGCCGACGTAATTCTGGTGGATGGAAACCCGCTGGAAAATATCAGCGACATTCGCAAGGTTAGTACCGTGTTTGCAGCGGGAAAAATGTATCAGCCTGCGGCGTTGTGGAGTTCGGTGGGATTTAAGCCGTAGGGTGAACAGCAGAGCGTCAGTCGCCCATTACGGATTCTTCTTCGCGGGCAGCTTCAATTTGCACCAGTTCAGGGCGTGCTGCCGGATGGAAGGTGGTGTGCGATTCAAGTCCCTGCGGCGCGCGCCAGAAGTCGACGATTGAAGTCTGGTGGACGCAAGAGATGGTGCAGTTGGGTGCGCAGGATTTCTCGGTGAGAAATTCGCGGCGTATGTCGCCAACCGTGTACTCAGCCAGCGGTGTACCGGGATAGCCGCGCTGCTGAGAGCAGTAATGCACCAGCCCATCTTCGCAAACGTAAAGGTAGCGCGAGCCGGCGCGGCAGCGCCAATTGTTGGGACGTCCCAATGCAATGTTGTTCTGGAACTGGTTAAAGCGGGCGTAACTGTGCTTGCCCAGCTTTTTCATTTCGGCAAAAACGGTTTGTGCTTCATGATCGAGAGGCCGAAGCTGGCCGCTGCCGTCATGGATGATTCCCACAGTTGAGGTAAAGCCCAGTTCCACGGCGCGCTTGCCGATGGTAACGGCATCCCACTGCTCTTTGACTCCGGCGCCGATCACAGAGTTGATATTCACGTGGAACTCGGCATGTTCGCGGAGCCATTGCAGCTTTTTGTCCAGGACTTTAAGAGATTTCTTGGAGACGTCGTCGGGCTTTACGTTGTCGATGGAAATCTGAAGATGATCCAAGCCGGCCCGGTTCAACTGCTGGATGCGCTGTGGCGTCAGCAGGTAACCGTTCGTGATCAGTCCGGCAATGATTCCGTGGGAACGGATGCGGCGGATAATGTCATCAAGTTGGGGATGCAGCAAGGTTTCGCCGCCGCTGATGGTGATGAGCGTAGTGCCCAGTGCGGCGAGCTTATCCACGCGGCGGTACATCTCTTCCAGCGGCACGGGATCAGAAAAATCGTCGTACTCGTTGCAGTAGGCGCAGGAAAGATTGCAGCGCCGCATGGGAATGATGTGAACTTGAATGGGATGGTCGGTAGAAAGCAGACCCTTCGCGATCATTTTAAGTTCGCGAAAAGTGCGGTGCGCGGCCTTCAGCCGGCGCCTGATCCTGAGTTTAAAATCTGCCATGTATAAACTAGTTATTAGATCATAAACTGGCGCGGGGCCGATCAGGAACCTGCCGATCGGGGCAAATTACCGGCTAAAGGGTTGAATTTGAAGGTTGTATAGCCTTTCATCCGCGCACTGCGGCTAAGGCTGCACCACAGAGTTTCACAATGAAGTACCAGACCGCCACAGTTGTAATGGCTGATCCGGTTGAAATCTTCTTTTTCGCGTTGAGGGCAAAGCCCATCCCAATCAGTACGACAATCCACAGAGAAAATACGTCAACCGAAGTGAGCATGGCATACAGGAATTTCGAGGTCGTAGTCGGATCCATAAAATGAGCAGGATTGGTTCCAACCGGATTGTCCATCCTGAAGCCCTCAGGGTCTCCAAACGCCAGCGCGAAAATCGCAAGAATGGCTGAGAGAATTCCCGGCAACCATCCATACATCACAATTGCCATTGACTGGCTGAAGGATACCTGAGCATCCATCATGAAGTTAAACGTACCCATCAGCACCGCGGCAGTGACCAAGACATAGATCAAGATAAAGATTGGCGCGGCGTATTCGCCAACTTTGAGGCCAATGGCAGTTCTGGCATAGGCCTGTTCCTGCTGCGCCGGTTCCAGTTGCTGAATGGCCTTATTGCTGGAGAGCATCGTGCGCGCAACCTGATCAAAACCTACTTTTTTATCGATCATCACGAAGAATGAGATCGAGAATATACAGATCAACAAAAAGGGCACCCACCAACTGGCATTGCGCCGGATATCGGTAAAAGTCTTGCTAGGCGCGATAAACGTATTCACCAGGCGCTGCGGCTCAGAAAGGCCCGGGCCTGCCGCCGAATTGGGAGGCGGTGGTGGCAATGGGTCTGTGTACATCGGCGGCGGTGGCGGAGTTGGACCAGTTGGAGAGCTCATAAACCATCCTACGTTTTAATTTGTCGAAAGTTACTGTGTGCTTCGCCCGGCAATCAATGTTGCTTGGCGAAATGTTCCCATCCGCGCTGTGGCAGCGGCCTGACTTTGCCATTGTCCCCCAAAATCTGTATCGCTGTGGAGTAATCTCTGCGGTTCCTGATCTCACCTATTTCGGTCACGGAAATCCCGGCGATACAAGCAGGAATTTTAGTCTTTCTCCGCGCTGTAAATAACAGCTCATAATCCTCACCGCCGTGGAGCGCCAGATCAAGATCGGCGTTTTTGGCGACGGGAACCTTGCTGGATATCAACATGGCACACGCTCCACTTTCGCTGCAAATATGGGCTAAATCTACAGAAAGACCGTCGCTTAAGTCGATCATGGCAGTCACAAGGCGCTTTTTTCGGAGCCAATCTCCCACTCTGAGCCTTGGCGTGGGGTAAAAGTGAGGACTGGACTTGGATGGTTTGACCGGTTTTCCGGCAAAAAGCTTCTTCAGGCTTGCAGCGGACGCGCCCAGAAACCCGGTAACGTAAATACGGTCCCCCGGCTGAGCCCCGGAGCGGAGAATGGCCGTGCCGGCTGGAATCTGGCCGGTAACGATGATGTCTGCCGTGATCTGCGGAGCAGATGAAACGTCACCGCCTGCAAGCTGGACATTGTGGCGGCGCGCCAAGGCAAGCAAGCCACTCAGGAAGCCGCGCACCCAGGATTGCGGTACATCGGCGGGAAGCCCCAGAGAGAGGAAACATGCCAGCGGTTCGCCGCCCATGGCGGCAATATCGCTTAGACCTCGGGTAAGGCAACGATGTCCCACGGCTGCGGGCGGGTGCCAGGCACGCCGGAAATGGACATTTTCAATGCAGAAATCGGTAGTAACCAGCAGCTCAAATCCATGTTTTAGGCGAAGGACAGCGCAATCGTCGCCAATTCCTGCCTTGACCGCACTGGTGGCGGATGACGCTGCCATCTTACGAATTTGCTGAATCAGGCTTCTTTCTTTCATTGGAGCTGTTTCATAACTACATGAGAATTATGGTCGTTGAAGGCCACAACCTGGGCGCTTAAACTGGCGGGCAGGAATCGGGCCAATACCGAAAGAAACGGAAGGACATGTCCATTCACCGTTCAAATTCAACCATTCGCTGCCGACCTTCGTTACTCCAGTGAAGCCTTCAAGCGTTGACAGTGCCAGAGTGGCTTGTTAAGGTTATCCAACATTTCATAATTCCTTTTAGTCGCCTCAGCTCCGACGGGGCGGCGCAAAAGGATTTTAACCGATTAAGGGCCAGCACAAGCTTTGCGTCCCAAGAGAGCGTACCAGCCGAAAACGCTCTGGGCACTTTGAATCGGAAAGAATCACTGACAGGGAGCAAGTATTTTGCGGAAGCGTTTTTATATCATGTTGGTGGCAAGAAATGCAGAAGGGGAGCTGCTGAAGATCCCTGTTCCCATGCATTACTTGTATGTTTTTGTGGCCGGCGCGCTGATTGGCATGCTTACCATTACCGGCATGCTGGGCTCTTATACCCGCATGGTGGTGAAGACGCAGAAATTCAACCAGCTTCGCGACGAACAGAAGGCCCTGAAATCGCAATATTCTCAGCTTGAGCAGATTGCCCAGGAAAACGAGCTGCAGGCACAGTCCCTGAGCTCCCTGGCAGGTGAAGTTTCTTCTCTTTACGGACTCAAGCCTGATCCGGCTTTTGAAGATGACGATCCGGCTTCCGCATCGTTACAGCAGTTTTATGCGCTGCGGAATACGGCGATGACCGGCGCAGCATCGGTCGGCATTGGCATGGGTGATGTGCGCGATACCAGCACGCGCGATTGGATGCGGCTGGCGCAGGCGCCTACTCTGTGGCCGGTCCAGGGAAGACTTACCGGATCTTTTGGCGAGCGCATTGATCCGTTCAGCGGCGAAGGAGCGTTCCATCGCGGCGTGGACATTTCCAGCGATTACGGCACTCGCATTATTGCTCCGGCAGATGGCATTGTCCGCTTCTCTGATTTCATGAACGGCTACGGCCGTGTGGTAATGATTGACCATGGCAATGGCATCAGCACCCTGTATGGACATCTTTCAGGATTTGCGGTGAGTGCGGGCCAGTTGGTTCGCAGAGGCGATTCCATCGGTTACGTGGGGCAGAGCGGACGCAGCACAGGCCCACATCTGCACTACGAAGTACGCATCTTCAATACCCCGGTGAACCCGCATAAATACCTGCGATTTAGCATTAATCAGCAAGTGGCTTCAGGAGCCATGTAGTTCTTAGATAACTTTGAAATGATGTAGGGCAGCCGATTTAGGGGCTGCCTTTTTCATTTTGCAATCGTGTGGGACGTGTATCAGGGCTTTGCCGAAGTGGGAATCGCGCCCTGTGATTGAGCCTCTGACCAGATCTTCTTGAGGACCGATTGCGGAATTGTGGCGGTGAAAATCGCCACATTTTCTTTTTGCGTGGCTTGCAGGCTATCGAATGCAGCTTTGATGTCCTGGTCTGGTCCCTTTGTTTTTATGAATTGCCCAATGCTCCGCACCAGCGCCAGATGAGAGTTGGCGGAATCAACAATCTGCCGGGCCTGAGCTTCGCTTTGCGCAAATACGTCGGCGCGCAGGAGCAGCGATCCGGTGTAACGGAGCGAGCCTACCGCAACCGCTTCAGCAGGAAGCGTAATGGCGAATCCGCCGGGAAGTTGGACGTTATCGGGCTTATTGGGAATGCGATCAATCAGCCATGCCAGGCTGCCGAGAGGAACGTCACTGTAATGGCTCAGCAGCACAGGACCGGCAGATGGCTTGAACGATCGATCGATGATGCCGTGCATGGGTTCGGGCGAAGCCATGTTCGTGATCGCGACTTTGCTGCCATCCAGCAGGGCGACCCGTACAGTATGGCCTTCATGATCGATGGAATAGATGGTGTAATTGCGGTAAGGCTCACGCGCGGAAGAAAGCAGCTGCAAGTAATCGCGGAAGCGATTTTGGTCAAAATGACCGATGAGGATTTCCGACGACTCCACGTCGCGGCCATCAGGGGTGTCGCGACGAGACATTGCCACTTCATCAATGTCACGTTCAGGCTGGATTCCGGTTCGATCAACAAAATCTTTGTAATCCCCTTCTGGATTGATAGGGCCAGACTTGTTGAGATCGAATAGATGGATCGGCTTCAAATTGGCATAGAGGATGAGATCGCCTTCCGGGAGCAGGCGGGCAGATTCCGGTATCTGCGTGCTGTGATGATAGATAACAAAGCCCACGGCTGCGGCGGCAACCAGCAAAGTGGCCAAAATCAGCAGTTTGCGATGTTTGAACATTGAGGTAATCAGTATAGATTATGTGACTTTTTTTATGTTGCGCGGTGGCCGCAAGGGCAAAGTTCTTGTTAGAATATTTATTGGAGTGGTACCACGCAGGTTACTTTCCCCTGACAAGGCGTTGGCCCAAGATGTTGCACGCGGATTGCCGCTGTGCTAACTTATTAACTTTGTGCCCGGTTACGGGAGGTTTCGCTGGCGTAGCTCAGCTGGTAGAGCATCTGATTTGTAATCAGAGGGTCGGGGGTTCAAGTCCCTTCGCCAGCTCCAGATAGCAAAACGGGATTTTCGGAAGCGCGTAAGCTGGACGCGTTTTTCGACACAGCAGGCACTGCGCACACATAAGTAGTTTTTCTACCGGAAGGCAAACCCACGAAGACTTCCCCCAACGTCAGAATTTGGCGGCTAGTGCGGAAGTATGTTCGCGCGTCCCTTTGAATCGCTTTTCGACTGTGAGAAAAGCACCCGTTTGTGAGCCAGCATAAAGAGCCGCGCAGCTTGATTTGGCGCAGAGATGTTTTGGCGCACGCGCAGAAGGCTCGGTTCAATGCACAGGTGACCGAGTGGTTAATGGTAGCAGACTGTAAATCTGCCGCTCTTCGGAGCTACGGAGGTTCGAATCCTCCCCTGTGCACCATGTTTTTTTAGCGCGAGTTGTAAATGCAAAAACGCAAGCGTTTTTATGTGGCACTCGCGATTTACGCTGTTTTAGCCGTGCTGGTCTGGGTAACGATGGAAGATGTTCCGTTGCCTGTTGGAAATGGCCAGCTCGGTATTCGGTCGCTAACGTTGATTGTGTTGGCCCTGTTTGCAGTGAGGACTGTCCTGCACTTTCGGGCCGAGCAGATTCGCGACGAGCAGGACGACGAAGAAGTTTCGAGCTGATGTAGCTCAGTTGGTAGAGCACTCCCTTGGTAAGGGAGAGGTCACCAGTTCAATCCTGGTCATCAGCTCCAGAATTTAGATTATGGTTTTGGTCGAGGCGGGGAGCAGCAAATAGCTCGAAGCAGGGCGGGAGTAACTCAGTGGTAGAGTCACAGCCTTCCAAGCTGTTGGTCGCGGGTTCGATTCCCGTCTCCCGCTCCAAGAAAATCAGTAGTTAGTACCGCAGGAAACAGATGGCTTATCAGCAGGCGCAGATAGCGGTCACCAAGACGGAAGATTTTGAGCAGCTGAAATCGGCGCTGGAGCGCATTTTCAGCTCGGCGGCAATAGAAAAGTTTTACGGCAGGCTGCAAAGTCGCACGGTGTATGTGCGCGAGTTTGAAAAAATTCTTGATCTGGGAATTCTGGAGTCGGTGGACAGCGGGCTGGCAAAGTCAGGCAAGTCGGCCCAAGCGCTGTATGGATCGCTCACCGTTTCTGACCAGGCGCTGATGCGCGAGTTTTATCTGGAGCGGATTGAGAAAGTGGACACGAAAGTTCGCCAGAAGTACCAGAAGGTTTATTGGTATTACTGACGCCTGGGGTTTCGGCAATCCCATATAGCGTTGGAGGAGAGGCAATGGCAAAAGAAAAATTTGATCGCAGCAAACCGCACGTAAACGTAGGCACGATTGGGCACATTGATCACGGCAAGACGACGTTGACGGCGGCGATCACCAAGGTGTTGTCGAAGCATAATCCGAAGATCAAGTTTCGCGATTTTGCCTCGATTGATAATGCTCCGGAAGAGCGCGAGCGCGGTATCACCATCGCCACGGCGCACGTGGAATATGAGACGCCGAACCGGCACTACGCCCACGTGGATTGCCCGGGCCACGCCGACTACATCAAGAACATGATCACCGGCGCAGCCCAGATGGATGGCGCGATCCTGGTTGTGGCAGCGACTGACGGCCCGATGCCGCAGACACGTGAACACGTGCTGCTGGCCCGCCAGGTCGGTGTGCCATGCATCGTGGTGGCATTGAACAAGTGCGATGCCGTGGATGACGCGGAACTGCTGGACCTGGTTGAACTGGAAGTGCGCGAGTTGCTGAAGAGCTACAAGTTCCCTGGCGACGATGTGCCGGTGGTCCGCCTTTCGGCTTTGAATGCGTTGAACGGCGATCCCAAGTGGGAAAAGCAGATTGACGAGCTGATGGCTGCGGTCGATAAGTACGTTCCGCTGCCGGCACGCGACATCGATAAGCCGTTCCTGATGCCGATTGAAGATATCTTCTCCATCTCAGGTCGCGGCACGGTGGTTACGGGCCGTATCGAGCGCGGCAAGGTGAAGGTAGGCGAGGAAGTTGAAATCGTGGGCTTCCGCGACACGCGCAAGACGGTGGTTACAGGCGTGGAAATGTTCAAGAAGCAGTTGGACGAAGGCATGGCCGGTGATAATGCCGGATTGTTGCTGCGCGGCATTGGCAAAGACGACGTAGAGCGCGGCATGGTTCTGGCCAAGGGCGGATCGATTACGCCGCACACCAAGTTCAAGGCTGAGATCTACGTGCTGAACAAAGAAGAAGGCGGACGTCACACTCCGTTCTTCAAGGGCTACCGTCCGCAGTTTTATTTCCGCACCACGGACGTGACGGGCGTGGCTGAGTTGCCGGCCGGCACGGAAATGGTGATGCCGGGCGACAACGTATCGCTGACCATTGAGCTGATTACGCCGGTGGCCATGGAGAAGGGACTGCGCTTTGCTATCCGCGAAGGTGGACGGACGGTGGGAGCAGGAACGATCAGCGAGATCATTCAGTAAGTTCATGGATCGCAGGCGGCCTGCGGTCCAGCAATTTGTTAATTGAGTAATTTGGTAATTGGGTAATTTAAAAACCCAACACCAACAAGACAGAAATTCAGGCCATGCTGTTCGCTCTGGAGAATCGAGCTAAATGGCTTAGAGCTAAGGGCTAATTTTTATGAGAGAAATAGTTACGTTACAGTGCGGCGATTGCAAAGAGCGGAATTATTCGACGACCAAGAACAAGAAGACCACAACTGGTCGGCTTGAGTTCAAAAAGTTCTGCAAGCGGTGCCGCAAGCACACAGGGCATAAGGAAGTGAAGTAAGCAATTAGCAAATAGCAATTAGCAAAAGCAGTTAAGCCGCGAGCGTCGTCAAAATCGGACGAGCAGGCTGCATAACGAGGCACAAGCTAATTGCTAAAGGCTAAGTGCTAACTGCTAACTGCTTTTTACAGGGGCGTAAGCTCAACGGCTAAACTGCCGGTCTCCAAAACCGGACTTGGGGGTTCGAATCCCTCCGCCCCTGCCAGATTTTGGAAAGCCGGCCGAACAGGTTGGAGCAAGGAAGGAAGCAAATGGCAAAGGCGGTAACGATGGCGCGCGAAAATCAGGGCAACAAGATGATGCAGTTTCCTGCGCGTGCGAAGGGTTTTTTGACTGACGTCCGCAATGAGATGCGGAAAGTTACTTTCCCGAACAGGAAAGAAGTCCAGGCCACTACAACAGTGGTGATTATCACGGTCATTCTCTTTGGCATTTATTTTTTCGTGATTGACTATGTGATTGCGACCGGAGTTAATTGGGTGCTGCACCACCGCATTCGGTAGGAGCACACCGGAAAGCCAAGTTGGCAAGCATGACTGAGCAGAACATCAACGCGACTCCCCCGGAAGGCGAACAACCGCCACCGCCGGAGAATACGAACCCGAACATGAAGTGGTACATCATCCATAGTTATTCGGGCTTTGAGCGCAAGGTGAAGGAATCACTGGAATCGCGCGTGCAGGCGTTTGGCCTGACGGAAAAAATCGGCAAGGTCGTGATTCCCACGGAGCCGGTCACGGAGATCCGCAACGGCAAGAAATATACCGTGGAGCGGATGTTTTATCCCGGCTACGTGCTCGTGCAGATGGACCTGACGGGCTTCCGCACTGGTGGCGAAGGCGACCATGTGTGGCATGTAGTGAAGTCCACGCCGCGCGTAACGGGTTTTGTCGGCACGGCAAATGATCCAACGCCGCTGACTGAAGACGAGGTCAACCAGATTATTTATCGCGTGAACGTGGGCAAGGACAAGCCCAAGATCCGCGTGAAGTTTGAAAAGAATGAAACTGTCCGAATTACCGATGGGCCGTTTGCGAATTTCAACGGCACCGTGGATGAAGTGAATGAAGATCGTGAGACGTTGAAAGTAATGGTTACGATCTTTGGCCGCGCGACTCCGGTGGAGTTGGAGTTCGGACAGGTAGAGAAGGTAGCGGCATAGAGATTTGAGCGCAGGCGAGGGCGCCTGCGGTCCACAAAGATCAATAAAGGATTCAGGTAGATCACAGATGGCACCGAAAAAAGTACAGACATCCGTTAAGTTGCAGATTGAAGCCGGCAAAGCGACGCCGGCTCCTCCGGTTGGTCCGGCACTGGGCCAGGCGCAGATCAACATCATGGAGTTCTGCAAACAGTTCAATGCCCGCACCAACAATAAAGAGATGGCGGGGCTGATTATTCCCGTTGTGATCACGGTCTATACAGACCGGTCGTTCACGTTCATCACCAAGACGCCGCCGGCATCAATTTTGCTGAAGCGGGCCGCGGGCATAGCCAAAGGCTCAACCGCGCCCAACAAGGACAAGGTCGGCAAGGTAACGGAGAAGCAGGTATCCGATATCGCCAAGCAGAAAATGCCGGACCTGAATGCCGCATCGCTGGAAACGGCGATTAAGAGCGTGAAGGGCACGGCGCGCAGCATGGGGATTGAAGTTGTAGGGTAGCAATTGGCAATTAGCCAACGCAAAGTATCGCGAAGCAAAAGCTAATTGCTGATGGCCAATTACTAATTGCTCAAAAAATCGATAACACTACGGCGACGGAGAAGAGCCCGGCGCGGTGGGAGATAAGGAAAAAGGAAAATGAGTCGCAAAGCAGGAAAAAATATAACCAAGTCGCGCGCAGCCATTGAAAAGCGCGCGTATCTTTTGAATGATGCCGTGCCGCTGCTCCAGAAAGTAAAGTTCGCCAAGTTTGACGAGACGGTGGAAGTGACGCTGCGTCTGGGCGTCGACCCCAAGCACGCCGACCAGATGGTTCGCGGCACAGTGGTCCTGCCGCATGGGCTGGGCAAATCGAAAAAAGTTCTGGTGATTGCCAGCGGCGAAAAAGTTCGCGAAGCTGAAGCTGCCGGAGCCGATATTGTTGGCGGCGAGGAGATGGTGGAGAAAATCCAGAAAGAGAGCTGGACGGATTTTGACGCCGTGATCTCAACGCCGGACATGATGAAGTCGGTAGGCAAGCTGGGCAAAGTTCTTGGTCCCAAGGGCCTGATGCCCAACCCTAAAACCGGCACGGTGACTTTCGACATCGCCAACGCAGTAAAAGAAATCAAGGCCGGTAAAGTCGAGTTCCGCACGGACAAGACAGCGCTGGTGCATGTGCCGGTAGGAAAGATTTCATTCACGCCGGACAAGCTGGTGGAGAATGCCACGGCCGTAATCACGAGCGTGGTGAAGGCGAAGCCTTCAGCAGCCAAGGGCAAGTACATCAAGGCGGCTTATATCTCATCCACCATGGGGCCCGGAGTTTCCGTGGATACCACACCGGTGGAAACAGCGGCCAAGGCGTAGTTTGAGCGAGATGTACCGGACGGGACGACAAACGTCCTGACTCAAAGAACAGGAAACCGCAGGCGAGGGCGCCTGCGCTCCACGAGAAAAAGGATTCTGACAATGGCGGTCACAAAAGCGAAAAAAGCTGAACAAATTGAAAAGCTAAACCAAGACCTGCAAAAGGCCAGCAGCATGATTGTGGGCACCTTCTCAAAGCTCACGGTGGCAAAGGATTTTGAGCTGCGCAAAACGGTGCGCTCGGCAGGTGGCAAATATCAGGTCGTCAAGAACACGCTGGCCAAGCGGGCGGCAGAGGGCACCAATTTCGAGGAAGCTCTCAAAGCGCTCAAGGGCGAGAATTCAATTGCTTACACGGCAGGCGACCCGGTAGCGCTGGCGAAAGCGCTGAATAAATACGTTGCGGACAACCCTGAGTACTCCTTCAAGTCCGGCGTGCTGGAAGGTCGCGTGATCTCCATGAAGGAGATCAAGGCGCTGGCTACCATGCCATCGAAGGAAGAGCTTTACTCCAAGCTGTTGTTCCTGATGAACGCGCCGGCGCAGCGCCTGGTCACGGTAATGAATGCCGTTGGCAGAGATCTGGCGGTGGTGGTGAGCCAGGGCGTGGAGAAGAAAAAGTTCAAAGATGCGGGCGGCGCTGCGGAAGCGGCCCCAGCCGAAGCCGGCAGCTAATACGGCTGCTTGCAAGAGTTTTCCTGGGGGACGTAGTGCGGCCTTCAGGCAAGAGTTCATCGCCGAAAGAAACTCACGGTGGCGCTAGTCTGGGCGCATTGGAACACGGTGAGCGAAAGCGGCGAATCAGCACAAAACTGACAAAGAGTGGAGATACAAATGGCAGATCTGCAGCAGTTAGAAGATTCAATCGTAGGGTTGAGCCTGCTTGACGCGGCCCAGCTCGTAAAGAAGCTTGAGGAGCGCCTTGGCGTCTCAGCAGCGGCAGCAGCCCCGGTGATGATGGCCGGCGGCGGAGCGGCAGCGGCGGCACCGGCTGAAGAAAAGACCGAATTCACCGTGGTCCTGACCGGCGCTGGCGCCAATAAGATCAATGTAATCAAAGCGGTACGTGAAGTCACCAGCCTGGGCCTGAAAGAAGCCAAGGACCTGGTGGATGGCGCGCCGAAGAACGTGAAAGAGAACGTTTCCAAGGAAGAAGCGGAAACGATCAAGAAGAAGTTCGTCGACGCAGGAGCGACGGTCGAGATTAAGTAGCTGGATCGGCGGGCTTTAGGGCCCGCCGGGGGCCGCTCATCCGCACGTGAGAACGCGGCGGAGGCATAAAATAAAGAAACCGGGGTTGAAACAGGCCCAAAGTTTTCTTTTTGAGCAGCCTTTAACAAGATTGAATCCTGGAGTACACTACTATTATCAAATAGATACGGTAGTTCTTCTCCAAACCGGTACTTTCAAATTTTTTTTGACGCAGGACAGGCGTGGTGCTCCCGCAATATTCGCCTTGCTCGGAGTCGTAGCCAGACCTGCCAGTTGTTGTTCTTTATGAACAGGTCCGCTTTGGGCGGACAAAGAACGGTCTATTCAGACGGGCGCGGATAAAAACATTTTAGATATCGCACAACGCTGTTACGGCGTCAACGGGAACTCTTGTCTCCTGTTGGCGCGATTCGTTTTTTCCGCTTCGCAGTGAATTTTAACCGCCAGCTAATGCCCGATTAGAGAAGGCGTTGGTCAACAAGGTTTGCTTTTAGCGAAAGAAAATCTTTGAGCAGGCCGCTTCATTCCGCCCATCGCGAGATGAAGCAGAAAAAGTCTTAGGAGTTATTCATGCCGAACAAGAATGGCGCCGCACGTTATCGTCTCGACTTTTCCAAAATTCCGGTAGCTCTCCAGATCCCGAACCTGATCGAGGTCCAGAAGCGTTCTTACGACCGCTTTCTGCAAATGGATAAGCTGCCGAGCGAACGTGACGACAGCGGCCTCCAGTCAGTGTTTCAATCCGTTTTCCCCATCACCGATTTCCGCAACGTCTCCGAGCTGGCCTTTGTCGATTTCGCCATTGGCAACTGGGAGTGCAAATGCGGCCACCTGAAAGGTCTCCATCACCTGCGCACCACCTGCCGCAATTGCGGCAACACAGTGATTACCGATCCATTCCATCCCGGCGACGTGCTCTGCCAGAAGTGCGGCACGTACAACGCCAACACGCCTGACTTCTGCAACAAGTGCGGCGATCCCGTGGGCCTGCAGCTGAAGTATGACGTTGCCGAGTGCGAAGAGCGCGGCATGACTTATTCCGCGCCGCTCAAGGTCACCATTCGACTCACCATTTACGACAAGGACCCGGAAACCGGCAACAAGAGCATTCGCGACATTAAAGAACAGGAAGTGTTCTTTGGCGACATTCCGCTGATGACGCAGAACGGCACGTTCATCATCAACGGCACCGAGCGCGTAATCGTCAGCCAGTTGCACCGTTCGCCCGGCGTGTTCTTTGAGACAGCCAATAACAGGACATACTTCCTGGGCAAGATCATTCCTTACCGCGGAAGCTGGGTTGAGTTTGAGTACGATCAGAAGAACGTTCTTTATGTCCGCATCGACCGCAAGCGCAAATTCCTGGGTACCATCTTTTTGCGCGCCCTGGGCCTGCGCGCCGATGAAGATATTTTGCGCACGTTCTACGCGGTTGACCGCATCAGCCTGAAAGAAAAGAAGCTGCGCTGGACGTTGGAGAGCGCTATTGAGAAGCCGACGAACCTGCTGGGACTGAAGCTGGCCCACAGCATCAAGGACAAGAGCGGGCATGAAATCGCCCACTCCGGACGCAAGATCACTCCGGCAGTGCTGAAGGAAATCCAGAAAGCCAAGATCAGTGAGATCGATATTGACACGACTGATCTGGAAGGCGCATTTACCGCAGCCGACATCATTGATACGGCGAGCGGCGAAGTGTTGCTGGAAGCGAACAGCGAAGTTACGGCCGACAAGCTCAGCAAGATCATGGACGCGGGCGTGGAAGAAATTCACGTCTTCTTCCCTGAGCGGGACGACGTAGGCAACGTGATCAGCGCAACACTGCGCCGTGATTCGGTCAAGACGCCGCAAGAAGCGTTGATTGAAATCTACCGCAAACTGCGTCCGGGCGATCCGCCGACACTGGACACGGCTACCGCGCTCTTCCACGGAATGTTCTTCGATCCGCGGAAGTACGACTTCAGCCGCGTAGGCCGCTTGAAGTTCAACATCAAGCTGTATGACAAGAACGAAGCCACAGGCCTGGACAAGCGCACGCTCGATCCGGAAGATTTTTACGCGACTATCCGCTACCTGCTGAAATTGCGCAAGAGCATTGGTTCCGTGGATGACATCGATCATCTGGGCAACCGCCGCGTGCGTGCAGTAGGCGAACTGATGGAAAACCAGTTCCGCATCGGCCTGGTACGCATGGAGCGCGCGATCAAGGAAAAGATGAGCGTGTACCAGGAAATGTCTACGGCCATGCCGCATGACCTGGTAAACGCGAAGCCGGTGATGGCGGCGATTCGCGAGTTCTTTGGATCATCGCAGCTCTCGCAGTTCATGGACCAGACCAATCCGCTGTCAGAGATTACGCACAAGCGCCGTCTCTCAGCCCTTGGGCCGGGCGGTTTGTCCCGTGAGCGCGCAGGATTCGAAGTCCGCGACGTTCACCCCACGCACTATGGACGCATATGCCCGATTGAGACGCCGGAAGGTCCAAACATCGGCCTGATCAGCTCACTGAGCTGCTATGCCCGCATCAACGACTACGGCTTCATCGAGTCGCCTTACCGCCGCGTTAAAGATTCGCGCGTGGTGGACTTTGTGACCATTGTGAATGCCGGAGACAGCGAATACCGCGTGGGCGACCACATTGAACTAAAGGAAGCCGACAAGGTTACTGCCGACCTGAAAGAGCGGCGCAAAAAGCCGCTGGAGGTCGAGCCGTTCTCGTTCTATCTCTCGGCATGGGAAGAAGACAAACACGTCATCGCCCAGGCCAATATTGAGCTGGATGATAAAGGCAAGATCGTCGGCGAAATCGTGGATGCCCGCAAGAACGGCAACTTCGTGCTCGTGCCGCGCGATGAGGTCGATTACGTTGACGTCAGCCCGAAACAGCTTGTTTCCGTGGCCGCATCGCTCGTGCCCTTCCTGGAGCACGACGACGCAAACCGCGCGCTGATGGGCGCCAACATGCAACGTCAGTCCGTGCCGCTGCTTCGTGCCGCGGCCCCACTGGTGGGAACCGGCATGGAAGGCGTAACAGCACGCGATTCCGGCGCCGTGGTCCTTGCGCGCCGTAACGGCATCATCGATTCCGTGGATTCTGAACGGATCATTGTGCGCGTTGAAGGCGAGCATCATCCGACGCAGCTCTCACGTGAAGTCGGCAGCGACATTTACCAACTCACTAAGTTCAAGCGCTCCAATCAGAACACCTGCATCAACCAGAAGCCGGTGGTCAAGAAGGGTGACCGTGTCCTGAAAGGGCAGGTCATTGCTGACGGGCCTTGCACGGACAAGGGCGAACTGGCACTTGGCCGCAACGTGCTGGTGGCCTTTATGCCCTGGCGCGGTTACAACTTTGAGGACGCGATCCTGGTCTCAGAGAAGATGGTGAAGGAGGATTACTACACCTCCGTTCACATTGAAGAGTTTGAGATTGAAGCTCGCGACACAAAACTGGGGCCAGAAGAAATCACCCGCGACATTCCGAACGTAAGCGAATCAGCGCTGCGCGATCTGGACGAGAGCGGCGTGATCCGCATTGGCGCGACGGTAAAGCAGGGCGACATCATTGTGGGCAAGGTAACCCCCAAGGGCGAAACCCAGCTCACGCCTGAAGAAAAGCTGCTGCGCGCGATCTTCGGCGAAAAAGCCGGCGATGTGCGTGACGCTTCGCTGACATGCCCTCCGGGCATCGAAGGAACGATCGTCGACGTAAAAATCTTTTCCCGCAAGGGACAGGAAAAAGACGAGCGCGCCAAGGCCATTGAAGCTTCGCAGATTGAGCGGCTGGAAAAGAACCTGGCTGACGAAATCCGAATCCTGACGGACGAGCGCTTGAAGCGTCTTGAAGCCATCCTGGGAAATAAAGAAGTCCAGGCTGACCTGCATGACGAGCGCACGAACAAGCGCCTGCTGACCAAGGGAGCCATGCTTGATCGCGAGACGATTGAGCGGATTTCCACGCGTAACCTGAAGCGTATTAAATACGCTGACAAGGACCCGCGCGTTAACGAGCAGATTGACGAAATCGAAGAGATGACCTCGCGCCAGATCGACGTGCTGCGCAAGATCACCAACGAGAAAATCGGCAAGCTGCAAAAAGGCGACGAGCTACCTCCCGGCGTGATCAAGCTGGTGAAGTGCTACGTGGCCATGAAGCGCAAGCTCAGTGTGGGCGACAAGATGGCAGGCCGTCACGGCAACAAAGGCGTGATTGCCCGCATTCTGCCTGAGGAAGACATGCCGTATCTTGCAGACGGCACTCCGGTGGAGATTGTGCTCAACCCGCTTGGCGTACCCAGCCGTATGAACGTGGGCCAGATACTGGAAACGCACCTGGGCTGGGCTGGTCATCAACTGGGCGAGCGCATTGCAGAGTTCCTGAAAGAGAACTCGCGCGAAGAAACGATTCGCCGCGAACTCAAGAGCATCTTCAAGGAAACTCCGTTCGGCGACAAGATTGCCGCTCTGGAAGACGACGAGTTGATGCATGTAGCCAAGACACTGACCAAAGGCGTGTTCTTTGCCTCGCCGGTGTTTGACGGCTCGCGCGAAGTGGAAATCAAATCAATGCTGCGTGAGGCCAACCTGCCTGAATCGGGCAAGACGGATCTTTATGACGGCATGACCGGAGACAAATTCGAACAGCCGGTGACGGTGGGCTACATCTACATGTTGAAGCTCTCCCACCTGGTTGACGATAAGATCCACGCCCGCTCCATTGGGCCGTACTCGCTTATTACCCAGCAGCCGCTAGGCGGCAAGGCGCAGTTCGGCGGACAGCGCTTTGGAGAAATGGAAGTTTGGGCGCTTGAAGCATATGGCGCGGCTTACATTCTGCAGGAGCTGCTCACTGCGAAATCAGATGACGTATTTGGCCGTACCAAGATCTACGAGGCCATTGTGAAGGGCGAGGCCGCTATTGAACCAGGCGTGCCTGAGTCATTCAACGTTCTGATCCGCGAATTGCAGTCGCTCTGCCTGGATGTGGAGCTGATCAAGACCGAAGGCGGCAGGAAACAGGTTGCCGCGGCGGCTGACTAACCGATGGATGCAGGGCGTAGGCCCTGCACCGCTTCTTTAGTCAAGCCCATCTCAACTCCGGACCGCTTCCGGCTGGAGTTGAGAACAGAGAAAGAAATCAGCAGCAACCGGAAGCCGCAGCGCGGCGCGCGTTAAGCGACGCAGGAGGACACCTTGTACCGTTCAAGTCCATTTGATCTGGGCAATACAATTACTGATTTTGATTCCATCCGAATCAGCCTGGCCTCGCCGGAAAAAATCCGCAGCTGGTCTCACGGTGAAGTTACCAAGCCGGAAACCATCAATTACCGCACCTTCAAGCCGGAGCGCGATGGCCTGTTCTGCGCCCGCATCTTTGGTCCGGTAACGGACTGGGAATGCCTGTGCGGCAAATACAAACGAATGAAACATCGCGGCGTGATCTGCGACAAGTGCGGCGTTGAAGTCACACTGTCAAAAGTCCGCCGTGAACGGCTGGGCCACATTGAGCTGGCGTCGCCATGCTCGCACGTATGGTTCTTCAAGGGCCTGCCGTCGCGCATTGGCCATTTGTTGGACATCTCATTGCGCGACCTCGAATCAGTTCTTTATTTCGAGTCTTACGTAGTGGTGGATGCCGGTGAAGCGCCGGTAAAAGAGCGCGAAGTAATCAAGGAAGAAACCCGCTTCCGCGAGCTCGACCAGCAATACCGCGCAACCGGCTTTAAGGCCATGATGGGCGCTGAGGCCATCAAGGAAATTCTGAAGCGCGTGGAAGTGGAAGAGCTCTCAGTGGAACTGCGCGAGAAGATGAAGCATGAAACTTCTCTGCAGAAACGGCTGAAGTATGCCAAACGGCTGAAAGTGGTCGAGGCATTCCGCAAGAGCGGGAACAAGCCGCAATGGATGATTCTGGACGTGATCCCGGTGATTCCGCCGGAGCTTCGTCCGTTGGTTCCATTGGATGGCGGCCGCT
The DNA here is from genome assembly GCA_036496525.1 of Candidatus Angelobacter sp. Lineage (GTDB taxonomy): Bacteria > Acidobacteriota > Terriglobia > Terriglobales > Acidobacteriaceae > Angelobacter. The sequence goes on from DASXKZ010000326.1 coordinate 20,304, forward strand.
TTGCCACGTCTGACCTGAACGATCTTTATCGTCGCGTAATCAACCGCAATAACCGGTTGAAGAAGCTGATGGACCTGCACGCTCCTGAAGTGATTGTGCGCAACGAAAAGCGCATGTTGCAGGAGTCAGTAGACGCGTTGTTCGATAACGGACGCCGTGGCCGCGTACTGCGTGGCGCTAACAATCGTCCGCTGAAGTCACTCTCAGACACGCTGAAGGGCAAGCAGGGACGCTTCCGCCAAAACCTGCTGGGCAAACGCGTGGACTACTCCGGCCGTTCCGTGATCGTGGTTGGTCCGGAACTCAAGCTGCACCAGTGCGGCTTGCCGAAGAAGATGGCGCTCGAGCTATTCAAGCCATTCATCTACCACCGCCTAGAGCAGACAGGCCACTGCACCACCATCAAGCAGGCAAAAGAAATGGTGGAGCAGCAGGAACCGATTGTTTGGGACATCCTAGAAGAGGTGATTAAAGACCATCCGGTGCTCTTGAATCGCGCGCCAACGCTTCACCGCCTGGGCATTCAGGCTTTTGAGCCGGTGCTGGTGGAAGGCAAGGCCATCAAGATCCATCCGCTGGTTTGCACGGCGTTTAACGCAGACTTCGACGGCGACCAGATGGCGGTACACATTCCGCTTTCTCCAGAAGCACAGGTTGAAGCCAGCGTGCTGATGTTGTCATCGCACAACATTCTCTCGCCGGCATCAGGCCAGCCGATCACCGTGCCCACGCAGGACATGGTGCTTGGTCTGTATTACCTGACCAAAGGCAAGCCCGGAGCCAAAGGGGAAGGCCGCGCATTTGCCAATACTGAAGACGTGTTGCTGGCGCTGGAAGCGGGCGAAGTGGAAACGCTGACGCCGATTCGCTTGCGCTATAGCGGCGAAGTCATCGACCTGACCGCGGCTTATGACGATCAGGATATCGTCCACACGGAGCCGGTGAACTTTGAACGCCAATTCATCAACACCACGGTGGGCCGCACGATTCTGAATGACCATTTGCCTGAGGGCATGCCGTTCATCAATGGCCTGCTCAAGAAAAAAGGTATTGGCCAGCTGGTGAACTACACCTACCTGCGCTTTGGCCTGGAAACGACGGTCAAGATGCTGGATGAAGTGAAGGAGACGGGCTTCCGCTATGCGACGCGCGCCGGCCTCTCCATCGGCATTGATGACATGGTGATCCCAGAGCACAAGAAGGGCCTGGTGAAAGACGCTGAAAAGCAGGTCATCAACGTTCAACAGCAATATCTTGATGGAGCCATCACTAACGGCGAACGCTACAACAAGGTGATTGAAATCTGGTCGAACGTGACGGAAAAAGTCGCCGACGAGATGTTCAACAACATGCAGGAGTTGGACAAGGTCGGACAGCTGAATCCGATTTACGTCATGGCAGACTCTGGCGCTCGCGGATCGAAACAGCAGATTCGCCAGCTTTCCGGCATGCGCGGACTGATGGCCAAGCCGTCCGGCGAAATCATTGAAACGCCCATCACGGCGAACTTCCGTGAAGGGTTGACCGTGCTGCAGTACTTCATCTCCACGCACGGTGCGCGTAAAGGACTGGCTGACACGGCTCTTAAGACCGCCGATTCAGGCTACCTGACCCGCCGACTGGTGGACGTGGCGCAGGACGTGATCATCAGCGAACAGGATTGCGGCACTGTCGACGGCATCTACGTGGGATCGATTGTGGAAGCAGGCGACATCATTGAGCCGTTGCGCGACCGCATTGTGGGCCGCGTATCGCTGGAGAAAATCAAAGACTACGAAGGCAACGTGATTGTGGACGTGAACCAGGACATCACGGAAGAGCTGGCCAGCGCAATTCAGTCTGCCGGAATCGAGCGGGTGAAGATCCGTTCCGTGTTGACCTGCGAATCGAAACGCGGCGTTTGCATCGCCTGCTACGGACGCAACCTGGCTTCAGGCCGCATGGTTGAACTGGGCGAAGCGACCGGCGTGATCGCGGCGCAATCCATTGGTGAGCCGGGCACGCAGTTGACGATGCGTACCTTCCACATCGGCGGTACGGCATCGCGAGTGTCGGAGCAGTCCAGGCTTGAAGCTCGCACGGCCGGCACGGTGCGCTTCATCAATCCCCAGACCGTGAAAGCAAAATCGGGCGATCTGGTCGTGATGAACCGTGCAATGTCGATTGCAGTGGTGGACGACAAAGGCCGCGAAAAAGAGCGCTACTCTGTGGTTTACGGCGCACGGCTCAAGGTCCAGGACGGTCAGCAGGTAACTGTGGGGCAGGTGATGGGCGAGTGGGATCCTTACACCTTTGCCATCCTCACGGAAGTCGGCGGCACCGTGCAGTTCAAAGATTTGCAGGAAGGCGTGACGCTTCACGAAGAAGTGGATGAAGTCACCGGTCTCTCCCGCCACGTGGTAGGCGAGTCTCCGGACGAAAAACGCCAGCCGGCAATTGTGATCAAGGCGAAATCAACCCGGCGTTACCTCATGCCGTCACGCGCCCACTTGATGGTGCAGGATGGCGATGAAGTTCATCCCGGCGATGTGCTGGCAAAGATCCCGCGTGAAACCACCAAGACCAAGGACATCACGGGTGGTCTGCCGCGCGTGGTCGAATTGTTTGAGGCCCGCAAGCCGCGTGAAACCGCGATCATCAGCGAAATTGATGGCGTGGTGAAATTCGGCGAGGTCTCAAAAGGCCAGCGCAAAATTTATGTAGTGGCCGATAACGGCACGGAGAAGGAATACTCGGTGCCCAAGGGTGTCCACATTAACGTGCAGGAGAGCGAGCGTGTCCGGGCGGGTGAGCCGCTGATGGACGGGCCGCTGAACCCGCATGACATCCTGGCCGTACTCGGCGAAAAGGAACTGCAGTCTTACCTGGTGAATGAGATCCAGGAAGTCTACCGTCTGCAAGGCGTTACCATCAGCGACAAGCACATTGAAGTGATTGTCCGCCAGATGATGCGCTGGGTGAAAGTGGAGGACGTGGGTGACACCACATTCCTGCTGGAACAGCAGATCGATAAGTTCCGCTTCACCGAAGAGAACAATCGCGTGATCGCCAACGGTGGGCGTCCGGCAACGGGCCGTCCGCTGCTACTGGGCATCACCAAGGCGTCTCTTTCAACCGAGTCATTCATCTCCGCGGCGTCATTCCAGGAGACCACCAGGGTACTCACAGAAGCCTCAATCCAGGGCGCTGTGGACCACCTGCGCGGACTCAAGGAAAACGTTATCGTGGGCCGCTTGATTCCGGCCGGCACGGGCATGGAACACTATCGCAACGTGAAGCTGGCTCCGGAGCTCGAGCAGGCCGCCGCCAAGGTGCAGGAAGAAGTTTCCCAGGCATACGCCGAAGCAGAGCGTGCGCTGGAACTTCTGCGCCAGGAAGGCGAAGCCGAAGAGATGGCTGCGGAATAGCAATTGGCAACTAGCAGTTAGCAATTAGCCACGGGCCAGCGGAAGCTGGCCCGTTGTTTTTAGCGGTATAGACCCGAGTAAACAAATAATTACTAATCTATAAACTAAACGGGGCTGGAGCGATCCAGCCTGTTTTGTTTGCCGCAGATTTGCGCAGATAGTCGCAGATCACCAACTGCCTTGGGCATAAATCCCCTGTTGCTAACGCCCTGAATCCCCTTTAACCTATTCAGCTAAATGCACTTTACTCGGCTTCGTCGGGCCTTTTGGCAGGCCTTCCAACACGGGCAGTTTTCCATCGCCAAAGGAGCGGCGTACTCGTCGATTCTTACGCTGTTTCCCGCCTTCCTGGTCATCACGTCTGTGCTGGAAGCCTCACACAATACAGAAGGCTTTCTGGAGCAGATTGGCGATGCCGTGGGCTGGGTGCTGCCACCCGGATCGCGATCGGTAGCGCTGGCATTCTTTCAGAGCAAGCAGCACCATGCAACGCGCATCATCTACTCGGCTTCTATTGTTACGCTGCTTGCGGCCACGGGCGTGATGATCTCATGGATGGATGGGTTCCGCAAAGCTTATGGCATGGCCAACACATGGGGCTTCTGGCGTGAGCGCGCAATCGCTATTTACCTGGTCTTGCTGGCGTTGATTCCGCTGGGTTTTGCCACGATTCTGGTAGCGTTCGGTACCGAGGTTGAGAACTGGATACAGAGCGGGACCATGCACCTGTTCAAGCCGCTTATCCTGCTCTTGTGGGACGGCGTGCGCTGGGGCATCGCGATACTCACGGCAATTGCGCTGACCGCCCTGATGTATCACCATGGGCTGCCGAAGACACAATCCTGGCGGCGCGTCTTGCCCGGCGCGGTAATGGCAGCAGTGCTCTGGTTTCCAGCGACGGTGCTGTTTGGCTGGTACGTGAGGGTCTATGCCACGTACACGGTGGTTTACGGATCATTGAGCGCGGCCATAGCGCTGCTAGTGTGGCTATATATTGTTTCAGTCATCGTGTTGCTCGGAGCGGAACTGAACGCGCAAGTCTATCCCAAGCTGGCGGAAGGCGACGCCACGGAAAAGAAGGTATGAACGGGTGACGGCTGTAACCAAGGCGCTGGAAGCGGGCATCACGCCCACGATAAGAAAAGCCAAGATTGTATGCACGATTGGGCCGGCCAGCGGTTCAGAAGCGGTGCTGCGCGACCTGATGCGCCTGGGCATGGACGTGGCGCGGCTGAATTTTTCCCATGGCACGCATGAAGAGCACGCGCGCATGATCGACAGGCTGCGTAAAGTTGCCGACAAAGAAGGCCGAACCATCTGCATTCTGCAAGACCTGCAAGGGCCGAAGATTCGCACGGGAAGGCTTAAATACAGGACACCAATCGCCATTAAGAGCGGAGCGCGGTTGACCATCACGCCGCGCGACATTGCCGGGACAGCGGCTCTGCTTTCGACTACTTTCAAGACGCTGGCGAAGGAAGTGGAGCCGGGCGCACGCATTCTGCTCTCCGACGGGCTGATTGAACTGCGCGTGACAGCCATACGTGGTGACGACGTTGAGTGCGAGGTCGTCAACGGAGGCTTGCTGGGCGAGCACAAAGGAATCAATCTGCCGGGAACTGTCGTGAGCGTGCCGTCGCTGACGGAAAAAGATGAAAAAGACCTGGAGTTCGGTCTGAAGCATGGCGTGGACATTGTCGCGGTTTCCTTTATCCGTACAGCCGACGATGTGCGCCTGGTAAAACGTCAGGTGCGCGTGCACAATTCCGACGCATGGGTCATTGCCAAGCTGGAAAAGCCGCAAGCGATTGATCCCGCAGCACTGGAAGAAATTCTAGATGTGGCAGATGGCGTGATGGTGGCGCGCGGCGATCTGGGCGTGGAGATGCCGCCGGAAAAAGTTCCGATCATCCAGAAGCACGTGATCAGGCGCGCGGCGGACTGGCGCAAGCCGGTGATTACAGCCACGCAAATGCTGGAGTCAATGATCGAAAATCCCCGTCCCACGCGCGCTGAAGCCAGCGACGTGGCGAACGCGATTCTTGACGGCTCCGATGCTGTGATGCTCTCTGCGGAGACTGCCAGCGGGAAATATCCACGTGAGACCGTGGCGATGATGGCGAAGATTGTGATGGAAGCGGAGTCAGCCAAGGAAGAGCCAATCCAACGCCGCCGCCAGCACCGGCAGCTTTCCATTTCAGAAACGATTTGCGAATCAGTGGCTCACGCAGCCCAAGACCTGGATATGAAGGCCATTGCCGTCTATACGGAAACAGGAACAACGGCGCGGCTGATTTCCAAATACCGGCCCACCGCGCCGATATTTGCATTCGCGGCAAATACTACGGTTTGTGCGCGGTTGAACCTAATGTGGGGAGTGTCACCGCTTTCCTGCGAAATGACGCCAGACGCCGAAGACATGGTACACAGGGCTGAGACTTATCTCTTGCAGATGCATGCGGTACAGCCGGGAGACATAATCGCGGTAGTAGCGGGAACGCGCAGCAGCAGCGGGTCTACAAATTTCCTGCGGCTGCATGTGGTGGGCACAGGCGAGTACAGTGTGGCGGCTCGCGAAGAGCGCCGCAAGGCACCGCGGATGAAGCCGGTGAGTCCGGTAGAGAGAAGAAAGAGATAGTTGTTCTGAAACCTCGAGCGAAGCGAGAGGCCCCTGTTATTTGAGGGCGGTAAGAATGGTGAGTAAATCGATTTCATCGGCGATAGTTTTCATGGTTCTTCTCGGTGTGAGTTCATTCACGGTGTCCTGTAAAAGCCGTTCGGGTGAGCAGCCCTTTGAAGTGGCAGAAATGCCTAGCTCTAACTTCACTGTTCGAGTGTCTGCGTTCCCCGAAGAAAATGGCGGATTCGCATCCGGCGCTTATTATCGTTTCGAAAGCCGTCGCAGGGGCGCTAAAGATTGGGTGAGGGCCATGGAGTTCCGGCACGATGATCCCGACCCGATCCCGCGGGAAAACGTCAGATTCATGACACCCGATGCTGCTTTCGTTTTTATGGGTTGGAAATATGCGGTTACGACAGATGGAGGAATGCACTGGCAGACCTGGAACGCGGAAAAGGATTTGGCGGGATGGGCAGTGTTGCAATTACGGTCTCATCAGGGAAATTGAGTTATCGCAGAGCGGTAACGGCAAGATGATCCTGTATCCGATTCAGGATCGCCCGGGTGAGGTTCCCGATCTTGTCACTTCGGATTTTGGACGTCATTGGACCGTGCCCCAGTAGTGCCATCTGGCGATAGAGACCTCTCGCTTCGCTCGAGGCTTCGGAAAAAGTTACGCTCGGGCCGGCGGACAAAAGTTCAGTTCACCCACCCGCCGGTGCTGCCGCCATTCTTTTTGTCTTTGTCATCGGGTGGACGGAAATTGCCGTACTCATCAAAATAATCTTTGGCGTCCTGGTTGTGCTTCTTCATGTAAACCTGAAACTTCTTTCCGGCACGGCGACGCTTCCATCGATAGTAGCTGTTCTTGAACGATGAGGCTTGGTTGCCGAAGTAAGCAAAAATATTCATGCGACGCCACATGTAGCTGTACCAGACATAACCAGATCCCATGCCAAGGAGCTGGACCATATAGAACAGTGAAAAATGGGTTAGCAGCAAATATGCGCCTTCCACTGCTGCTGCAAAAATTACGATGTACTTGACCGGGATAGGAATCGGAATGAACATCGGCATGACGCGGGCGTCACGATAAAGCATGTAAAAAACCATTAATAACGCGTTGGCGGCGGGGCCGGATCCCATAGCACCACCCTGCGCTACAACGCCCGTCAATGAAAGCAAAAACCCGCACACGCCAGCGCCGATGAGAGAGAAAAGGTAAAGTTCGACAAAGCGTTTTGGCCCAGTTTGAGCTTCCACGGCACTGCCGATGAAATAAATTCCCAACATCGAAAACAGAAAGCCCAATGGCTCAAAGTGCAAAAAGCCGTAAGTAAGGAACTGCCAAATCCAGCCATGCTTAATTGCTTCTGGCGCCAGGAGCCCTCGAGTCGCGATCCATAAGGCCTGATTACGGGCAAAAGACTGCAGCAAGAGCAGAACAATAAACACTGCCGTATTGATGATCACCAGGTTTCGGACTGCCCCGGAGAATCGGGGAAATCCCATGGTCGCAGAGGTATTTCTGGGCATCTCTTATCTTTCCGGTTCGGGAATCACGATCAGGCTTCTGTGGCCCTTGGCATCTACTGATCGTACTCCAAAAATCACATTGTCCTTGGAATCAGTCAGATCTACTTTGGGCTCGGTCGTTCGCTGTACATTTTCTTCCGGGAAATCCGCGTCAGTGGTCTTGCGCCAAACCACTTCATAGGCTGTGGCTCCGGGTGCGGGCTTCCATTGAATTTTGGAATCGTTCTCTAGCTGCTTGGTCAATAAGTGAACATCGCTGGGCGGCGCAGGCGATGAAGCCAGGCTCGCCAGCGTCGCCGCGTTCAAGCGCGCCACATTTGCCACATATTCAAAATCCACAAATTTCGGCAGGTCACCATATTCGATGCCGTTTTCCGTCCTCACGTTTTGGTGCTGATGGTTGTAATCTTCGCGATATTCGGTAAAGCGAACAGCGGCAAAGCCCTGCTCATTGAAAGCGCTGTGGTCACCGCCGCGCAGGTAGCGGTCACGACGGAAGATCAGCTTGGGAGTAAAGGCCCCAAAATCATACGTTTCACTTACGGAATGGATGTAACGTGCCAGCTCGCGCGACGTTGAATCGTTCTCTCCGCCGATGGCCTTAATGCGGCGCATATCGGTGTCAGTTGCGGCCGCGGGAATGCCCTCAGAAAAGACGCGCACCCAGTTCTTGTTCTGCAGCGTATCGCCCGGAGTAGTGTTGCCGCCGACGATGTCATTATTCAGCACACCCTCAAGCTGCCAGCCTTGTTCTTTGGCCATTTTGGCAAAGTGCGTGCTCCCGTTCAGCCCCTGTTCTTCACCGGCAACGGTAAGAAAGATAATGGTGGCTGGGAATTTATGCTTGCTGACCACGCGCGCGCATTCCAGAGAAACGGTAGTGCCACTGCCGTCGTCATTGGCGCCGGGCGCCGGATCAGTGGAGTTTTCATTGCTGGAATTACGCGAGTCATAGTGCCCAGTCACGAGATAAATGCGCTTGGCCTGGTCCGGATCAGTGCCTTTTAGAATGGCATAGACATTCTGAATTTCGGTCGGCTTCTTAATGCGGTCATTGGGGCCTTTGGGCTGCTCGATAAAAGTATCGGTTTTGACTTCCAAGCAGCCGTTGCAATCTGCGGAAATTCGCTCGAACTCTGATTTAATCCAGTTGCGGGCAGCTACAATGCCTTGCGAGGATGTGGCAGCGTCAGGGTTATTCACTGAGAGCGTGCTACGGGTGCCAAAGCTGACGAGCTTCTCGTCAGTCTGCTGAACGCGTTGGGGCGAAACATCTTTTATGATCTGGACAATAGAGGGATCTCGGTCCCGCTTGGCCGTGGCTGAAGGTTTCTCAGCTGGTTCAGAAGCAGCAGCGCGGGTTTTAGGCTTATGTTTTTGGGCAACGGCAAAAGGAGTTGCCAGCATCAGAAGCGCAATCGAGACAAACAAGGAAATCCGTGTGAGAGAATCTTTTCTAGGAGAATCCAGGAGTAGCATTCAGTTCCTCATTTTCAGAGCTTGACGACAATCCCAAGAGATTCTAAATATAATCACGTGGCCCTTGCCACTTTGTAACAATATCCTTTGGAGGAAGAAATGCCGATTTGCCCGGAATGCGATACCGACCTCGATCTAGATGAGGAAGAACTCGACGAAGGCGAAATTGTTTCTTGTCCGGAATGCGGCTCGGATTTTGAAGTGATTACGAAACACCCGCTTGAATTGAATCCGGTGGACGAACTGGACGAGGATGAAGACGAAGACAAAGACGACGAGGATGACGAGGACGGTGACTATTAAAACGCGCTGGAGCCGGAACACGGCCGCGTGTCTGGCAACTTGTGTGCTTTTGGCGCTTCTCCCCTCCGGCGTAGCTGCAAGCAAGGAAAAGCCAAAAAAAGAAAAGCCCTACGCCCTGATCTTCGGCACTGCTTATGGACCCAATGACCGGCCTCTGTACGGCGTGAAGATCACGATCCGACCGGAAAAAAAGAAGCATCCGAGCTGGGATGTGATCTCTGACCATCGCGGCGAGTTCGCTCAGCGTGTGCCGGCCGGAACAAACGATTACCTGGTCCGAGGAGAAGCCGAATATGCTCTGGTGGGGGATGACGGTAAGCCGCAACTATCGAAAAAGGTGCGACTTAAGGGTGAAACCAGGGTTCATGTGGATAACGAGGAGCGGCGCGATATCAGCCTGCATCTAACAGAGTAGCTCAATTTAAGAGACAGGGCGGGAGGTAAATGCGATGAAAAGGCTTACCGCAATAGCCGCAATCTTGCTGGCTTTTGGGGCCTTGCTTGCCGTCCCCACTGCTGGAGCTACAGCATTCATCCAGCGCGGCGCACAAGGCGAGGCGCGGACGTTGGTAGGGCACGTTCTGGATGATCGTGAACAGCCCCTGCCCAAGGCAATTGTCTATCTGAAGAACACAAAAAATCTGGCGATCAAGACCTATATCAGCGAGCCGGATGGCACTTTCAGGTTTTCAGGGCTTGCTCCCAATATCGATTACGAAGTGTATGCGGAGCACGAGGGCGGCCGCAGTGATACCAAAACGCTAAGCGGATTCGACAGCCGCAGACAGGTCAGCGTTACACTGAAGATCAAAGGCAAATAGATCTCCTTGGGAAATTTAAAGGCCGTTCCATTTTGGGACGGCCTTTAAAATCTGTGCGATTTGTTGAGGGAAACGCGAGCGGCTAGTCCTGATCGTTGCCGGCACGCTTCCAGTTGATGATGTCGCCCAGCGTTGTGGTGGCCGTAGCGCTCGATGCAGGATGCTTGTAGGCTTCCACATCGGCGCGGCTGGCTTCTTCACCCACTGCCCGCAGACTCAGGCCGACTTTCTTCTCTTCTGCATTCATCTTGATGATCTTGAAGTCGTGCTCCTGGCCGGCATCCAGCTTAACGCCCGCGCCAGAAGAATCCGTGGCTTCAGAGTTGTGGCAGAGGCCTTCAACGCCTTCAGCGATCTCAACAAAAGCGCCGAACTGCGCCAGCCGCAGCACCTTGCCGTGGACCACGTCGCCAATGCGATGTGTCTGGAAGAAGCTCTCCCAGGCATCCGGCTGAAGCTGTTTCACGCCCAGTGACAAGCGGCGTTGCTCCGGCTCAATGCCCAAAACAATGGCTTTTACCTTCTCACCTTTTTTCAGGACCTCTGAAGGGTGCTTAACGCGCTTGGTCCAGCTCAGATTGCTCACGTGGACCAACCCGTCAATGCCGTCTTCAATCTCGATGAAAGCACCAAAGTCGGTTAGGTTGCGGACGCGGCCTTCAACCGTTGATCCAATGGGATATTTCTCATGCAAACGTTCCCATGGGTTCGATTCAAGCTGTTTCAGTCCGAGAGAAATGCGGCGCTCGTTGGAATTCACGTTGAGCACAACGCATTCAATCTCATCGCCAACGTTCACCAGCTTTGAAGGATGCTTCATGCGCTTTGACCATGACATTTCGCTCACGTGGACCAGACCTTCAATGCCCTGCTCCAGCTCAACGAATGCGCCGTAGTCGGTCACGCTCAGGATGCGGCCTTTTACGCGTGCGCCAATCGGATAGCGCTCCGCAGCGTCAAGCCAGGGATCGGGCGTAAGCTGCTTAAAGCCGAGCGAGACGCGCAGCTTTTCCGGATCGTACTTCAGAACTTTTACCTGAATTTGATCGCCCACGTGGACGAGGTCACGCGGATGCGTCAACCGTCCCCAGGACATGTCAGTAATATGCAGCAGGCCGTCAATGCCGCCCATATCCACAAATGCGCCGTAGTCGGTGAGGTTCTTTACCGTGCCGGTAAGGATTGCGCCTTCAGCCAGGTTCTCAAGCGTCTTGCCGCGCTTGGAAGCGATTTCCTCATCAAGGATGGCCTTGCGCGAAACCACAATGTTGCCGCGTTTTTTGTTGAGCTTAATGACCCGAACTTCAATCTCCTGGCCTTTCAGCGTTTCCAGATTGCGCACCGGGTGGACATCCACCTGCGAGCCTGGCATAAACGCTTTCACGCCGATATCCACGGAGACGCCGCCTTTGACGCGCTCCACTACAGTGCCTTTAACGGCTTCTTTGGAGTGGTATGCCTTCTCGATGTTCTCCCATACCCGCACCCGCTCGGCCCGTTCGTGTGAAAGCAGAACGGAACCTTCTTCGTTCTCGCCGCGCTGGACCATCACTTCAATGTCCTGCCCCGGCTGGAACTTCACGTTGCCGTGAGCATCAGTGACTTCAGCAATCGGCACAAGGCCTTCTGACTTGAAGCCGATGTCAACGACGACATGGGTGGCGGTAATTTTGATCACGGTGCCTTTGAAGACGTTGTCTTCACTTGGCGCCGGCTCAGTTTCAAGGGTGTACGATTCAAGGGCTGTGGCGAAATCTTCCATGTGAGTTTCTTCTTTGTGAGCTACGCCCGCAGTGGGCTGCTCAGGAGATTGAGTTTGAGATTCGTTCCCGGACATAGTGGTTGAATTTTCGTAGGACTGGGCGGAATCGGTTGAGCTGTTGGATTCAGCGTCGGAACCAAAGTGCTCGCTACGGGCTGTGTGCTCGACCCACATTCCTTAATTGCCAACGGACCCAAAACACAGCTGGAACTCACCGAAGAGAGGCAGTAGTGCTGAAGGCGGACTCGGGACCCCGAGTCCCACTGGCATGATTTACTTCCGTATTTCGGAAGGCTCGGAAACCAGCGGCCGGATCTTACGGCAGTCCTGAAAAGGGCCATAAGACTCCTTCGACTATAACAACCGCTCAGTACGCTGTCAAACGCTCCAAAACGGGAAAATTGGCTTAGAACCCTAATCCTTCTGGTATCTTTTGAAAGCCCATGGATCACCTGTTTACACCCTGGCGATATGCCTACATTACCGGTGCAACTGCCCCCGGCGACTGCCTTTTTTGCGGCCTGATTCAGCCCAAAAAAGACCAGGCAAGAGACGACGAAAAAGCTCTGATCGTCCATCGCGCAAAATACTGCTTTGTGGTGCTCAACGCTTTTCCCTACACCTCTGGGCACGTCATGGTTGTGCCGTATGAGCACCTCGACGAATTATCCAAACTTTCACAACCCGCAGCGCAGGAGATGATGGCCCTGACCCAACGGATGGAAGGAATCCTGCGTGAGATCTACCGCCCCGACGGCGTCAACCTGGGAATGAACATCGGCAAAGCCGCAGGCGCCGGCGTAGCTGGTCACATCCACATGCATATTCTTCCGCGCTGGTTCGGAGACGTGAACTTTATGAGCGCCGTGGGCGAAACGCGCGTGCTGCCGGAAGATTTGCTGACAACGTATCAGAAATTGCGTTCCAAGTTCTGATCCTCCTGTGGAGTCGCCTTTCCGATTTGCGATGATGTCGGCCCGCTTCAAAATTACCAATTCTCGCAATCCCGGCGATTTTGACAATCTTTTCCCTTGTGTTCCTTCGTGTCCTTTGTCATCCAGGGCCTTCGGCCCGCGCAAGCGCATGAAAATCGGTCAGAGTTACGGGACAATCGAAGTCGTCCGGGAAGGCAAGATTGAAACCACAATGGAGACGTCGAGGCTGTTCCTTTGTCTGATCTGGAGCGTG
>DASXKZ010000327.1:0-8072 GCA_036496525.1 Candidatus Angelobacter sp.
CGGTGGAGGAGGCGTGGCGGGCCGGGGAGGTGGAGAAGAAGCCGCTGGTGAAGGTGGAGAGGGCGGGAGAGTTGCCGCTGTCGTATGCGCAGGAGAGGTTGTGGTTTCTGGACCAGTTGGAGCCAGGGAGCACGACGTACAACGTATCGATGGCGGTGAGGATGCAGGGAGGGTTGGAGGTTGGGGTACTGGAGCGCGCACTGATCGAGGTTGTGCGCCGCCATGAAGTTCTCCGCACTCGGTTTACGTCAACGTTGGGGAAAGCCACTCAAATCATCGAGCCAATCTGGAATGGATGCCTGGAACAGGTGGACATACACACGTGGAGCAAATCGGAACGCGCTGTAGAGTTGCAGCGTTTGGTAGTGGCCCAAGTCAACAGACCTTTCGACTTGAGCCGGGGGCCGCTGTTCCGAGCCTGCGTCATGAAGCTGGAAGAGACCGAACATGTGTTGGTATTGACCATGCACCATATAGTCAGTGATGCGTGGTCGCGGGCCTTGCTGGTGCGGGAAATAGCCGCTCTGTATGCCGCCTTTTTGAATGGGAAAGAGTCACCACTCCCCGAATTGCAGATTCAATATGCCGATTATGCGGTGTGGCAGCGGGAGTGGCTGCAAGGCGAAGTGCTGGAGCGGCAACTGGATTACTGGCGCCGGCAGTTGGAAGACTTGCCGGTGCTGGAACTGCCGACAGACCATCCCAGGCCTGCTACTCCCACGCATTTCGGCGCGCAGGAATGGCTTTATCTTCCGCCTGAGTTAACAAATAGATTGAAAGACTTGGGCCGTCAGGAAGGGCTCACGCTATTTATGGTTCTGCTGGGATCGTTCCAGTTATTGCTGAGCCGTTACAGCGGACAGGAAGATATGACCGTCGGTACCTCAGTGGCTAATCGTGTGCGGGCTGAATTAGAAGAACTCATCGGTTTTTTCATCAACCAGTTGGTGCTGCGGACAGACTTATCAAAGGATCCAACAATCCGGGAACTGCTGGGAAGGGTGCGCGAAGTATGCCTTGGTGCTTATGCGCGCCAGGATCTGCCGTTCGAACTTCTGGTGGAGGAACTTAATCCACAGCGTGACCTGGCCCGAACACCATTGTTCCAGGTAATGCTGATCCTTCAGAACGTTCCTTTCGGAAAATTCCATACTGCTGGTTTGGAACTGGAAGGCATGATTCAGGAGGATGTTCCTGCCAAGTTCGACCTCTTGATGTCAGTTGATGAAGAAGGGCAAGCCTTAAAAGTCAGATGTTTCTACGCAACCGATCTGTTTCATGCTGCCACGATAAAAAAATTACTTGCACAATGGGACAGCCTTTTGCAGACTCTGGTGGCTGATTGTGGCCGCAGAGTCTCCAGTCTTGACATATTGACTGAAGAAGAGCGCCGCCAAGTGCTTCTTGCACCGAATCAGACAGCCGTGAACTACGGTGCTGCAAAGTGCCTGCATGAGCTGTTTGAGAACCGAGCGCTAAGTTGCCCCAACAATATCGCAGTCATTTATGAAGACCAGCAGCTCACCTACTCGGATCTAAACCGCCGAACCAATCAATTAGCCTGCTTCCTGCAAAACGTGGGCGTAAAAGCGGAAACTCGTGTCGGCCTGTTTGTGGAGCGATCACTTGAAATGGTCATAGGAATTCTCGGGACTTTAAAAGCGGGTGGGACTTACGTTCCGCTTGATCCAGAGTATCCTATGGAGCGCCTCAATTACTTGCTGCAAGATGCTGGACTTCAAACAGTGCTCATGCAGCACACGCTGAAGTTGCGTTTACCGCCGCTTTCGTTACCGGTGATATGTCTCGATTCTGATTGGGAGATCATTGGCCTGCAAAGTGAGAATCATGTTTCGGCTAATGTCGATGCCGCGAACGGCGCTTACATGATCTATACGTCAGGATCAACGGGCCGGCCCAAGGGAGTTCTGATAGAACATCAAGCCATCCACAATCGCCTGATGTGGATGCAGGCACAATACGGCTTGAACGATCAAGATCGCGTGTTGCAAAAGACCCCGTTCAGCTTTGATGTCTCAGTCTGGGAATTTTTCTGGCCGCTTTTGCAAGGCGCTACGCTCGTCATGGCGAAGCCTGAGGGGCATCGCGACGCGAATTACCTGCTTAACGCTATTCAGGAATTCGGAATTACAACCTTGCACTTTGTGCCTTCCATGTTGCGCGCGTTTCTGGGTGCTGGAAACGTCCGTGGACTTAAATTAAAGCGCGTGTTCTGCAGTGGAGAGGCGCTCGATATTGAGTTGTGCCGCAATTTTTCTTCTTGTTTAAATTCAGAGTTGCATAACCTGTATGGCCCAACAGAAGCGGCCGTTGATGTGAGCTACTGGGAGTATCTGCCGAATTGGAGTGAAGAGATTGTTCCAATCGGCAAGCCAGTCGCGAATACGCAGATGTACGTGTTGGATCGCTATATGAATCCCTTGCCCGCCGGCGTTCCTGGCGAACTGTATCTCGGAGGCGTGCAATTGGCACGCGGATATTGGAACCGGCCGGAATTGACTGCTGCCCAATTTGTTCCCGACCCGTTCAGCGCTGTGCCTGGGCAACGTCTTTACCGCAGCGGTGATCGCGCGCGTTACCGTTCTGATGAAGCCATTGAGTATCTTGGCCGGACGGATTATCAGGTAAAAATACGCGGACATCGTATCGAGTTAGGCGAGATCGAACATGCCATGAACACGCATCGGCGGGTCAGGCAATCCGTAGTAGTTGTCCGCGAGGAACAGTCGGGAACAAAACGCCTGGTGGGTTATGTCGTGTTCGAGCCATCCCTGAATCAGGATGAGCAGGGTGTCATGCATGAACTGCGGGACTATCTGCGAGCACGCCTGCCTGAATACATGGTTCCCAGCCTTTTTGTCCCGCTTAGCGAACTGCCTCTAACGCCGAGCGGCAAGCTCGATCGACGTGCACTTCCTGCTCCGGGAGAAACATCAGGATTGCGCCGGGAGTACGTTGCTCCGCGCACTCCTGCAGAAGAAACGCTGGCGACGATTTGGGCCAAAGTTCTGGGCAAAGAACGTGTGGGAATAGAAGACAACTTCTTTGATCTCGGTGGCGACTCGATTGTGAGTATCCAGGTGGTGGCCAGAGCAAATCAGGCGGGCCTGAGAATTGCGCCAAAGCACATCTTTGAATTTCCAACCATATCCGGTTTGGCCCTTATGGCCCACGCTGGTCCGGCTGTTGTTGCCCAGCAAGGCGCTGTGCACGGCACTGTTCCGCTCACGCCGATTCAGAAATGGTTTTTTGAGAATGTGAATGTCGTGCCCCATCATTTCAACCAATCGGTATTTCTGGAACTCAAAGAAAAGCCGGCGCCTGGACAAATAGAAAAAATTGTAGCCAGGCTTTTGGCCCATCATGATTCCTTGCGCCTGCGTTTTGCCGGTGAAGGCGTGCTTCGTCAGTGGATGGAAAAAGAGGAAGATATCTCACGGGGCCTGGTGCGAGTTGACTTGTGTGGTATTCCGGAAGAGCAACTCCATCTCCGGTTAGAGCAGGAAGCTGCGCAGTGGCAGAGATCGCTTGATTTAAGAAATGGTCCAATTCTTCGCATCGTGTGGTTTGAAACTGGGAAAGGCCACAGGGACCGCCTGCTGTGGATCATTCATCACCTTGCGGTTGATGGAGTTTCCTGGCGCATTTTGCTCGAAGACTTCGATTGTTTGTGGCAAGGTCAGGGAGAGCTCGATGCCGCGTTGCCGTCAAAGACAACCTCCTTTAAAGAATGGGCGGTGGAGTCAGACAGATATGCGAATGAACATTCAACGGCACAAGCACTTGCGTACTGGCGAAAAGCTGCAAAGGCAGCTTCCAGGCTTCCGGTGGATTGCCCAGGAGACAATATCGTCGAATCGGTTGAACAGGTCATGGAATCTCTCAACAGTGAGGAAACAACAGCCCTACTTCAACGTGTGCCTCCCGTGTACCACACACAGATCAACGATGTATTGCTGACAGCACTGGTTGATGTTCTGGCGGAAAGAACAGGATCTCCCCGGGTTTGTGTCGACCTTGAAGGACATGGTCGCGAACATCTGTTTGATCATTTAGATGTGTCTCGTACCGTTGGATGGTTCACGACTATGTTCCCCGTGTTGATTGAAAAATCTTACAGTCGGGATGCCGGAGAACGACTCAGAAGCGTTAAGGAGCAGTTACGGCAGGTCCCGCAGCAGGGGATTGGCTACGGCTGGCTGCGATATATAAAGGATGATGAAGTGCTGCGTCACGAACGATCTTCAGATGTGCTCTTTAACTATCTCGGGCAATTGGACCAGGCAGCTGAGAGCAAATCATTCAAAATGGCCCAGGAATCTTCCGGGGCGCGGCAGGATCCTCGCAGCCGGCGGTCTCATTTGTTGGAAATTGTCGGAAGCGTAACTGGCGGACAGCTTAGAATGCGCTGGAGCTATAGCCGGCAACAATTTAAAAGTGATACGGTGCAGCGCATGGCCGCCAGGTTTATGGCAGCACTTAGAGAAGTGATTGATCATTGCGAGACCGCTCAGACCGGCATTCACACGCCATCAGATTTTTCCTTGGTTGATGTTGATCAGGCGACTCTCAATCGACTGGCGCTACGAACGCAGCAAATGGAACAACGTTAATTACCTCACCTAATTCCACAATAGACAAACGCAGCATCATCTGAGACCGGCGCATTCATGCGGTTTCAGGTAGCGGCGAAACTGTAGCACGAGCTCGGGCGCGGAGCTGTATCGCCGCGCCGAATCGAGGACCGGCTGATGGAAGATATCTATCCACTATCACCGATGCAGAAAGGACTGCTTTTCCATGTCCTGTATGCACCTGAACGGGACCTTTATTTCCGGCAAATGACCGGACGTTTGCTTGGAAACCTGAATGTCACTGCCTTTCGACAGGCATGGCAGATGGTCATGGACCGCCACACTGCCCTGCGGACCTATTTTGTATGGGAAGGAATGGAAGCGCCCGTTCAGGTGGTTTGTCGCCAGATATCACTGCCTTGGTGTTATCTGGACTTGCGGAAGTGCACCGAAGATGATCGGCAGCACAGGTGGCAGGCATTCCTTGCGGAAGACAGTCTTAAGGGATTCGATCTCGGAAATGCGCCTCTGTTACGAGTTGCATTGTTGCAATTTGCCGATGACGTATTTGAAGTTGTCTTTAGCTATCACCATCTTGTGCTTGACGGCTGGTCAGTAGCGCTGCTTCAGAATGAAGTGTTTACGTTTTATGAAGCATGCAGGCAAGGGCAGCGCCCCAGATTGCCCTCTCCTCCGCCCTATCGCAACTATATTGCGTGGTTAAAGCAGCAAGACCCGCGCCGTGCTGAAGACTTTTGGAGCCGAAGATTGGATGGGTTCTCCTCTGCCACACCATTGCCTCTCGCGGAGCGGGATGAAGAAACGGGGCATTCATCTTTTGAACTCGAACAACTTAACCTCTCTGAGTCGCTAACGTCGCAGTTGGGTCTTATTGCCAGAAAACATCAGCTTACATTGAACACGCTTGCTTTGGGGGCCTGGGGCATGCTGTTGAGCCGGTATAGTGGCGAGCCGGATGTTGTATTCGGCGCAGTTGTCTCCGGACGTCCCCCGGAATTACCTCATGTGGAACAGATGGTTGGATTGTTCATCAACATGCTTCCGGTGAGGGTCCGAATGGAAGATAGCCGACCGCTATTCGCATGGCTCCAGGATTTACAAAAGGAGCAAGTAGAGGCACGGCAATTTGAATACAGCATTTTGGCTGACGTGCAGCGAAACAGCGGAGTTAAGCCGGGAGATCCACTCTTCCGCACCTGCTTCGTCTTTGAAAATTATGCAACTCAATCGAATGCTGGATTCGTCGGCGAGACCAGTCTACGGTTCCATTCGAGGAGCGTGCTGGAACCCACCAACTACAGCCTTGGCCTGAATTGTTCGCCCGGCAGTTCATTGGCGCTCACGTCGGTCTATCGCACGAATGTTTATACAAAAGAAAAGGTGAAGCAATTGCTGCGCCACCTCGGCTGGCTCCTGGAGCAGATTGCAGAACGACCGGAAGGCGCTGTGGGTGATCTCAAGTTGTTGACGTCGGCTGAATTTGGCCAAGTCATCGATGAATGGAACCGTACTGATCAGGACGCTCCATTCGCATGCATACAGCAACTCGTTGAGCAACAAGTCGAAAATGCTCCCCAGGCGCTGGCCATCTGCTGTGGAGAGCAGCAGCTCACTTATCAGGAGCTGAACCAACGGGCCAACCAATTGGCTCATTATTTGATGGACCACGGTGTGAGACCGGAAACACGAGTTGGCATTTGTGTGGAACGATCCCTGGAAATGGTAGTTGCCATTCTGGCAGTGCTTAAAGCGGGCGGCGCCTACGTTCCTCTTGATACTCAATATCCTCCTGACCGTCTCGCCTATATGCTGGGAGACGCCCAGGCAGAGTTGCTGCTCACACAATCCCATCTTGTGGAAGCGTTTTCTGAAACAAGCTTGGCCAAAATTTGCCTGAATGAAGAAAGTGACCGAATCAGCCGGTACAGTGCCAGGAATCCGGAGAATATGCCTGAACCGGAAAATCTTGCTTACATCATCTATACCTCTGGGTCCATGGGAAAACCGAAGGGTGTCCTGGTCTCTCATTCCGGACTCACGAATGCAATTGCTGCGTCGCTAAACCTTTTTGGCGCGGATCAACAGAGCCGCATATTGCAACTGGCTTCTTTGACGTTCGATGCTTCCGTCCTGGAGATCTTTGTTGGACTCGTGAGTGGCGGCCAGTTGTATCTCACTCCTGCAGGAGGCCGGCTCTCAGCCGCTGAGTTCGCTGACCTGATCGAAAAACACAAGATAAATATGATGTTCCTGCCGCCTTCATTGCTCGGGGTGCTTGAACGCGATGATTTTCCTCACCTCAGAACGCTTGTGGTAGGTGGAGAAACGTGTCCATTGGAAACTGCGTTTCGCTGGTCTGCTGGACGGCGGCTCCTGAACGCCTATGGCCCAACAGAAATCACGATCTACGCAGCGGCCTGGGAGAATAACGGGCTAGATGGAATAACGAGAATTCCAATTGGAAAGCCCATTCGCAACATGCAGTGCTATGTGTGCGACCGGTTCTTGCGGCCGCTCCCCGTTGGGGTCACTGGAGATCTGTATGTGGGCGGTATCGGCCTGGCGCGAGGTTATTGGAATCGTCCTGCGTTGACCGCGGAGCGCTTTGTCCCGAATCCCTTCAGTGACAAAGGTGAAAGACTGTACTGGACTGGAGATAACGCCCGCTATCGTGATGACGGCAACCTGGAATTTCTTGGACGGAGAGACGATCAGGTAAAGCTAAGAGGATACCGGATTGAATTGGGTGAAATTGAAGCCGTATTGCGAGAGCATCCCGCCATTCGTCATGTCGCCGTAGTTGCCTCGGAGAACGTTCATCTCGAGAAGTTCTTGACGGCATACGTTGTCGGCAACATTTCCCCCCTGCAAGTCAGTGCGCTTAAGGATTATCTAAAGCGGGCCCTCCCAGAGTACATGGTTCCTGCGGCAATCATTGAGTTGCAGGAATTGCCGCTCACTCAAGGTGGAAAGTTGGACCGCAGCAGTTTGCCTCAACCGAAAATCGAATTCCGCAATGAAACCTCAATCTGCGAAGCTCCGCAGACGCAGATGGAGGAAATCATTGCCGGAATCTGGGCTAAAACCCTGGGACTTGAACGTGTAGGCCGCCATGACAATTTCTTTGAGATTGGCGGCCATTCTCTTCTTGCAACGCGAGTGATTTCGCGGATTCGGCAAATTCTCAATGTTGAAATTCCTTTACGGTCACTATTTACCTCCGAATGCCTGCTTGATTTTGCCGGCACGGTCGAACAAATAAGTAAACAGACTGTAACCAGGGCGCCGGAAATTGCAAAAGTAACACGTGATGCAGAGCTACCGCTGTCATATGCGCAGGAGAGGTTGTGGTTTATCGAGCAACTGGAACCAGGGAACACGGCGTACAACCTGCCGATGGCGGTGAGGTTGAGAGGTGAACTGGATGTGGACGCACTGGGGTGGAGTTTGAAAGCG
>DASXKZ010000328.1:0-5011 GCA_036496525.1 Candidatus Angelobacter sp.
AGAAGTAGCCGCCTGCGCATGCCCGCTCATTGTGAAATACTCAACACCATGCAATCTGTGACAGTGCCGGCCCGCTTTTGCGGCCCGCCCGATTCCGGCAATGGCGGATACACCTGCGGGCTTGTCGCCAACGCAATAGGCGGTGTGGTTGAATGCATGCTGCGCAGTCCAGTGCCGCTGGAAGCGCCGCTCAATCTCGAGCGCTTACAATCAGGCGGAGTGTTGCGGCACGGCGACAAAGTGATTGTCGAGGCGACCTCAACAACTATTGACGTAGCCCCGCCGGCCCCGATCGATCTTGAAACGGCGGCCGCGGCGATGAAGTCATCCTACGCACTGGATGCCCGGCACCCATTTCCCACGTGCTTTGTCTGTGGGCCAGAAAGGCAGGCCCATGACGGACTCGAGATTTTTCCGGCTGCCATCTATGAAAGTCTTTATGCAGCCACGTGGCTCCCTGCGGCGGAATTCGGGGATAGCCAGCAGTTTCTCCGCCCAGAGTTTTTATGGGCGGCCATGGATTGCCCTACCGGCTTTGCTGCTGGATTTCCCATCGCCGGCAAACTCGTCACCGGAAGGTTAGCGGTAGAGCAATTGCAGCCCGTCAAAGTATGTGAACTCTGCCTGCTCCTGAGCTGGCCGCTGGGAGTTGAAGGCCGAAAACATTTCAGCGCGGCCTGCCTATACCAGAACCAAAACCCATGCGCTGTTGCGCGCGCCACCTGGATCCGCCTGGAAGCCTGATGGACCTGAGTTCACTCACCATCGAAGCCGTCCGTACCGCAATCGCGGACAAGCGGACCACCGCAGCCGCACTGGTGGAGCAGTTCTACGCCAAAATTAAGGCTGACGATGCTGATGTTCACGCGTATCTCACTCTCTCTGAAGATCGCGCGTTTGCCCAAGCAAACCATATTGACGGCCTTGTGAGCAAAGGAGCTCCTCTGCCTCCGCTGGCTGGCGTGCCAATTGGGATCAAAGACGTGATGGTCATTAAGGGCGTCCGCACCACCGCAGGCTCAAAAATCCTGGATAATTTTATTCCGCCCTATGACTGCACCGCGGTTGCGCGACTGGAAGCCGCAGGCGCGATCATGCTGGGCAAAATGAATTGTGACGAGTTTGCCATGGGCTCGTCGAATGAAAACTCCGCCTACGGGCCAGTCTGCAACCCGTGCGATAAGTCACGCGTCCCTGGAGGTTCCAGTGGAGGCTCTGCCGCCGCCGTTGCCGCAGGCACTGCCGTTGCAACGCTGGGTTCTGACACAGGCGGCTCAATCCGCCAGCCGGCATCGTTCTGCGGAGTGGTCGGCCTCATGCCCACGTATGGGCGCGTGTCACGTTACGGCTTAATCGCTTTTGCATCTTCTCTCGATCACATCGGCCCGTTGACCAAGACCGTGAAAGATGCGGCGATTCTTCTGCGCATCATCGCCGGCCACGATCCGCTGGATTCTACCTCCGCTGATGTCCCCGTTCCCGACTATGAAGCCGATCTGTCCAAGCCCATAAGCGGGCTCAAGATCGGTGTGCCTAAGGAATATTTCGGTGACGGCCTGGACGCTGAAGTTCGAGCCGCGGTCGAAGCTGGCATTGCCAAACTGCGTAACGCTGGCTGCGAGATCATACCTATTTCTCTTCCGCATACCGCTTATGCGATCCCTACCTATTATGTAATTGCCACGGCAGAAGCCTCTGCCAATCTGGCCCGCTATGATGGCGTGCGCTATGGCTATCGGGCCAAGGGCGCTCGCACACTTTCTGAGATGTATCGCAAGAGCCGCGACGAGGCCTTCGGCGCCGAGGTAAAACGACGCATCATGCTGGGCACGTACGCCCTGAGTTCCGGCTACTACGATGCCTACTATCTGAAAGCTCAGCGCGTCCGCACCTTGCTGACGCGAGACTTTGAAGCCGCTTTCCAGAAAGTTGACGCCATCGTAACGCCCACCGCGCCGACTCCGGCGTTCAAGCTGGGCGAAAAGTCCGGCGATCCCCTCTCCATGTATCTGGCCGACATTTATACCGTCACCGCCGACCTGGCGGGCGTTCCAGGGATCAGTGTACCGTGCGGCAAGACCTCAGCAGGCCTGCCCATTGGGTTGCAGATTCTGGGCAGGCACTTTGATGAAAGCACGGTGTTGCGGATGGCGCACGCCGTTTTTCCGTAGTCCCGAGCGAAGCGGGGGATCTCTACCCTAAAGAAGAAGGGCAGCGACAGTTTCTTCTTTTTCCTGCAGTTCATGATGACAATAGGGTTCCCTCCCTGCGCTCGGGATTACAGAAAACCTAACCGCTTCCCCTAATTCCGGTCTAAGTTATTCGAATGGAAGTTACAGATGCAGCGGTAGTGGCGCAGGTCCTGGCCGGCGACCGAGACGCTTTTCGTGTCCTGGTGGATCGTCATTCGCGCAGCATCTTTCGTGTGATCTACCGCATGACCGGAAACCAGCAGGATACGGAAGAACTCGTACAGGAAACTTTCCTGCGGGCCTATAAGAGCCTGGAGCGTTTTGAGCTTCGCGCCAATTTCAGCACATGGCTCTACCGGATCGCGGTGAACCGCACACTTGACTTCCTAAGCGCGAGAAAAACACATATGCAGACGAAAGATACATATCAGATCGTTGATCAGCCGGACGCAGGGGAAAGCAATCAGGTGCAACTGCCCACGTTGAGCCCCGGACCCGACCGTCTTCTGCTCAGCTCAGAAATGAAGGCCAAGATTGCAGGCGCGCTGGGGCTGCTTACACCGGCGGAGCGTGTGGCGTTCACCATGCGCCACATGGAAGGCCGGTCGATTGAAGAGATCAGCCAGACTCTGAACCTGAAGGCCAGCGCCGCCAAGAACAGCGTGTTCCGCGCCGTGCAGAAACTCAGGCAGCAACTTGAGCCGTATGCTGGTCCGGGATCCCCAACGCGCTCTCCGCGGTGGGGCGGGAGTGCGGTGAAATGAACCATCTCAGCGAAGAACAAATCGTATTGCATTATTACGGCGACGCCGAAGAAACATCGGAAGTGGAACGCCATCTTGCCGCTTGCTCGGATTGCCGGAGTGAATTTACGCGCGTGCAATCGCTGCTGCAGCAGATTGAGCCTCTGGAAGTCCCTGAACCGGTGGCAAGCTTTGAAGAGAAAACCTGGCTTAACCTGCGTGACCGGCTGCAGGACAAACGCGGCTTTCTTCAAAGGCTATTCGGGCGGCAACAGAAATGGGCGCTAGCCGGTGCGATGGTGATGTTGCTGGCAATTGCGTTTCTGGCTGGACGCTTCTGGCCGCGCCCGGGCCCCCAGATTGCGCAGCAACCACCTTCACAGGTCAATCCACAGCGCGTGGTTTTAGTGGCCGTTGGCGATCACCTGGAGCGCTCGCAAATGCTTCTGGTGGAAATCATGAATGCAGATACAAAGGGGCCAATCAATTTTGCTAATGAACAGGCAGAGGCCCGGGAACTGCTGGATAGCAATCACCTCTATCGCGTGAGCTCACAACAGGCCGGCGATCCGCAAGTCGCTAGATTGCTCGACCAATTAGGCCGGGTGCTGGCGGAGATCGCCAACGGCCCGGCAGAAGTTTCACCCGGAGATTTAGAGCAGGTACGC
Organism: Candidatus Angelobacter sp.; assembly: GCA_036496525.1. Lineage (GTDB taxonomy): Bacteria > Acidobacteriota > Terriglobia > Terriglobales > Acidobacteriaceae > Angelobacter. The sequence continues at coordinate 3,604 of DASXKZ010000328.1, forward strand.
CACACCATCCAGTCTGAAGGGCTTTTGTTCAAGGTACGTGTAGTTGGGTCTGAAGTGAATTCAAGAGCGCGCCGTCCGGAGCTTTCCGGCGGCAGCGTAAACCAGAGGCTATAACCAATGATGAATCGCAAATTATTTGTAATCTTATTTCTCAATATCGTTGTTTCTTTCGGGCTGTTTTCCGCCGCTGCAGCCCAGCAGGTCCCTTCGGCTTCACTGCTGGACCCGCAAACCGCGGAAAAAGCCAACGCTCACGAAGACGAGCTGTACCAATCCGCCAAGGACGCGCTGGATAACGGCGAATACGATAACACTATCAAGCAATTTGACGACGTCATCAAGATCCACGGCCGCCGGGCTGACGGCGCAATGTACTGGAAGGCATACGCCCTGAACAAGGCAGGCAACAAGGCCCAGGCGCTCACCGCGATCGGCGAGTTGCGCAAGAATTATCCCAAGAGCAATTGGCTGCGTGACGCAGGCGCGCTGGAGCAGGAAATTCGCGGCGCGAGCAATCCTGAGAATATTTCCGACGAAGAACTCAAGCTGCTGGCGATCCAGAGCCTGATGAATTCCGATCCGGAAAAAGCCATTCCGCTGCTGGAAAAGATCATCAACGGAAACTACTCGCCAAAGCTGAAGGAAAGAGCGCTGTTCGTGCTTGCTCAAAGCAACTCAGATAAAGCACAGCAAATTTTGATGACGCTGGCCAAAGCCAACAACCAGCCCGACTTGCAGAAGCGCGCCATCCGCAATATTGGCATGAACTCCAACCCACGTAATCGCGCGGTGCTGAAAGAGATCTATAACTCATCCACAGATGTAAGCGTGAAAAAATCGGTTTTTCAGGCGTGGCTCATGTGCGGCTGCAAAGATGACGTAGCGTCCCTGGCGAAGACGGAGAAAAATCCGGAGCTTCGCCGCGAGGCCATTCGCTATCTGGGCATGATGGGAGGACGCGCGGAACTGCTCGACTTCTACAAGAACTCCCCTGACGTTGAGACGCGCCAGGAGGCTGTGGGCGCCATGCTGCTGTGCGGCTGCTCCCATGAGCTAGCAGAGATTGTCCAGACAGAAAAGGACCCGGCTGTCCTCGACAAGGCCATCAATACGCTTGGTCTGGTCGGCGGGGACGAAAGCCTGGCTGCTTTGACCAAGGTTTATAGCTCCCAGGCCGATGTCGCAACAAAAAAGAAAGTTATCAATGCGTTGTTTCTGCACGGTGCTGGAAAAGAGATGGTTGCTCTGGCCAAGAAGGAGACCAACCCGGAGTTGAAGAAATCGCTGATCCAGAAAATGTCTCTGATGAACTCGCCGGAAATCACCGACTACATGATGGAAATCCTGAACAAGTAAAGGAGCGCGCCGTGAAACTCTGGCAAAGAAATGCAATTGCAATTTTGATGGC
>DASXKZ010000329.1:0-9635 GCA_036496525.1 Candidatus Angelobacter sp.
ACAGGTATTGCGGCAATTGATTGGCCGGACAATCTTCTCAATTTCCAATGAGGAATCGCGCTATACGTTAAATGGCGCTCTCCTGGTGCTCAAGCCGGAATCGCTCACCATGGTCGCTACCGATGGACATCGGCTGGCGCATATCGAACATGGCGGCACCAAGCTGCCTGTGAGCGGGGAATTGAAGGTATTGGTCCCCAAGAAAGCCATGGCCGAGCTAAGCACCCTGCTAAACAGCACTGATACTCAGACTGTGGATTTTGCCAAGGATGAATCAACTCTTTTTTTCCGTATTGGCGGCCGTTTGTTGACCTCGCGCCAGCTTACCGGGCAATTTCCTAACTATGAAGCAGTCCTTCCGCGCGAGAACAATAAGTTTGTGACTATCCATTGCGACGAGCTTTCCGCCGCTATCCAGCGTGTGGCTCAATTTGCCGACGAGCGCTCCAATGCAATCCGCATGCGCGTGGAGAAGAACGAACTGAAAATTTCCTCATCGAATACAGAGACAGGTGAATCCGAGGATTCAATCGAAACCGCTTATGCCGGCGATCCCATGGTGATCGGATTCAATTCGCAGTACCTGCTGGAATTTTTGAAGGTCGTAGGCTCTGGCGATGTTCGCTTTGAATTTAAAGACGCCCAGACCGCGGGCCAGTTGCGTCCAGACGAGGCTGCAGACAGCGAATATCGCTATCGCTATATCGTAATGCCAATGCGAATCTGAGATCAGTCAATTCCGATGAAAATAAAACAGGCCGGACAAAATGTCCGGCCTGAAGTTTCTTGGAGGCAGTTACTTACTGGACTATTTTGCGAGCCAGGACGCGTTCAACCGTCTGCTCGACTCCGGGAAGGAACGATTCCATTCCACCGGAAACGAAAGCCATCTCGCCGCGAACGGTGTGAGTCAACAATGCTTCATTCCAGCGCTGGAAGATCAGGCGGCGAGGTGAATCGAGCACGTTGCTGCGTGCCGGTTCAGGCTTGGCCAGGCTGTAAGCCCAGAGTGAGGCAGCGGCCAGATAAACAACATTCGGCAATACAGCAAATGTTGTATTCAAAGCGGGCACGCGACCCATCATGTAAGTGCTGATCAGATCAACGGCCGCATAGATACCAAGGCCAAGAGCGATGCTCATGGTGTGTGTGCGCCAGGAAAGGCCCAGGCGTTTTTCAAGTCCAAAAAACAGGAGCAACAAACCGCATTGCATCAATCGAACAGTGCGCTGCAGGAGCTCGGTGGCAGCATTGAGTTTGTCGCTTCCATTGCTCGCGGTGGCAAACGCGGTGAGCAAAGCTGCCAAAACGAGAAAGACAGCTGCCCAGCGAAAGAGCATTTTGCCAAGATCGATGAGGGCGGAATAAGGCTTGAGCGCATTGACCAGCAGCTCATATAAAACCGCAAACTCAAAAACCATGGTCATTGCAGTGAGAACCCAGTAAATGTATGGGAACTGCGAACCGGAGAAAATGAAGGGAATGAGGCTAATGGCGTAGGCAGCAATGCAGAGGCATGTGTACCGGAAAAAGACCGGAAATTCTGACTGCAACTTGCCGCGTTTCAAAATGCGCAGGGTATAGGCCTGTACGCCGCCCGCTACCACTGCAATTGCTATATAAATCCACTGCGTTAGGCAGATATGCACGTTCGCCTCCAAGGGAGCGTAAGCATACTATTCCCCGGAGCCGCAGAACAAGCCTCGCTGCGACACGAAAGTACAATTGACTCTTTAGTAAACACCGCCAGGAATTTGCCTTGGGGTAAGCCATTGAATTTAATGGCTAACCCCCTTCAGGCGCAAACCCGGAAGCCCTACTGGGTGTTACTTGCTAACGGCGCAAAGTGCATGGGGAGGACATTGTGTGGGCTTGGGGATTGCTGCACCCGAGTGGGGCTTGCTGATGTCCGTTGCAATAGCGGCGTAGCCGGCGAACACCACAAGGGCGAAGATTGATGAACGAAGTAGCGCTTTCATGGGGAATCTCTCCTGATGTTTTCTTTTGAAATCTTTGGTCACTTGGTGGTGCATTTCGGGTGTTCTGAAATGCGGTGATGAGTATACATTTCATCCCTAATTTTTCAATAGTTTATTAGTACTATTTAATTAAGCAAAAACGGCCTATTTTGGGGCTCCAAAAGGACGGTTCATGCCCCTCAGATGATTACTAAAAGCACTGTACTAAAGTAATGCTTAAAACATTGACTGCAGGTTACTTACGTAACCCATAGAAGGATCCGTCCCGGGTGAGAGTGCTTGGGTAGACATGCCATGCGGAACCGGACTGGTATCTAAATGGTTAATCGTTGCAACCCTATTCTTAAAATTTTTAAAAAATTATGCCAGCCTCGGACTCGTCCGGGAGCAATTTCTGTTTAGCAAAAACGAGCCCTAGCCAGTGCCACAATCCCATAGAAAATGCGCGGTTGTCCGAGACGCAAGCCCCTTTAAAGCAGTTCATCAGTCGATGAGCCTTTACCAGAGTGAGCGCGTGAAAGGATTTTTCGGGCTTCCCATAACTAACCGCAAAGATCGAAAATGGAATTGCCAATCACACTCCGTATCTTGTTGTTTACAGGATGCTCACATCGTCTCCAGAGCGTCCACAGATCAACTCTGAATGTGGTACAATAGGAACAGCGTTGCACATCTACTAAAGTATTGAATTTACATAACTTGAGCGTTTTTCAAGTGGATCGCTGCAAAGCTGAAAGTAGCCGCATTGAGTGGGCTAAAACAGGAGTCTCCAAGTTGTCTACCCGTGAATCTGGAACTGCAACAGCAAAACAAATGGCAGAACAAAACAAAAGCAAAAAGACCGGTGGAAACGGCAACGGCAATTACACCGCAGACGATATAAAAGTGCTTGAGGGCATGGAGGCCGTTCGGCTGCGCCCCGCTATGTATATCGGCTCTAACGGAGAGATGGGGCTTCACCATCTTGTCTATGAAGTTGTTGACAACTCGGTAGATGAAGCGCTGGCGGGATTCGCCACTCAAATCGATGTGACAATCCACATTGATAATTCGATTACCGTGGTCGACGACGGACGCGGTATTCCGGTCGATGACATGGTGATCGACGGCGAAAAAGTTCCAGCCGCTCAGGTTGTGCTCACCAAGCTCCATGCCGGCGGAAAATTTGACAACTCCAACTACAAAGTTTCAGGCGGACTCCACGGCGTTGGTGTTTCCTGCGTCAACGCGCTTAGCCATCAGTTTGATCTGGAAATCTGGCGCGACGGACATGTGTGGGAGCAGGGCTACTCGAAAGGCGATCCGCAGACCAAGCTCAAGAAAACCGGGACCACCAAAAAGCGCGGCACCAAAATACATTTTCTTCCCGACAAAGAGATTTTCACCGCTACGGAATACAACTTTGACACGCTGGCCCAGCGTCTGCGCGAACTTGCTTTCCTGAACAAAGGTCTGGAGATCACGCTGACCGACGAACGCCTTACCGACCCTAAGACCGGCGAGGCGAAGAAGCTGACGTTCAAATATTCCGGCGGTATTGCAGAATTTATCAAGCATTTGAACCGCGGCAAAAGCGTGTTGCATGACAAGCCCATCTATATGGAAGCTGAGCGTGAAGGCGTGGCGATGGAAATCGCGCTGCAATACAACGATGGATATTCCGAAACCGTTTTCAGCTTCGCCAATAACATCAACACAGTGGATGGCGGAACGCATCTTTCCGGCTTCCGTACGGCCCTGACACGCACAATTAACTACGCCGGCCAGCAGCTTGGCTTGTTCAAGGACGTAAAAGAAAATCTGACGGGCGACGACGTCCGTGAAGGTCTTGTCGCCGTGGTTAGTGTGAAGCTATCGCAACCGCAATTTGAAGGGCAGACCAAAGGCAAACTGAATTCCGACATTGCCGGTATTGTGCAGGCGTTTCTCAATGAACGGCTGGGCGCATTCTTTGAACAAAATCCGCCAGTCGCGCGCAAAATCATCAACAAAGCAATTGAAGCCGCACGGGCGCGCGAAGCCGCGCGTAAAGCCCGCGATCTTACGCGTCGCAAAGGCGCGCTGGATGGCGGCGGACTGCCGGGCAAGCTGGCAGACTGCTCTGAACGCGATCCCAATCGCTGCGAACTGTTCCTGGTCGAGGGTGAATCCGCAGGCGGCACGGCCAAGCAGGGACGCGACCGGCGCTTCCAGGCCATCCTGCCATTGAAAGGAAAAATCCTCAACGTCGAAAAAGCGCGCTACGACAAGATGCTGGGCCACGAAGAAATCCGCGCTATGATTACTGCGCTGGGAGCTGGCATCGGTAAAGACGATTTTGACCCCGCGAAGCTGCGCTATGCCAAAGTCATCCTTATGACGGACGCCGATGTGGACGGTTCGCACATTCGCACGCTGCTTCTCACGTTCTTCTTCCGCCACATGAATGAACTGATCAAGCGCGGCAATGTTTACATCGCGCAGCCGCCGCTTTACGGCATTAAGAAAGGCAAAACGCAGCAGTACATCAAGGACGACCGCGAATTCGTGCGGGTGATGGTACGGCGCGCTGCCGAAGGCATGACGGTCCGCTATGGCGAAGGCGCCGCCAAGCTGGAAGGCGCCGCATTGGCCAAATTCATGACCACCCTGAACGAGTATTTGGTGTTCTTTGACAAAGTCGATAAGCGCATACGCAATGAACGAATTACCGAGTGGCTGCCGCGGCTGGGCATCTCTCAGCGCACAGACTTTGAAGGCGACAAGAAAAATCCGCCGAAGAAGATTGAGCGGCTGGTAAAAGAAATCAACAAGCTGGCCAAAGATTCACAGCTCAAGCAGGTGGAAAGCTATTTTGACGAAGAACACAATGTCTGGGGCGTAAAGTTTACTGACTCGCAGGGCGCGGAGCGACAGATCAACTGGGCGCTGGCGTCCACGCCTGAATACCGCCAAATGACGGCCAAGTTTAAGCAGATTGAAAGTTACATGGAGCCTCCTTTTGTGGTGGAAGTGGCAGGCAAAGGCACGGAAGACGCTTCGGCCGATCTGAGCGACGCTGAGCGCGAGGACCTGGAAAAAGCCGCCAAGAAATCCTCTAAAACCACGATCCGCAGAACCAAGATTGAAGCCGAGCGCGTGGAAAAAAATTCAGCTCGTGAACTGTTTGATTACGTCCTTTCAGAAGGTAAGAAAGAATACAGCGTACAGCGCTATAAAGGGCTGGGAGAAATGAGTTCAGAACAGCTCTGGCAGACAACCATGGATCCGGAACGACGCACGCTGCTTTCTGTCCGCGCTGAAGACATTGAAGCCTGCGAAGTGATTTTCACCACGTTGATGGGTGAAGACGTTGAATCACGCAGAAAGTTCATTGAAGAGAACGCGCTGGATGTAAAGAATTTAGACATTTGATTTGTCGCTTCGCTCCAAACCGCTCGTGAGCATGATCAAAATTAGATTCTTCGGCTCCTGGAGCAGCGGGCTCGCCGTGTGGTCGGGCTCGCCCGTCATAAGATTGCGCAGATTTCAGAAGTACCAAACACTCAGGCCGCACAACGATGGCTGATTCTTTTGCGGGGTTGGATCGCTATTAGTATTTTCTTCCTTCGCTAATCACCAGCACCGGCTCATGCCGCTTGCGGTAAAGCCACAAAAACAGGACAGCCATCAGCACCCAAAGAACCAGCGTAATCACACTGCCTTCCGGTCCTACACTGCCGCCGGTAAGCCAGTCTGGCCCCTGGCCGACGCTGGAATTGAACAGGTGTCCCGTCGCTTTAAGACCACTGTCATTCACGCCGAAGAAGAATGTTTGTCCCCAATCCCACCCGGCATGAGCACCAACGGCAAGCCAGAGATTGCCGGTACGCCAAAGCGTGACTGCCGCGAACAGGGCAAAAATGCCTGTTGCGATGATTCCAACGCGGGTCTCGCCGCCGTTGCCCATATGTCCGCGGGCAAACAAGACGGCCTGAATGATAGCGGCGGGCCAGAAGCCGATGCCATCGGCGAGAGTGAAGAGCAGATAGCCGCGCAGTGAATACTCTTCAAAAAGTCCGACCAGCAAAAAGAAAAGGCACCAGAGAACGCCCCAGCCGAGTATCTGGACGTTTAGAGCGCTGAGGTTGCCGAAATAAAAAGCGCGAAATCCACGCAGAATAATCAACAGGAGCGCCAACGGCAGAAATCCCCACAGGAAATATCCGCGAATAAACCCAAAAATAGCTGACTTCTGCAAAGGCAGGCCATAAACGCCTACGTTGCGGTGTTCAATCTTGCTCATGATCCAGGCGAGAAATAAGAGCACGAGAAACACAATGAGCTGAGTAATAGCCAGGAGAACTGTGTGAATAAAATCAGAGGATATCTCGCCCTTCGATTGTCTCGCGCTAAGACGCCTGGCAATCAATCCGGCGCCCAGCACCAGAACAAAAATCATCCCGAAATAAATCAACAGCCGCCAGCCGGCGCGCAAGCCGCGATCGTTATAGAAAATGTATGAAAGCTTGTTTGACGCCGTGCTAGGTGAGGACTCTAGCTCCATGTTTTCCAACTCTATTGGCGATTGTGCATGAACAGCAAACTCTACCAGAATTGGTTGCTTTATGGGGACTCGCGAATCAAGCTGCACGATGCGCTGAGCTTTCGCCGCGAGTGCATGATACAACTGTCAATTCATGCTTCAGCTGCTCAGAGAGTTCAAAGTTGGCCGGCCGCAGGTATACGCCGGACTGATGCTGCTGGCTTTCATGGCCCAGTGCCTCTGGACCGCAAATATCCGCAAGCTTTCTGATCTGGAATATCGTTACATTGCCTCCGGCTTGACCGGTCCTGGTGAAAAAGCGCTGAAGCCATCTCCATTCACCAGCGTGGTGGCGGCTTTCCCTGTACGGCTGGTTTCTGCGGCAAGAAAAGTTGCCACGCCACAGTTAAGCTCGGCCCTGGCTGTTCCGCGGCCATGGTTCCTGCGATTGCCGTTTGTTATTTTTGGCGCATGGCTTGGGGCGGCGTTGTGGTGGGTGGCGCGCCGCTTGTTTGACGATGACGGCGGATACGTTGCATTGGCGTTGTACTGCACTTCACCGGCAATGATCACCATCAGCAGCAATATCGGTCCCGAAATCCTGCTGGCATGGAGCAGCCTGGGGCTGATTTACACGGCGATCGGTGTATCGCATACGCTTTATGCCCCACCGAAAAAGTGGGTGCCACGGATCGTGATCCTAGGACTCTCCATTGGCTTTGCGCTGGCTACGGTTTGGTGGTCGTTTACGCTCGTCCTGCTGGCCTTTGCTTACATGATGTACCTGGCGCCAGGATGCCGCCGCAGGGCACTCATGGTCCTGGCCAGTGCGTCTGTGGTCGGCTGTGCGGTGTGGGCAATCATTGATTGGCTCACCGGCAGCTTTGGATTAAGCCTTAAGGCCCTTTTAGCGCAGAAGCCCACGCTGGAAGCTTTGGGCAATCTGGCGTTCGCTTTGTCTGGCCGGACAGACGGTTATGTGCTGGTTTTTCTGTTCATTGCGGCGCTCACAGCATATGGAAGCTGGCCCAGGGCGCGCTATTTTGGCAACACCGCTCCGTTACTCACCAGTTTGACGGCAGTGCTGCTGTTTAGTCTGGTTCCCGCTATCCGCATCTGGGACGCAACTTTAGGGCTGAGCTTTGTGTTCATATTTGTCGGTGGACTGGCTGCGGACTTTCTTGAAACCGGCTATCGGTGGCCTATAGCCTTGATTTTGGCTGCATGCTTTGTGCTCCGCGCCGTTCTAACGGTGATTGTCCTCAGGAACTGGGCACAAAACTTAATGTAACCCCAGCAGTTAGGGTTTATCATATCTAATAGGCGGTCGATGGCCAGTTTCCAAGCAGGTGACCTTTATGTCGCGATCAGTTTTTGTTCTTCCCTTTTTGGCTTTCGCTCTGCAAGTGTCACAAGCCCAGACTTTCAGCCATGGAGCGCCAGCGTCGGTAGTCTCTCCCACCGCGGATGGCCGCCAGCACGGCGTTCCGGCCAGCGTGGTTTCACCTACTCAGCTGCCTTTTGGGGTGCAGCCGCAACGCCCAATCCGTATCCACGGTCCGCTGCGCCGGTTTGGCAATCCCCGGTCTCACCGCCAGATATTTTTGCCCATACCGGTTTTCTATCCGTTCTATAACGACGGAAGCTATCCTTCTGCTGCCGATCCATATGTTCCTGACAGCAGTTCTGCCGATCCAGCGCCGGCACAGCAGGCTTCCCAACAGGCCTCTAACGATCGAAGCGACGATGAATTGCGTGCCGCCTATTTACAAGGCGCTCGCGACGCGATGAGCCAGCAGGGTGACAGCCGTTATGGCGAGCATTACATGGATTCACGCGAACGGGACCGCCAACGGCCGCAGGAGGAAAGAAGGTCTGAAAAACGGGCTCAACCAAGTGCGGACAATGATCCTCCGACTCCAGTACCCGTGGAAGACAAAACGCCTGCAGCAGTTTTTATCTTTAAAGACGGCCACCAGCTAGAGACCAAAAACTACGCCATTATGAATGGAACGCTGTTTGACTTCTCCAGTAAGACACTTAAGAAGATCCAACTGGATGAGATTGACTCTGCGGCCACGCTCAAGGCGAATGATGATCGCGGCGTGGTAATGAAGCTGAACTAGGCAAGATTTGTAATTGCGTAATTTAATAAATGGGTAAATGAAAACGAGGGGTTTAAGCACGCAGGTTTTCATTTACCAATTTGCTTAATCGGGCGATTAAGCCTGTTCCGCCGAGGCTTTCCGCAAGTTCCACACAGCCTGTTTCTATGTTATAATTTCCTGTATTCCTCTAACGCATAACTTCTTGTAAATGCAGCTATTTAGCGCTATTTCGGCATGGTCGCAAGGGCAGGCCGCAATTGTTTGCAGTGTGTGTAGAATTCGCCCATCCTGAATGAGAGAAAAACATGGCAGATGAACAGAATCCGCAGTTACCGTTAACGCCTCCTCCGGGCGGAGACGGCGGCGGTACGAACGCGGGAAACATACAGCCCATCAACATTGAAGATGAGATGCGGCGGTCGTATCTCGACTACTCAATGTCAGTCATCATTGGTCGCGCGCTGCCTGACGTGCGTGATGGATTGAAGCCGGTACACCGGCGCGTGCTCTACACCATGCAGGAGATGGGCCTGCAATACAACAAGAAATACACAAAGTGCGCCAAGGTCGTCGGACAAGCCATGGGTCTCTATCATCCGCACGGTGACTCCGCAATTTATGACACGCTGGTTCGCATGGCGCAGGATTTCTCACTGCGCTATCCGCTGATTGATGGCCAGGGGAATTTTGGGTCCGTGGATAACGATCCTCCCGCGGCGATGCGATATACCGAGTGCCGCTTGCAGCGCATTGCCGGATCGTTGATGGAAGACATCGATAAAGAGACGGTGGACTTCACACCGAACTATGACGAATCAACAGTTGAGCCGACAGTCCTGCCGACGCGGATTCCAAACCTCCTGGTGAATGGCTCCAACGGAATCGCCGTAGGCATGGCGACCAACATTCCTCCGCACAATCTCACGGAAATTGTGGAAGCCGCCATCACGCTGGTGAATGCTCCGGCTACGCCGCTGAAAGAGATCCTGAAAATCGTAAAGGGCCCAGACTTTCCCACCGGCGCATACATTTACGGGCGCAGCG
>DASXKZ010000330.1:0-52402 GCA_036496525.1 Candidatus Angelobacter sp.
CGAGGGCGTAGCCCTTGCCATAGAGCTAGAGGGAGTTCTCACGAATATCCATCCGCTCTTCCGATCATCGAACCTCCTGCGTCATCATCGCGAATCTAATCCCACAACTCTCCCCGCCACGACCATTTCAACACAGCGGTCCCAGGCAAACCAATAAGCTATTTCCCTGTAATCCTTCACGTCAAAGACCGCCATATCTGCGTCCTTACTCGCTTCCAGACTGCCCTTTCTCTCTTGCAGCCTCAGCGCGCACGCGGCATTCATCGTGGCCGCAGAGATCGCTTCCGCCGGCGTCATTTTCATATGTGTGCATGCCAGTGAAATCACAAATGGCATGCTCGGGGTGGGTGAAGTACCGGGATTGTAGTCGGTAGCCAGGGCCATTGGTACACCGGCTTCGATCAGCCGCCGTGCATCGGGAAAGTCTTTGTGCCCCAGAAAGTAATTTGCTCCCGGCAGCAGGACTGCCACCGTCTCTCCCCGCGCCAGGAGTGAAATATCTTCCAGCTGCACGCAATCCAGATGATCGAAAGACGCAGGCTGATACTCCAGCAAGGGCTTCAATTTTGCCGACTTAAACTGGCAAACATGCGCGCGCGTTCCCAGACCATTTTTGCGAGCCGCTGCCAGGACCTTCTCCGACTGCTCCTGCGTGAACGCTCCACGATCACAAAACACGTCCACATATTTTGCCAGCTTCTTTTTGGCGACCAAGGGAATCATCTCGTCGCAGACTTTCTTTACATATTCATCGGCCTTGCCGGCATATTCCTGCGGCACCACATGCGCCGCCAGTAAAGTTGGTACAACCTCGCCGGGCCATTGCCGCGCCGCGTCGCGTATCGCCTCCAGCGACTTGATCTCGTCTTCAAGTGTCAGCCCATAACCGGACTTAGCTTCCACCACGCTGGTTCCCTGCTCCAGCATGGCGTTCAATGCCATCAGCACTCTCTTAGTCAGCTCGCTACGACTCGCCTTTCGTACCGCCGCGACGCTCGACCGAATCCCGCCGCCCGCTGCCGCAATCTCTTCATAGCCTGCGCCGCCGATGCGTTTTTCAAAATCAACAAGACGGGGTTCGGCGAACACCGGATGCGTATGGCAATCAATCAGCCCGGGCAGGACAACCCTGCCGTGACAATCCAGTTCGTGCACCTTGCGCCGGTTCTTCTTGAGCCATGGATCGCCCAACACAGCGCCCTGCGGCCCCGCCGCGACGACCTTTCCGCCGGCGCAAAGCACCGCCGCATCTTCTACTACGCCAATTTCGTTAAGCGCAGATCCCCGCCGCGCCGTGCTTGCGCCGCGAAGCGTGACGAGCTGGCCGATATTGGCCAACAGGAGATAAGGAGATGTGTAAGCTTTTGCCAATAGAGAATTTTTACCAGCTTATTTGCATTTACACGATGGACATTGTTTGTCCGGCCACAGCTGCACGGTCCAATAAAGATCATTCAGAAACAGGCAGAGCTTCTTGTCATTGAATTCAGAAAATTGAAAATTAAAGGTCTGCGATAGTTTATTGCCGCAAAAGACCACAATGCGATGCCGCCTGGTAAGATCGAGACCGGTAATCTCAACACTTCCTTTGACCGGCCAGGAGATTAGCTTTCGCGAGTCAATCTTGACCGCATACTTGTCCGCAGCGCACGCCACACTCTCGGGCCCTGCTCCACGCCGGCCATCGATTGAATGCGGCACTGGAGCAACACAAATCGAACCGCTTGACTCTGGCATTAAAAAGTTTGGCCAAAGAAGAAGGCCAATAGAAAGCAAGTTAATCGTCCGCGTCAGCTTCAAACCCCGCTTCTTTTCAATTCTGTAATCTTGGCAATTCCTCTGTGTTCCTTCGTGTCCTTTGTGGTTAAAGGGTTCAATGTGAAGATCGCATCGGCACCTTCACGCCTCTTTTCTCCGCGAAGCGCTCTGCTTCTTCATACCCAGCGTCCACATGCCGCGCCACGCCGATTCCTGGATCGTTCGTCAACACGCGCTCAATGCGCTTTGCCATCGCATCTGTTCCGTCTGCCACGGTGACCTGCCCGGCGTGCAAGGAATAGCCGATGCCCACGCCGCCGCCGTTGTGGATTGAAACCCAGCTCGCGCCGCTGGCGGTATTGAGCAAAGCATTGAGCAATGGCCAGTCCGCCACGGCATCACTGCCGTCTTTCATGCTTTCGGTTTCGCGATATGGCGACGCTACCGATCCGCAATCCAGATGGTCGCGCCCGATCACGATTGGCGCCTTGATCTTGCCTCTTTTTACCAGATCATTCATCGCCAGTCCAAACTCAGCACGCTCGCCATAGCCCAGCCAGCAGATGCGCGCAGGCAGGCCCTGGAACTTGATGCGCTTGCGCGCCAGATTAATCCAGCGATTGAGGATGCGATTCTGCGGGAACAGCTCCAGCACAAGATCGTCGGTCACGGCAATGTCAGCCGGATCACCGGAGAGCGCCACCCAGCGGAACGGCCCGCGCCCTTCACAAAACAGCGGACGAATATACTCCGGCACAAAACCCGGAAAATCGTAAGCGTTCTTTACGCCCTGCTGGAAAGCAAATGTGCGGATATTGTTGCCGTAATCAAACGTCACGCTGCCCATCTTCTGCAGGCGCAGCATGCCTTCCACGTGGCGGGCCATTGCGTTGAGCGATTTCTCCAGATACGCCTTGGGATCGCTCTTGCGCAGTTCCAACGCCTGTTCCAGCGTCATGCCATTCGGTATATAGCCATTCAGCGGATCGTGGGCCGATGTCTGGTCTGTAAGAATGTCCGGCAGCACGCCGCGTTCGGCCAGCTCAGGAATCACGTCCGCGCAGTTCCCTACCAGCCCGACTGAAATCGCTTCTTTCTTGCGTACAGCGTTCTTTAGGATGCGCAGCGCTTCATCCAGATTGTTGACCATGAAGTCGCAATAGCCAGTCTTCAGGCGCTTCTTGATCCGCTCTGCGTCTACATCGATTCCCAGAAAGCACGCACCGGTCATGGTCGCTGCCAGTGGCTGCGCGCCACCCATGCCGCCCATGCCGCCGCTTACTACCAGCTTGCCTGCCAACTCGCCGCCAAAATGCTGCTCGGCCGCCGCTGCAAATGTCTCAAATGTTCCCTGAACAATTCCCTGTGAGCCGATATAAATCCACGAACCGGCGGTCATTTGCCCATACATCATCAGTCCGGCACGCTCGAGCTCGTTAAACTTCTCCCAGTTTGACCAGTGGCCCACAAGATTGGAATTGGCAATCAGGACGCGTGGCGCGTAGTCGTGCGTCTTGAAAATTCCTACCGGCTTGCCTGACTGCACCAGCAACGTCTCATCGCTTTCCAGCGATTTCAATGACGCGATGATCGCTTCCAGGCATTGCTGGTTGCGGGCGGCTTTGCCCGTGCCGCCATAAACCACCAGATCGCGCGGACGCTCGCCCACCTCGTCATCAAGGTTGTTCATCAGCATGCGCATGGCGGCTTCCTGTGGCCAGCCTTTGCATGTGAGTTCCGTTCCGCGCGGAGCTTTCAACGGAGGAAGATGGGTAGCCTGAATTCCAGTCTCAACCGGCATAGAAAGATGGTAGCAAAATATGGGGCTGATCGGGTGCAACTACGCGCTGGCGCGCCTGCTCCGGTTTTGAGCTCTGCTTCCGGCATCTAACCTTTTGACATCTGGGAGGTGCGGTTTGGACAGCAGAATTCGGGAAGACATTGTGGATCGCGGGATTGAGAGAGGTGAATGGGAGATGAGGAACCTAAGCAAGCAGCTAGGCTATGAAGATGCCGGTCAGCCACGCTCGATGGAACCACACGTCGGCGCGGTTGGCGCTCACAATTCAGGTCAGATGTCAGCCAATGGCTCAGGCCAGATTGGCACCACTCCAGTCGCGAGTTCTAAAGATGAAGGCTCCACGCGGCATGACATAGATAAGGACGATATCCGCGACCGCAAAGTCGATCCCGAAGCTGTGCGCGAATCATTTAAGGAAGCCGAGCTTGATCCGGCGGCTGAGACCGAGCCTGAAGAAGGCGAAGACGCCGCTTAAAAACTTTGACGCGAGAAAAAGAAGCCTACCAACTGCTATAGGCCGTGCCTTCAGAGCTCACCAGGCTTGATCCGCTCTTTACATCGCTGATGCCCGGCTCTGTCTGGTCAATGCTTGTGAGCACGTCTTCCTGCACTGTCTGCCATGTGTCCGCAGCGCGAGTAAAAGGATCTTTTGGAATGGCGTGCAGGTAGCCCGCAGTCACAATATCATCCAGGGTCTGCGGCGCTTTGCCTTTGTCCTGGGTGTATTGATCAATAGCGGTGCGCATGTTGTAGAGGTCTTCTTTCAGCACCGCTTCATTGGCGTGCAGCACGTGAATTCTATAAATCGGCACCATGATTCCCAGCAAAATTGAGATCATGGCGCACACAATGATCAACTCAATCAGCGTGAATCCGCGCTGCCCGTGTTTTTTGGATCGGCCCATAGAGTTACCAATCTTTATATTTAGTGCCGTTTAAGGCGACGCCTGTCGACTTTGTGTAAACATCAAAAACGTTCTGCCCACCCCAGGAATCTGACTGGGGATCATCCTGCATGGAGCGCAGGCCCCAATCAGTGTTCCCTGTCATCGGATCCATCGGGATGCGGCGCAGAAAGCGTAGCTTCTTGCCGCCGGCAATTTCCACGCCATTTACCAGCGTATCCATGTCCGGGGGGTATCCCTCAGAGCCCAATTTTATCTGAAACGCATTCTTGTCCGCTGCGTCCTTGTAACGATCAATTGCGGACCGCATTTCCCAAAGATCGCGCCGCAATTCCGTTTCCCGCTGGCGTCGTATGCTCACTTTCAGTATTGGCATTGCCGCGCCCATCAGGATCAACAGGATCGTGATCACCACGATCATTTCCATCAGCGTCACGCCGCGCTGCCTTGCCGGCAAAACACGCAGTGCCCTGCAATCCCGATTCAAGCGATCTGTTTGTCTCTGCCTCATCACGGACCTTTTACTAGTTTACCGTGACTGTGCTTTGCGATCCCAGCGCGTTCACCGGCTGGTTCTTACTGTTGCGTGCCCCGGGAACGGTAATGGAAATCACTCCGGTTCCTTTGGCCTTTGCCGTGAACGTCAGGTTAAAGACGGTGCCCTCGCCTGTGATGCCTTGCGATCCTGGCGTGCGCTGTGCCGTTACCTGAAGTCTGCCGGTTGCCGGATCATCGCGATACACCAAAGCCACGTTCTGCCCGTCTTTCGCCAGGAAGTCCCCGTTCGTGACTTTCGTGAACTGGAACAGCTTGGGATCATAACTGATCTGAATGGGAACAGATGCAATGTCCTCGCCCTGTGACAATACGATCGTCATGGGGAAAGCGCTGCCAACTTGCTGCTGCTGCGTTCCCGGTTCCAGACGCAATCCAATCTGGCCTGGCTTTAACGCTTGCTGTGGCGCCGGCGTGCCTTGCGATGCGGCATTCTGCGGCGGCGGCTGCGCAGGTGTCTGCGCCTGCGGCTGCCCTGGGGACGCGGGCTGGCGTGCCGGTGTTACCGGTGCTCCGCCTGCGGGTTGTTGCTGCGGAGCCGGCGTAGCGGCTGCCGGAGTAACATTGCTGGGGGCTGGCTGCTTGCCTGCCATGCGCAAGTCGATTCCGCTGCCGGTACCCACGTCAAACGCGCGACGGTTCAAGTCATTCAGTTCCTGGCTGCGCACAATGTGCGGCACCAGTATAAATACCAGTTCGTTCGTAACATGTTCCTTTGAAGTTGATGAAAACAGGTATTTCAGCAGGGGAATTTCTCCCAGGATTGGCGTCCCACCTGTCGTAATACTGTCCGAGACCTCTAGTATTCCGCCCAGCAGGTTGGTCTCTCCATCCATCAAACGGATCGTGTGCTCGATCTTGCGGGTACTGATAATGGGCTGGGTAATGCCGCCGATGGTCTGCGATCCATTCAGGTTTGAGATTTCCAGTGACGCCTTCAGCGTGACCTGTCCATCTGGATGTACGCGCGGCGTAATTTCCATTTTCACGCCTACGTCTGTGTACGTGAACTGCGTATTCACGCCCACCGAACCCACGCCGGTGCCGATTCCGAGCGGCGTACCGAACGAACCGGTCGCAATCGGAATCTTGTCAGCGATGGTTAGCGTCGCCTTTTCATTGTCCGTGGCGCGGATCTTCGGGTTCTGCAGGATTTTGCTATCGGTATCAGAAAGAATGGCCACGGCTTTCAAGGGATCAATTGCCACTGAATAGTTCGTCGAGTTCAGGTGTTGCAAGTCGTTAAAGTTCAAGCCCCCGCCGGAAGTTGTTGTAGTGGTCCCGGTGCCGGTGGTGCTGGTCGTATTGGTCCCTTGCAGCGCCACGGTCAGATTTTGTGGCGGCGTAATTCCCAGATTCCGCAGCTTGTCGCGCCGTACCTGCGCTACCCACACATCCACAATCACTTCAGGCTTGGACTTATCGATATCGTCAATCATCTTGGCGGCCAGCGCCAACTGGTCCGGAGTGCCTTTGATCACAATGGCGCTCTGCGAGGGAATCTGCTGGATGCGCTGCACCTCAAGCACGGTGCGGATGGCGTTCACAATGTCCTGAAGATCGGTGGGGCCGGAAACATTGCCGAGATAGAAAGTCTTTACTACGTTCTGCTCCAGTTCGCGGCGCTTTGCCTGCGTATCCTGGGCAACAAAAATTGTGTTCGGCGTTACCGGGCGCCAAAAAGTTCGTGATTCCAGCGCCAGAATATCCAGCGCTTCCTGCAAGCTCACATTCTTCAATTTGATGGCAAGTCGACGGGAAGTATAGTCAGGATCAAACAGCACATTGATGCCGGCCAGTTTGCCGATGGTTTCATATTCCACCTTGGAATCGTCCGTCATTTCCAGGGCGGTGATCGGCGAGTCAGGAAACTGGGCCAGGGCCACCGGAGAGCTGGCGCCTTCTAAACGCTTCCGCAGGGGATCTTCTTCTTCCTCCTTGCGAGCGGGCGGTGCTGAGGTGGCTTGCCCTCCACCTGGTCCGCTCTTTTGCATCATCAGCTCTGTACGCCGGATCTCTTGTGCGGCCAGATCGTTGCTGGGATCAATCTCCAGCGCCTGCTGAAAAAGCGTGAGCGCTTCCTGCAGACTGCCTTGGTCCCTGAGCTTTTGTCCGCGCTTGATCTTGCTTGCGCCGGCCAGCATGCGGGTCCGCTCATAAGGCACACGGTATCTCAGCTCGTCTGGTTTTTGCTGGTACGCGGCTTTATAGAATTCAAACGCGGCTTCGTAGTCCTGCCGCGCCTCCGCCTTAGCTCCTTTTTGAAAAAGAGTCTTGGCGGATTCCGCGGCGGACAAAAATGCCGCAAAAAGAAACAAAATTGTGAGGGTTGCTGTAACCTTCCTCATACGCTCCTACTCATCCAGGCTTTTTCCTAAGTCCTTCATTTGTCAGGGAAAATAGTGCGGGCACTTCCCGTTGTGTTGTTCGAAATTAGACTATTCGGAAGCCAGATTATACACCGGTTTTGGTGCCTTACCTAGAACGACTTTCGTAACCGATTTTGCGCTGTGGTAGCATAAAAAGTTTGCCGTAAGCCACAAAAGTATGCCATGGCCCGCCAGACTACACATCAAACCGAGCCTAACAAGCCCAAAAACGTCAAGCGTGATCCCATCGCTTCCGGCGAGCGCGATGCCACGTTCAATCGGGCCGCCAGCCACAATTATTTCCTTGAAGACAAAATGGAAGCTGGAATCGTGCTCACGGGATCTGAAGTCAAGTCCGTGCGGGCCGGACGCGCAAACCTGAAAGATGGTTATGCCCTGCTCAAGGATGGCGAATTATGGCTGCTCAATGCTCACATTGGGGCCTATGAGAATGCCGGTTACGCCGGACACACGCCGCTCCGGACTCGCAAGCTTCTTGTGCATGCCGGCGAGCTGCGCAAACTTCAGGCCAAGTCCCAGCAAAAAGGCTACACTCTGGTGCCAACGCGCATGTACTTCAAAAACGGTAAGATCAAATGTGAGATCGCGCTGGCCAAAGGTAAGCAAAGCTGGGACAAACGCGAAACCGAACGCCGCCGCACCGCCGATAAGGAAGCTCGCGAAGCCATTGCCCGATCGCGAAAACAATAGCCTCACTTTTTATAGATAGGAGTTTGAACCCGCACTTATGGATACACGCCTGATCGCAGCCAATCCCGCTGAAGTTGAGACCGAATGCCTGGTCGTGTTTGCGTTGGACCACGCCACGAAAGACAACGCTAATAAAGACCTGGCAAAAAACAACCAGGCCGGCAAAGAGGCCCCAAAGCCTGAACCTCGGTTGGCCATAAAAGACAGCGTTTTAGAGAAGGCTGTTGCGGAGTTGGTGGCCAGCGGAGAAGTTACCGGCAAAGCTTTTGAAACCGTCCTGCTCCACCGTCCCCAGGGACTGAAAGCCAAAAGGCTGCTGGTAGTGGGTGCAGGCAAAGCCAAATTATTTACCCACGCTGAAGTCCGTAAAGCCGCGGGTAGCGCGATTCGCGCTTTAAAGCCAAAGGCTATCAAGAGCTGCGCTATTTTGGTGCCCGATCTCGCAAGCGGCGCAGAAGACGCCGTGCGCACGATTGTTGAAGGCGCTCTGGTCGCCGACTTTGATCCCGATACCTACCGCAGCGATCGCAAAGACCAAAGCGTGAAAGATATTACCGTGGTTGTTCCATCAGGAGCGGATCAAGGCAAACTTCAAAATGCCGTGACGCAGGGGCGCGTGATTGGCGAATCGCAGAACTTCACCCGCGAACTGGTGAACGAACCCAGCAACCGCCTTACGCCAACCATGCTGGGAGATCGCGCCAAAAAAATGTGCGATACCGTTGGCCTGAAATGCGAACTCATGGGCCCGGACAAGATTAAGGAAATGAAGATGGGCGCGTTCTGGAGCGTGTCGCAAGGATCGGACGAAGAACCGCGCCTGATTGTGATGCGCTATGATCCGCCAGGCGCGCCGGAAAAACCTGTGCTCGGCCTCGTCGGCAAAGGCATTACCTTTGACACCGGCGGCATCTCCATCAAGCCTGCCGACGGCATGGAGAAGATGAAATATGACATGGCCGGCGGCGCAGCCATGATTGGCGCCATGCGCGCGATTGCGCTGCTCAAGCCCAAAGTCAAAGTCATTGGCATTGTCTGCGCTTCAGAAAACATGCCCAGCGGCAAGGCCCAGAAACCGGGCGACGTGCAGATTGCCATGTCCGGCAAATCCATTGAGATCATTAATACTGATGCTGAAGGCCGCCTTGTGCTGGCCGACGGCCTCTATTATGCCCGCACCCTCGGATGCACCCACCTTATTGACGCTGCCACTCTTACCGGCGCATGCGTCGTCGCCTTGGGTTACGCCAATGCCGGCGTCTTCGCCAACGATGAGAATGCTTACCAGCACTTCACCACCGCGCTGCAACGGTCTGGAGAGAAATTCTGGCGCTTGCCGCTCGACCAGGAATATCTCGACCAGATCCGCTCCAACATCGCCGACATTATGAATACCGGCGGACGCTGGGGCGGAGCCAGCACCGCAGCCGTCTTCCTGAAGGAATTTGTCGACGACACGCCCTGGCTTCATCTCGACATCGCCGGCACTGCATGGATGGAAGAAAACAAAAGCTGGATCGCCAAAGGCCCATCAGGAATCGGCGTGCGGAGCTTGATTGAGTTTGTCCGGAGCTTTGAGAACGGGAAGTAGTTGTTGGCTTGGCTATGTCACAGAGAACTGGAGTAGCGTAGGAACCTTTACCGCGGATTTACGCGGATGAACGCGGACCGGCAGCGAATCCGAACCCTCGCATGAAACAGCGCAGGAGATGAGTCGAGAAGTTAGCCAACTTCTGATCGCCTCCAGCCCGAAGAGCAAAAAGGATTTACAAATTCAAAATGGTTGATCCGTGTAAACCAATGTTATCAGCGTCATCTGTGGTGAGGTTTGAGATTTTTGTGCACAGCGCGGGTCATTGCTTTGATGGCGGGTATTTTTTGAACATTTCCGAGACGGCCTTGTTCGCCTGCTCCAGCAATTTGCTTCGCTTGTTGTAATCCATTTTGCCTTTGGCGGTTGCGCGCCACACCAGCTCCTTCTGTTTGGCGTCCACCAGGTCAACGGTGATTGTGCCGTGCATGATCTGCGGGACAGGCGTAGCCGGCAATGTACCGCCCCACATCGTCTCGCCCGGCATGATGTAGCCTCCGGTGCCGGTGTAGCCGGGTTCAGCGGCGTATCCGCCTACCACTTCGCCCGATCCGCCATAGGATTGCACCAGCAAATCGGCATTGCCGTCCACTTTGCGCAGGCCTTTTTCATTCAGCTCATAATCAATATCGTGATCGATGATGGCCGCCAGCACGGGGTTCGTTGCGGGCGACGCGCGGGGAATCCAGGAGTAAGTTTTATAGTGGCTGAAATTCGCTGACTTGTCGTATCCGATCTGGACCTTTTGCGCCCAGGCGCTGGTCCCGAGCAGGAGGAAGAGCGTCGCTAGAAAGACAACTGCCCGCCCTATTCCAAGCATTTTCATTTCATTCCCTCTCTGACGATGCTCTCTCCAGTAGGGTAGGACGATTCAATTCAAGCCCGAAACCCGTATTTCTAACAGTCGCTTTCTAAGTGATGGAGATCGGGTGATCGGGTGATCGAGTGATCGCACGTGATCACCCTGATCTCGCTTCGTGAAATCAGTGCCCATCCGTGGTGAGTTTTTGATTTTCATTTTCAACTTCGGCGACCTTTGGCAATCCTGGCAATAGCTTGCTCAATTCCACCACCTCGAGCGGACACTCCGGCCAGTTATGCCGCCAGCAGACGATCAGATCGCACTTGCTGGGATCGTGCATGTGCTTGAGGAAGTTGCGGCTTTGCAGTTCAAATTCGATTTTTACGAGCTGGCATCGGTCTTCACCGACGCGGCGCATGGCTTCACAGTCGGGAAACTCCGCCTGTAGTTTGTGCACCACGAAGCCCAGTTGCCAAGCCATGGCGCCAAAGAGGAATATGACGCCGAGTTCATTGAGCGGGGCGTAAACCAGGGAGGCGTAAGCCAGCGGCCCCGGCCACAGCGGCGCGCCGTAAAAGGGCCTGTCCAACGGCGTGACAGGCCAGTGCGGATGGGTTCCTAAGGCGGTTTTTTGGGTTTTCGTGGCGGTCGCCGCTTTGACCAGCGCCAGCTCGCGTTTCCATTTCCCGGCCAGGCCGTGAGTCTGGGCAAACTTCTTCAAGCCATGCGGCACGTGGGTCCAGGAGCGGAAACGGCGCATAAGGGGATCGGTGGAGTAGTTGCTGAATCGTTGGTAGTCGGTGGTGCTGGGGATTTTCTTGAGTTTCTGGACGATGCGGCACCAGTCGGCAAGGAGCTTTTCCATGGGCACGGCGTGCCCGCGGCCGATGGTGGACTTCAGTTCGAGACCTGTGTTGCGTAACGCGGCGATATAGCCGCCAAAATGCTTGATGATCTGCCGGTGCGAGACCGGCGTCATTTTCAAAAGTTCCTCAAGGCTGGGAACATGCTTGAGTTCGGCTGCGCATCCGATGATGCTTTTCCTGATCTCCTGCCTGGTCATGCGTCTTCTCCTAATAGAAAGCCACTCGCAGGTGGCTTTTGAGGTTGGAGTGTGCTTGAGCGCTACATAGCTAAGCAGCTCTAAAGACACACTTATGCATACATCCTGCTAATCATTTTTTTCGAAAGAGATTTATCTATCGGGTAGAATTCCCCCGATCTCGGCAATTTGCGCCATCCGGGCGATTACCCGATTTTTGGTGGCTCGACACAATCTGTGGCCCAAACGGTGGGCCGGCTATGATCGCGTGGGTGCTGGCCTTTTTTGGGTTTCCCGCCTCCACGTGGGGACACCCGGATCGCTAAAAGGTTTGTCTTCAACTACCTTTTTAGGATGGTTCGACGGCGCCGCTCCCGGCGAGAACCAGTGCGTATATTAAGCGAAAGCTGTGCCGGGATCAATAGGGGATGAAAAAATAAAAAGTTATCAGACCTTGTAAAGTTCGTGATATTTGGATTACCCCATCTTTCGATGTGAGTGCGCCGAGAGATGGTACAAAAAGGCACGTTTTGTATCGTGAACCGGTGGGTGCATTCCTTCGTTTCTATATTCTGTGTCGCCGCCTACCGGGCTCCCGTCGTCTTCTTGCTAATGTTACCCAGGGCTTACTCACCCCATCTTGCGCAAAGTCGGCGGTTACGCGCCAGGGCTAGGTTGTTTCGCCCTGCGGGCTGGGCCTCTGCTTCTTGCGGAAGTGTGGGATTCGACATTGCTGCAAACGTTGAGATTAAAGATCCAGCCCAATCGCAGTGGTGACCTTCCCTTTTACAATCCGTCTGTAATAACGCTGACTCGTGGTGTTCTCGCAACAAGCAGTTCTTGTTTGTGCGATGGTGTTTACCGTATCCCGTTCGAAGAACCGCCCATTCAAGAAGTCAGGAGAGATGCGCGCATGCCACATCGGACACTAATCCTCAACCGGATGCTTTCAGGCTTGAAAACAAACTACATGCGCCGACTGGCCTGCCTGTTGGCGTTTGCCGCATGCGTCGCGTGCAGCGCTGCGCCGTCAAAAAGCTCACCTAAATCGGTTCGGGAAGTACCCGTCCATTTCTTTAACCGTGATGTAAGGCTGGCGGGTACCCTGGTATTGCCTACCACTCCTGGGCCTCATGCCGCCGTTGTCCTTTTGCATGGATCTGGACCTCAGAAACGCGATCTCTTCATGGCGCGCTGGTTTGCTGAGCAAGGCGTCGCCGCGCTGGCTTATGACAAGCGGGGTGTGGGTGAGTCGGCGGGAGACTTTACCCAGGTGCCCTTCATGTGGCTGGCCGAGGATGGACTCGCCGCCATTGCTTTTCTCCACACGCGCCCCGATATCGATCGACACAAGATCGGAGTCTGGGGCCTCAGCCAGGGTGGGTGGTTAGGTCCGCTCGCGGCGGCGCGTTCATCTGACGTCGCATTTGTGATTTCGGTTTCGGGCCCCGGCGTTTCCCCAGGCGAGCAGATGATTTTCTACTACGCCAACGAGCTGAGATCGCGGGGAATGAGTGAAAACGATGTTCAGGCAGTCTCTATTCTGCGACGGGAGGTTTGGGCGTCTCTGCACTCAGGCGAAGGCATGGACCAGGCAAGAGCCGACTTGGCTCGATCACGCAACGCTCCCTGGTACAACCAGGTGAAGGACCAGCAGGATAGTCTTTTTGAGCGTCTTCAGACGCCGGCGGATTGGGAAAAGGCCCGTTCGAGCCTGTGGTTCCAGAAAGAGATGGGTTATGATCCGGTTCCAATTCTGCAAAGTGTTGCCGTGCCCGCCTTGTTCATCTTTGGCGCAGAGGATAGATTGGTTCCGGTCAAGGATAGCGTCGATGCCATAAAAGGAGTATCGGCTGCCGACAAAGAAGGCTTTACCATCGTCGTATTTCCGCATGCCGACCACACGCTTCACCTTGTTACCGCCGAAGGGCGTGGCGCCTTGTCCCCGGAGTATCTGCAGCAGATGCAAGAGTGGCTGGGACGTCATGTGCTTCTGACGAAATGACTCGTCAAAATCCGCATCAGGCATCTGTTTCATCGGATACGCCGCGGCGATGACTAACAAGGTGAACGCCTGGTTGCCCTGAGCGTAAAATACCTGTGACCTCCCATGAATGCCATTCCCCAACTCGAAATTGCTCCAGCTCAACCCAGCTCACAGTTCGCCGTCCGTAATCCTGCCACGCAGGAAATCATCGGCACGCTGCCGAATCTTGGGGCGGACCAGGTCGCTGACGCTGTAGCCAAAGCTGCTGCGGCGCAGGTCCGATGGGCAACGATGCCTGTGCGCGACCGCTTGCGCATCCTCTCGCACTTTGCCGAGCTTCTATGCGACCAGAAAGATTCCGTCGCTGCCGTGATCAGCCGTGAAGCCGGTAAGCCTGAAGCGGAAGCGCTTTCCACTGAAGTCCTGGTCGTGCTGGACACGGTGAAGTACTTGCAAGACAACATCGCTGCATTCCTACGTCCGGAGCCGGTTGCGCACGCAAATCCCGTGATGAAGCTCAAGCGCGGCACGCTGCTGCGCGAGCCTTACGGAGTTGTGGGCATCATCAGTCCATGGAATTATCCTTTCAGCCTGCCGTCCATACAGACGCTGACCGCGCTGGTCACCGGCAACGCCGTAGTGCTGAAGCCATCTGAATTCACGCCATACTCTTCTCTGGAGCTGGAAAAACTTTTGCGCGCAGCAGGCCTTGATCCCGACTTGCTCCAGGTGATCACCGGTGACGGCGCAGCCGGAGCAGCGCTGCTTGCAGCGAATGTGCAGAAAGTTGTTTTTACTGGAAGCGTAGCCACCGGCAAGCGCGTGGCCCAGGCCGCCGCAGCGCGATTGCTGCCCGTGGTGCTGGAGCTTGGCGGCAAAGACCCGATGATCGTGCTGGAAGATGCCGACATTGACGTGGCTTCAAGCGCGGCGGTGTGGGGCGCGTTCATGAATGCCGGACAAACGTGTCTCTCAGTCGAGCGCTGTTACGTGCAGGAAAAAATCTATCCAAAGTTTCTGGAGAAATGTGTCGAGAAGACAGCCAAGCTCCGGATCGGCCCGGGTACCGATCCAAATATTGACGCCGGGCCCATGATCCATGAGCGCCAGCTCGGTATTGTGCGATCGCATGTGGAAGACGCCATGGCTCGCGGCGCGCGGCTGCTGGCCGGAGGCAAGCCGCTGGCGCAGCTTGGCTCAAACTTTTTTGCGCCCACGATTCTGGCCGATGTGGACCACTCCATGAGGATCATGCGCGAAGAAACTTTTGGCCCGGTGCTGCCGGTGCGCAGCTTCAAGATCGACGACGAAGCGGTAACGCTAGCCAATGATTCCGAGTATGGCCTGGCGGCCTGCATCTTTACCAATGACCGTAAGCGCGGTGAAGCTCTGGCTCGTCGCGTCCAGGCGGGCACCGTGATGGTGAATGATGTGCTCACCTGCTTTGGCATCAGTGAAGCGCCGCACGGCGGCATCAAGGCCAGCGGTATCGGACGCACGCACGGGCGCTTTGGCCTGGAAGAAATGGTCTGGCCCAAGTATGTGGATTCTGACCGTATGCCGCGCATGAAGAAGCTCTGGTGGTATGGATACGGCCCTGTCTTCGGCGCACAGATGGGCGGATTTATTGACCTGCTGTTCGGAAAAGGATTAATAAAACGCCTGCGTGGAGGGATGAAAAGCACAAAATCCTATCTTCGTCGGCGGCTTCTTTAAGCGTAAAATCCGGTTAGTGGCGGTTTTACCCCAGCAAACCATAAGCGGATTTGCCGGGAACCCCAGTGGGGCCTAACAAAGTAATGCTGAAACATTCTCATTTGATTTACGACTGGAACTCGCTTCCCGGAACCGAATTTGCACCCAAACAGCGGGTCATGCTGGACGACGAGTCCCTGCGCGACGGCCTTCAATCCCCTTCAGTAAAAGATCCGCGCATCGAAGAAAAAATCAAGATCCTGCACCTGATGG
The DNA here is from genome assembly GCA_036496525.1 of Candidatus Angelobacter sp. GTDB lineage: Bacteria > Acidobacteriota > Terriglobia > Terriglobales > Acidobacteriaceae > Angelobacter. Next base: position 15,490 of record DASXKZ010000330.1, read on the forward strand.
AAGATCTGGGAATTGACCTTGTAGATATCGGCCTGCCCGGCGCCGGTCCGCGCGCGGTTGCAGACGTGGAGTTGCTGGCGCGCGAAATCGCCAGCTGCCGGATGAAGATCAAGCCCAACTGCGCTGCCCGCACCCATGAGAATGACATTCGTCCGGTGGCGGAAATTTCCCAGCGCGCCGGCATTCCGATTGAAGTTGCGTGCTTCCTCGGCTCCAGCCCAATTCGCCGCTTTACGGAAAACTGGACGGACGACTTTCTCTTCCAGACCACGGAAAAAGCTGTGACCTACGCCAGGTCTCTCGGCCTGGAAGTAATGTACGTGACTGAAGACACTTCGCGTTGCGATCCCGAGACGGTCAAGCGGCTCTACTCAACGGCGATCAACAGCGGCGCAACGGCAATCGTAATTTGTGACACTGTTGGCCACGCGACGCCCAGCGGTGTGCAGGCGCTCATCCGTTTTGTCCTTGATGAAGTAGTTAAGCCTTCCGGCCAGAGGATCCGCGTCGACTGGCATGGACATTCCGATCGTGGGCTGGCTGTAGCCAACTCACTGGCCGCGCTGGCCGCAGGAGCGGATTGCGTTCATGGCACGGCGCTCGGGATCGGAGAACGAGTGGGGAATACGCAGATCGACCAGATGCTAGTGAACCTGAAGTTGATGGGCGTTTCTCCCTGGGCAGAGCAGGACCTCACAAAATTGAAGGAATACTGCACCACCGTCTCTGAATCCACTGGCGTCCCCATCCCGCGCAATTACCCGGTGATGGGAGAAGACGCCTTCCGCACAGCAACGGGAGTACATGCTGCCGCTGTTATTAAGGCATTTCGCAAGGGCGATATCGAGCTGGCGAATTCCGTCTACTCAGGCGTACCCTCTCACTACTTCGGCCTGGAACAGATCATTGAGATTGGCCCCATGTCCGGCAAGTCAAATGTGATCTTCTGGCTGGAGCGTAAAGGTATGACTGCCTCTGAAGAGTTGGTGGACCGCATCTTTCAGCGGGCCAAAGCTTCAGACCGCTGCCTGACGGAAGAGGAAATCCTGGCGTGTTGCCAAAAGGCCTCCGCCGGCACTTAACCGTGCTAGGTGCATAAGGCATTTGTTGCGCCAGCGAAACTATTTTCCGCGGCGCGGGTTTCTTCTGATAACACTCTGAACTTCCCTTTAAAGGAGAAAGAATGAAGAAGCTATTCACAATCGCGTGCACTCTGGTACTCGGCGGCGCGCTGGCATTTGCTCAGGCAACTCAGAATCCGCCAGCCAGCGGCGATCAGAGCCAGACCGGCACATCCACCACCACCAAGAAGCATTCCAAGCATAGCGGCAAGAAATCCAGCAAGAAACATAAGAAGGGCGCAGATACCACTGCAACACCCGCCCCAGCCGCCAGCCCATCCCCCAAATAAACTGTTATTCATCGTTACCCAAAGCGGCCTCACGCGGGCCGCTTTTTTTTCGCCTTTGCAAGAAAGCTTTTCTTTTCCGGCTTCTCTGCTTAAAATGTTGCACCAACAATTCTTTACGAGAGTTGAACGATTCCAAAAAACTGATATCCCTCTGAAGGAGACTGAATGAAGAAGCTACTTACGATTGCGTTTACGCTGCTGCTGGGCGCGAGTCTGTCATTCGCGCAGGCGGGCGGCGGATCCACTGACAAACCGGCAGGCGATAAGACCACAACTACCAAATCCGGCAAGAAAACGGCGCACCATAAGGGAGGAAAGAAATCCAAGAAGAACTCCGGCGGCACCACCACTCCGCCACCGAAATAACATTCTGCTCGGAATGTATCAAAGCGGCCCATGGCGGCCGCTTTTTTCGTCCCATCGGGCAGCTGGGCGCAAGGTTATATAGTAGTTGTTGATCAAGATGGCCAGCCGTCCCCCGATTCCTGACAGCTCACGAGTCTCAACCCAGCGCGAGATATCCCGCATTGCCGAGATGCGCAGCGTTCACGCTGCTTTTTCATACCTGCACAACCAGGAGATGGAGTTTCGCCGCTGGCAGCGTGAGCTTACTGAAATCCCGGCTCCTCCCTTTGGCGAGGCCGCCCGCAGCGAATGGCTGCGCCAAAGATTCACCGCGCTTGGTCTTGAAAATGTTCAGCGCGACGAACTGGGAAATGTTCTTGGATTTCTACATACCGCGCCGTCTGCGCCTCTCATCGGCATCAGTGCGCATCTCGATACTGTCTTTCCTCAGGGCACTGCGCTGCAAACGCGTGAAGAAGGCAACCGGCTTTACGGTCCTGGAATCAGTGACAACGCAGCCGGAGTCACCGCGCTTCTGGCTGTCGCCAATGCATTAAAGAAGACGCAGCTCAAGCCGGCCACAAACATTCTTTTCATTGGCAACGTGGGTGAGGAAGGCGAAGGTAATCTTCGCGGCATGCGGCATCTGTTCGCGGCCTCCACCTGGCGCGACGCCATCCAGTCTCTGCTGGTGATCGATGGAGCCGGTACTGACACATATGTAAATCAGGCGCTCGGAAGCCGGCGTTTTGAAATCACTTTTCGCGGTCCCGGTGGCCACTCCTGGAGCGATTTCGGCGTACCCAATCCCATCATTCTGCTCTCACGCGCTCTGGCCCGTTTTAGTGAAGTGCAGGTGCCAGAATCGCCGCGCACCACCTTCAATGTGGGAGTCGTTTCCGGCGGAACGTCGGTCAACTCTATTCCTGAATCAGCCACGGCGCGCGTTGACCTTCGTTCGGCTTCCATGGAAGAACTGCAAAAGCTTGAAGACCGCCTGCGTGAATGCGTTGCAGAAGCATGGAGAGAAGCGCCCTTGTCGCATCGCTCCGGCGAACTCAAGGTGACGCTGGCCATTGAAAACATTGGCGACCGTCCTGCGGCTGAGCTGCGCCCCGATGCGCGCATCCTGAAGATCGTCCGCGCCGCAGACAAGCATCTGCGGATCGAATCTTTTCCGCGCTTGGCTTCAACCGATGCTAATGTCCCGCTGGCTCTGGGGATTGAGTCCACAACCATCGGCGCTGGTGGCGATGGCGGCGGCGCGCACACGCTGCGCGAGTGGTTCGATTGCAGCAATCGTGACCTTGGGCTCAAGCGCATTCTGTTAGTCTTGTTGGCTCTTACCGGAGTGCAGGAATGAAGATTCTTTTGGCTGTTCTGATGGTGCTAATAATGGCAAGTTTGTCTTCTGCGCAGCAATCGCCCGCCGATGTAATTTTTATCAATGGGGACATTTATCTCGGCGCGCCTCACATCGAACTGAAATTTTCCACAGGCAAGACCGCAACTAATCCGCCTTCCCCTTCTAATGGTCGGGCACAGGCCCTTGCTGTTGCCGGCGGAAACATTATTGCTGCCGGCTCCAACGCCGACATTCAAAAGCTCAAAGGCCCCAAGACCCAGGTGGTCGATCTTGGCGGCCACTTTGTGATGCCGGGTTTCAATGATGCTCACGTGCATCTTGGTTCCGGCGGATTTGAAAAGCTGAACGTCAATCTCATTGGCAGCAAATCGCTTGAGGACATGAAGCAGCGCATCGCGGCGCGGGTCAAGACCGCAGCGCCGGGTGAGTGGATTATCGGTCGCGGCTGGGACCATACGCTGTGGACAGAACAGAAGACTCCGACCAAGGCGGACATTGACTCTGTTACAGGCAATCATCCGGCGATCTTCAATCGAGTTGACGGGCACATCGCCATCGCCAACAGCGCTGCGCTCAAAGCCGCCGGAATTACCGCACAAACCCCAGACCCGCACGGTGGCAAGATCGATCGTGACGACAAAGGCGAGGCCACCGGCATTCTGCGTGAGACCGCTATGAGCTTGGTCGGCGAGAAGATTCCGCCGCCCACTGCTGCGCAACGCCGTAAAGCCGCCGAGCTTGCTCTGCAAGACGCCGCACGCTCGGGCATCACCTCTGCGCAGGACAACTCTGACTGGGAAGACTTTCTTACCTATCAGCAAATGGAAAAAGAGGGCAAGCTGACGTTGCGCATCTCAGAGTGGCTTCCCTTTGATGCTCCGCCAGAACAGTTGCTCCACGCGCGCCGATACCACTCCCAGGAAGACCCAATGCTGCACACGGGAATGCTCAAGGGCTTCATGGATGGATCGCTGGGATCGCGCACGGCCGCCATGCTCGCGCCTTATAGTGACGATCCAAAAAACTCCGGCATACCGCGCTACGAACAGGACAAGCTGAACGCGATGGCGGCAGAGCGCGCAAATGACGGATTCCAAATCGGCTTCCACGCCATTGGCGACCGTGGCGCACGCATGGCGCTGGACGCATTTGCATACGCCATCCAGAAGAGCAACAAGAAAAACCTTCGCTTCCGCATTGAGCATGATCAGGTGATTGCGCCTGAAGATTTCAAGAAATTCAAAGACCTGGGCGTGATCGCTTCCGTGCAGCCCAACCATCTTCTCACCGATATGAATTGGGCCGAATCACACATTGGCCCGGAGCGCGCAAAGCACTCGTATCCATGGAAGGAATTTGAAGACAACGGGATTCCTATGGCGTTTGGTACTGACTACCCCGTTGAACCCATCACGCCGTTCCGCGGCCTCTACGCTGCGGTGACGCGCAAAAACGAGGCGGGGACAAAAGAATACTATCCCGAGCAGAAGCTGACCATCGACCACGCTATTTATGCCTATACCATCGGCGCAGCTTACGCGGAGTTTGCCGAAAAGAAAAAGGGCTCGCTCACGCCCGGCATGCTGGCTGATTTCGTCGTGCTTGACCGCGACATCACCAAAATAGCGCCGCCGGAGATTCTAAAGACCCGCGTGCTGCGCACCGTGGTGGGCGGCAAAACCGTTTACGAAGTTAAGTAGATATAGTATTGCCGCCGTGCGATCCCGTTGCCGTCGTCCGCTCTGGGGCTTCGGTGAAAATGTATCCCATCATGGGGTGGAGCAGACATTTATGTCTGCGGTGTGCTGCTCTAAATTACTGGGCTTTAGCACCAGGGGGGTTCTTGCCCTGCCTGAATTTGGAAGAATGCTCGCAGCTAAAACACAAAGACTAATTGCTAGCTGCCAATTGCTACCGTGCCGCAGGTTCCTCCACCTCTCTAAGAGCGGCTTCGGCTTGCTTCCTCTGCATGTGCAAGTCCCGCAACAGCCATGCCAGATACGCCACAATCAATACATTGGTGGCAAAGACCGCCCATTTAATGGGAGTGGCATGGTGCGCCAGTTCATAGATTTCAATGGGCAGATACAAAGAGCCGCTGATCAGCGCGAACCATTCCGCCCACTGTTTTTCCAGCCACAAGCCCGTGGCTTCCGCAAACCTGATACTGGAATAGAGAATGGTGCCGCCAATCCACAAATGCAGGTTTCCGCGAGTCACATGCCGTGTTCCGCGAATGATCTCGCGGGCCACGCGTCCGTCAGGATTCAGGCGAAAAATTTTGTGCAGAACACGCAGCAAATGCTCCGCCACATTCTGAATGTCCTTATGCAGAAGACTTACCAGCCATACCGCCAATAGCACGGCAATCAGGCCCTTGGCCGCTTCCAGCAGGGCAATTCCGCGCAGGCCAAGATGTTTTGCAAGCAGGCTCTTCTGGGTATTCATTCGATTCAGAGATGAAGAACTATTCTATATGTATCTTTAGAGGAGGAGCGCCAACCTTGTGTTGTTTCAATGCAGAGCCAATGGCTCTGAAATGGCTCTGCTCAGCCAAACAGCGCGCAAATCTTCTCTTTTCGAAAAGCAAATATCTCCTGCACGTCTGAGTGCACCTTGATCTTGTACGCAAGCTGTCCCAGCAAGCCGAGCGGAAGCGAAAGATTGATTGTGTCGGAGATCAAGGTTCCGCCATCACGGGCCGCAAAGCTGTGTTCATGCCGCCACACCTTATAAGGGCCGCGCAATTGTAGATCCACAAAGCGATGCGGCGGCTCCCATTCCACAATCTCACTCGTCCAGCGCAGCGGGATGCCGTGAAGGCGCAGGCTGTAATGGATGAGAGTTCCCTGTTGGACGGGCTGCTGCTCAGCATTAAGGATCCTGAAGTTCAGCCACGGCGGAGTCAGCTCTTCCAGGTTCTCTGCCCGAGAAAAGAAGTTAAAAACCTCCAGCAGCGGGCGGGCCACCTGTTGCGTGAAAACCAGGGTATAGGTTTTATCCGCCATTCATGCGCGCCTTTCTTCCATTGGAACACAATTAGACGCGTCCCGGCTGATCGGCATCTAAACTATTGAGAATAGTGGCGCGCATGCCATTGCCGTGAATGTGATGAAGCGGTGAACGAGATGAAGAAGCTTGGCAGGACCTTTGGCAGGATTAAAGACGCGTTGTGGCGCACGGTCGAAGGTGTCCCTGCGAAGCACACCCTGCAGATGGCCGCGGCTCTTTCCTATTATTTTGTGATCTCGATGTTCCCGGCTTTTCTTCTGGTCTCCGCCATCGTGGCTTACCTGCCCGGCGCAAAACCTTTTGATCAGGTCCTCTCGCTGATGTCCGGCTTCGTTCCTAAGGAATCGATTGAGCTTCTCCATAAGGTACTTGCCACTGTGGTCACTCCCAACCGAAGCACGCTGCTTTCCTTCGGTATTCTGGGAACGCTCTGGACTGCATCCGGAGGTTTCGCCGCCGCCATTGAAGCCCTGGACATCGCTTATGAAGTCGAAGAAGCTCGTCCGTTCTGGGTAACAAGGCCGCTGGCCGTCGGGCTTACGCTTTTGGTAGGCGTACTTCTTCTGGTCGCGCTGGCCGTGATGATCGTTGGCCCGCAATTTGGAACATGGCTGGCCTTGCGGACAAATCTCTCCTGGCTGTTCGCGGAAGCGTGGCCGTATATCCACTGGACAGCCGCCGTGCTTTTCACTGTGCTCGCCGTAGAGTCTATGTATTTTCTGGCTCCGAATGTAAAGCAGCGCTTCTGGGCCACGCTGCCGGGAGCTATTTTCTCTGTGGCTTGCTGGATTGGTCTTTCATACACACTGGGTTACTACTTCCGCAGCTTTGCCCACTTCAACAAGACCTATGGCGCCATGGGCGCGGTAATCGCGTTGATGGTATGGCTCTACTGGACCAGTTTCTTCATGCTTGTGGGAGCGGAGATGAATTGCCAACTGGCCAAAGAAACGCGCAAAGGAAAAATCAAACAGGATGAAGACCCCAGCGGACTCACTGGTTTGGACCTCGCGGCGTAAAGCAAACCACAAAAGACACGAAGTTGACTCGCTTTATTCCTTTGTGAACCTTCGTGTCTTTTGTGGTTAAATCTTCACCTTGCCGACTTAAACAATGAAAACACCGCGCCTTGCGGATCGGCCACGACAGACCATGTGCCCACGTTTTCCATTTTGCGCGGCGGCATCAGGATTTTTCCTCCCAATTGGACGACTTTAGCTGTGGCGGCTTCTACATCGGCCACTTGGAAGTAAACCAGCCAATGCGGAGGAGCATTAGGATTGCGGTGCTGTGCCGGAGGAATCCCTCCGATAAAATGCTCTCCGTTCTTGATGTGGATATATCCGGAAGGATCTTTTTCATCCTTCAATAACTGCCAGCCGAACAGACCGCCATAAAACTTGCTGGCGCGCTCCGGATCGGGAGTGCTGAGATCGGCCCAGCAAAATGTATTGTCGCCGGTAATGCCAATTCCTGTATTGCTCCTGGGCTGCCAAAGAGAAAAGACCGCGCCTGTGGGGTCCTGAAGAACGGCCATTCGGCCTACGTCCATTACGTCGAACGCCGGCGCATGCACTGTGCCGCCCGCCTGGGCAGCTTTCGCCACCGAGTTATCGGCATTTTCAACCGCGACATAAATCATCCAGTTCGGAGGCACGCCTTGTGCGCGCTGTTCCTTGCGCATGGTATAGGCGGCTCCGGTATTGCGGCCGGAAAGCTTGAACATGGAGTAAAAATCGTCCGGCCCCATAGGACTGTCGTCCACTGACCAGCCGAAGAGCGATGTATAGAACTTCTTGGCTGCATTCTGGTCTGTAGTAGCCAGTTCAACCCAGCAAAACGAACCAGCAGGGTGCTTATCAATATTTGCCATAGTCCAAAAGTATACGCCGCGAATGTGAAACGCGCGTTTTCGGCGACTCCCTCTTTTAGGAATGATTTGCCTACGATTAGTTCACTCTGGCAAAAAGAACGTCCCACTCCTGGTGTTTCTGCGATGGGACAGCCCGGCTGCCGGCAAAGGTTTGGTTCAGCAATTCAACTTTAGACATGTTCTTCACCACGAACTTGCGCCAGTCCGGCAGGGAGCCGCTGCCGCTCTCGCCCGCGAACTGATAGGTGAAGAGGTGCACAGTGCCATTTTGAATGCCATAATCCTGCGGCTCCACGATGCGAATCTTGCCGTGATAATAAAACCGCAGCAGGCGTTTCTCATGGATGGCGGTGAGGATGAGCTGATGAACAGCGGGATCGACGCCGACAGGCGCGGGGTGCCGCATTACATGAAGCGAACCTCTCATTCATTCATGATAGAGGAATTTCGCGGCTAGAGGCCATGAAGACCAAGCCTGTTATGAATTTAGTAGTTCATAATAGTAAGGATGAAGCGCTCCGGAGTTGCCGATCTTCCCTTGCATGGCGGGCGTGTGCCTCCGTGGCTTGCCGAGCGCATGACCATACTGGGCACGGCGATTTCAGAGAGCGTGCTCTATCACTATGGCATGTCTGAACTGCTTTCCCGGCTGAGCGATCCTTTCTGGTTCCAGGCCCTGGGCTGCGTGATGGGAATGGATTGGCACTCTTCCGGAATCACTACATCAGTGATGGGAGCACTAAAGCGTGGGCTAAATCCGCGCGCGCATGAGCTGGGTATCTACGTTTGCGGCGGACGCGGTAAACATTCACGCAAGACCCCGGATGAGCTGCGCGCTGTGGCCGATCGCGAAAGTCTGAACGGTGACGAACTAGCACGCACCAGCCGCCTCACCGCAAAAATCGATAACAATGCCATTGCCGATGGCTTCCAGCTGTACCTGCACAGCTTTGTAGTGAGTAAGACCGGCGAGTGGACGGTCGTTCAACAAGGAATGAACGACGCTACAGGGCTTGCCCGCCGCTATCACTGGCACTCAGCAACGGTGCGGGATTTTACTTCTGATCCGCACACAGCAATTGTCAGCCAAAGTGTGATTGAAGGCTCAATCATGAACCTTGTCGACAGCCGCGCCAAAGCCGCGCAAGCTGCATTGCTGGAGATTACGCGAGAAAATCCCGAGCGCGCCCTGCGTGAGGTTCCCCGGCTCATGATGCCTGCGCATCACGATGTACGCGGAAAAGATATTGACCTAAAGCGCCTGGGCGCGGTGCTGGCAGTAGCATATGAGCGGCAACTGCGCGAGTTTGCCAACCTGCTACTGCTGGAAAATCTGGGACCGCGCACGCTGCAGTCTCTGGCGCTGATTGCTGAGATTGTCCATGGAACGCCAACGCGCTTTTCTGACCCGGCGCGCTTTTCATTCGCGCACGGCGGTAAAGATGGACACCCCTTCCCTGTCCCGCTGAAGACCTATGATGAATCACTCTCTGTTTTGCGCCGCGCACTCCAGCAGGCCAAAGTTGGCCACAGCGAGAAGCTCGATGGATTCGGACGTCTGGATCGCTTTACCCGAATGGTGGAAAAGCAAGGCCAGCCCAAAGCCAAGTTTGAAGCGGCTCTAGTGCATGAACGCGCTATCTCGCCGTCGCTCGATGGCAGGACTGTCTTTGATGATCGCAAGCCGTCAAAAGCAAAAAAGGGAAATGAGCAGCAACTGAAGCTTTTTTAGCCTCCCGCGCTGCCGTTTGCCCATCGCAACCCATCTATGTAAACTGCACACGCGATGATGAAGCAACTTGTTCTCTTCTTAACTGCTGCCCTTGCCTGCGTCCCTGCCATAAGCCAGTGCTGCCCGGAAAAACCCTCAGCCGAAAAACGTGAAGCGCTGTGGCAAAAGCTTCAGGAACAAATCCGCAATGTGGATCATGACCTCGACGGCGTATTGGGTCTGGCGGTGAAAGACCTCACCTCGGGCGAGACATTCTTGATTCACGGCGATGAAATCATGCCGCAAGCCAGCTCCATCAAGATTGCCGTGCTGGCAAATCTTTATCTTCAAGCGCAGCAGGGTAAGCTCAAGCTGATTGATGACTACATCGTGCGCAAAGAAGATTTAGTCAGCGGCAGCGACATCATGCTGGGCCTGACGCCGGGAGTAACGCGCCTGACGCTCCGTGATCTGGCCACAATGATGGTGGCCGTGAGTGACAATAGCGCGACGAACATTTTAATCGGACGCGTCGGCATGGAGAACGTCAATACCATGCTGGACGGCCTTGGCTTGTACGCAACCCGGCTGCGCCGGCAGATGATGGACCTGAAAGCCGCCGGCGAAGGCCGCGAAAATGTCTCCACGCCGCGCGAGATGATGACGTTGCTGGAAACCATCTATCGCGGCAAGCTGCTCAACAAAGAGATGACCGCCGATTTCATCAAAGTGTTGAGCACGCATAAAGAAAGTTCGTTGTTGCAAGGCTTGCCGGATGACGCCGTGGCAGCCAGCAAGCCCGGTGAACTGGAAGCGGTGCGGAATGACTCTGGAATTATTTTCGTGAAAAACCGGCCATACATTTTGTGCGTGATGACCACATATCTAAAGGACGAAAAAGAAGGCTCTGCCGCCATCCGTAAGATCACCGCCCTAACATACAGCTACTTCGATCGAGTATCCCGCGCATCTGAATATGGCCGCGTGGTGTCGCCAAAATAGGACCGCGATGCGAAGCGAAGTCAGTCGAATTCGAGCTTTCTGATCGATTAAAATGAGATGGATGACTAACCGGTCCCTATGGGCGGCGTTGATCGCCGCCATACTTCTTACCGCGATTTCGGCAGCGCAGTTCAAGCGAGTTCCACTGCAAGCTCCGGCCAATCCCAATCCGCAGTTGTACAGAGCAAACGCGAATGCAACTCAGGATATCCGGCAGGCGCTGGCCACTGCGGTCAATCAGCACAAGAATGTATTGCTCGACTTTGGCGGCAACTGGTGTATTGACTGCCACGTCCTTGAAAATGCCTTTCATCAACCCAGGATCGCATCTTTGCTAAACGATAATTACATAGTTGTCCATGTGGACGTGGGAAAGTACGACAAGAACCTGGACCTGGCAAAGAAATACCGCGTTAACCTGGAAAAAGGCGTGCCATCACTGGCGGTGCTGGATGCGCTAGGGAAGGTACTCTATGCCACTGGCGACTTTGAGCGCGCGCATTTGATGAGCGAAGACGATGTAATCCAATTTCTGGACAAATGGAGGCCTGCCATCAATCCTTCGTCCAAAAAATCTTCTCACAAATAAGCGATTAGCTGACCTCTCGCTTCTTCAAGGGGATTCGCGCTGAAAGCTCCTTTTCAGCAAGCCGCATTTTTTTACTTTTAACATTTTTCTACTTTAAGCTATTGCAATTCTTCGCTTCTGGAGAGACAATCCCATTCCCCCCTTGAATGTCTTCACGGCCCCTGGTGTTTCTTACTTACCTAATTGCAAAAAGCTCAAAGGAGAGCCCGACGATGAAAAAACTACTTGTGATCGCAACAGTTGTTTTATTGCCCCTGGCATTGGCTGCACAGACAAAACATGTCAAATTAACGAATGACGGCGCCTTTGCGTCGCTTACAACAAGCGATTCGACTTCCAATTTTCAATTGCAAGTTTCGCGTGGCCTCTCAACCGGCAACAACACCTCAACCAACCTGGAATTTGTTTCTGTCGCCTTTTCTCCAGATCTGACCTCCCTAACGGTGCTGGAAGTCGTGGGTCCCATCCCCAATAGCGCATTCTCCGGCGATAATACTAAGAGTCTTGTGCTTAGCCTTGATCCCAGCACGCTTGATCCTACCGTGACGACGGTAGAAAGCTGCACTCTGGACTTCACCCAAGTTACTGGTTTTGTGTGCGGACCGCTACCGGCGGGAACAATTCAACTGACTTTTCAGGAGAATGACATCCAGGAAACCAGCCTGGTGCAGACACAGACTTCAGTTATGGGCCCAGTCACCATTAAAAGCCATCAGAGATCGGACTCCGGATCAGCCAATGTGCAAGGAACAATCTTTGGTGCATCCGTTTCAAGCTCGAATGGCAACGTGGGCGTGAACCATTTGTCCTCAATTGAGTTCACCCGGCAGTAAACTTGAGACAAGCTCCAAAGTTCCGCCCTGCGCTTACAGGGCGGATTTTCTTACATGCAGTCTCTTTCAGTAGCGCTCACTTGAAACACGATTGCATTTTTTGGAAGAGGTAATGGACCTGTGGGAAAAGATCACGCAGGATGCGGAAAGCAGGAAGCGGCTAAGAAACAGGCAGCAATCGTTCTACTTCTTCTACAAAATGGCGAGGGCCTTCCTGCTTTGAAATCACCTTATCCGGACAGCTCTCACGACCGAGATAGATGTGTCCATCCACCTGCATCAGAACCTTCTGGTGCGGATGCCGCTGCTTGATCTCTTCGCAGAATTTCAGGCCGGGGTCGGCAAAGTGGCCGACGTCGACAATCACAAGATCGTATTGCGGGCCTGCAGAAATCACGGTTCGGGCCGCGTCCAGATCAATCGCGGTATCCACATTGTAATTTCGCATCCGCAGCATCAAAGCGCGCAAATGCTGCACGGTGCTATTGCCGTCAACAAGCAGGATACGGGATTTGTGTCTCGCAGCAGTCATTGCATCACCTTTGGCTTGTAGGCTGTTTTCAGACTACACCCAGGTGAACAGCTGCTTATGGCCCAATCACCGTAGTACCGATGAATTTATTTCCAAACAAAAAGCAGCCACACCGTTGATTGCATGGCAATGTGTCACTTGAGTTTCTGGTTGAACCAAGCCGCCACGCGTTCAATCACGTCGCGCTGGTGCGTAGGGTCCACAAACATATGCCCTTCATGCTCGTAGACCACCAGCTCTGTTTCCGTGCCAATTGTTTTGAGCGCATGCCAGAATTCATACGATTGTGGAGTAGGACATTCCCCATCGCTATCTCCCACCACGACCAGCGTTGGTGTCTTGGCATTCTTGATGAAGGTAATGGGTGAGCTTTTGGCATAAACCTGCGGATCGTCATACACAGACGCGCCGAAAAATGGGACCATCCATTTGTCGATCTGATTTTCACCGTAGTAGCTCTGGAAATTTGCCAGTCCCGCGCCCGCGACTGCGGCGGCAAACCGATTGGTCTGCGTGACTGCCCACATGGTCATGTAACCGCCGTAGCTCCAGCCGGTAATCCCCAGACGATGCTCGTCAATGGGAGCTTGCTTAAGAGCCTGGTCTACGCCCGTCATGATGTCGCGAAAATCGCCATAGCCAAAGTCTTTGACGTTGGCGCGCGTAAAAGCTTCACCCTGTCCATAGCTGCCGCGCGGATTCGGCATAAAGACGAAGTAGCCTGCAGCAGAGAGCGCCACGCCAAAACTGTGTGGTCCGGGCCACGACGAATGTTGCATGGAACTGGGCCCGCCATGCACCAGCACCACCATGGGATATTTTTTTGACGCGTCATTGTTTGTCGAATCAAAGCTTGTCGAATCAAAGTTTGCCGGGTACAGCAGCCAGCCTTGCAGATTGAAACCATCATTTTGCCAGTGGATGTTTTTGGCTCCTCCCCATGCAGGCTTGAGCGCAGCGTTACGCGAGGTGATCTGCTTCCACTCATTGATCAGGCCGGCCCAAATTTCCGGAGGATGGGCCAGAGACTGGCGAATCACCGCCGCAGTCTTGCCATCGGCCGCAAGAGAAATCGCAGTGCCCCATCCATAAGCGTTCAGCTGGCCCGGGCCGCGAACCAGTGTCTCAATAGAGCCGGAGTTTGGATCAAGTGCGGCGATTCCGCTCTCGCCGTCCACATCTTCTCCAAAAAGAATTTTGCCGCCGCTCGTCCAGGTGAGCCAACTGGCAGAAGCCTTCATGCCGGGAGTGATATTTCTTGCTTCGCCGCCTTCGACTGGAACAACAAAGATATCGCCGCCCACAGCGGGTTCGTCACTCATAATGCCGGAGATGAAAACAACTGACTTGCCGTCCGGCGACCAAGCGGGCACGGCGATTTGCGAATCGACAGGCGGCGTATAAATAGATTTCATCTCGCCGCCTGCGGCAGGGATGGTATAGATCTGCGCGACATACCAATTGTCATCGCCATTGCCGTGGGCGGCGGTGGTTACAAAGCTTTTGCCGTCTGGCGACCAGTCATATTCGTAGACGTACATATCGGCGGGCGAGATTTGCCGCACCTTGCCGCCTGCTGCATCCACCAGGGCCAGGCGTTGTTCGGTCACAGCTTCCTTGATCACTCCGGTCTGGGCTTTTTCCGCAACAAGCGGCCCGGCAGCACGTTCAGCATTCTCAGTAAACAGGAATGCGATGGTCTTGCCGTCGGGCGACCAGCCCGGAGAAGCGAGAAATCCTTTTACGCTGGTGAGCTTGCGCGGCGACCCAGCGGCAGCGTTGACGATATAAATTTGAGGCTGCCCGGGCTTGGTGGCGTCAGAAAGAAATGCAATCTGCTTGCTGTCTGGAGACCATGCGACTGCGCTTTCAGACTGTCCGCCGGCGGTGATGCGGCGAGGCGCGCTGCCGGTGACGGCAGAAATAAAGATTGCCGATCCATCTTTAGTGATCTCTACCCAAACAACTTGCTTACCGTCGGGCGAGATAGCAGTCTGATCAAAATTTTTTCCGGCCCAAAGAGCCGCAATCACATGGTCCATGGATGAAGAACTGGGCTTTGTGCGAGCGGGAGAGGCAGGCTGAGCAAACGCGAGTGGAACCAGCAGCAGACTGGCAAAGGCGATCGCAACATTTGTTCTTCCCACTTTACGCATTACAGCATCTCCAGGATTTGATTTGGTTTCCAAAATATACAGGCGAGGAGTGCGGCAAGCAAACCAGAGCGGGAGCGGGGACGAGAAGGCTAGCCAGAGGCAAGCGCCGCGTTATGATATTCTCCAGTTCATCATGCGACATTTCTACGTTCTTATAGCAATTCTGGGCGTGTGCCTTACAGCGGCAGGACAAGCCGCGAAACAGCAACCCAAGCCCAAGCCAACTGCCTCCGCAACACCAGCACAGCCGCAACCGCCTTCCGATGAAGAACTGATGGCCAAGACAGCAGAGGCCACCATCAATTGGGACAACTCAACCACCAAGGGCGCAAAGGTGGATATTCAACTCATCAAGAAAACTCAGGTTGATGGTAAACCGCTCATGCAGTATCACCTGAAGGTTAGCGGCGCCCCTAAGAACAAACTTTATAATCTGATTGCCTGGCCCATTATGGTGGCACAGCCCGCCACAATTATGGAAGGCTTGGCTATTGCCGCTGACGGTACCGTGGGCTGTCCGCCGAACTCTGACAGAAGCTGTGCGCAACGCTTCAAAGGCGCCGAACTGAAGCTAACCTACACGCCGGGAATCGGTGAAATCTACCGGCATGCACTGATTTCTGAAGACCACACCACCAGGATTTTTTTTTCCATTGTGCCCGCTCCAATGGTGGAACAGGACAAGGCATGCAGCCTGGAGATCGTGAGGTTGAGCCCACGATTTGAACTGGCCTTGATTCGTGGCAAAGGCTTCACGCCCGGCGAGCAGCTTGCCTTTCACACGCAGTCATACCAGGAAGTTCATGACATGCAGCCTAAGGTAAACCTGCAAGGCGAATTCTGGGCAACGCTTTCACCGTTCGTAAAAGGTCGCACCATGGGCACAACGCAGGTGGTGGTGAAAGGCAAGAGCTGCGCTCCTGCACTCTCTTTTGAATGGGGATCGGAGTAAGCGTCCGCTCTGGCGCGAATCAGTATTCTCTGAGTAAGGACCATGCGATGAAGTTTGCGATTCTCGGGGCGGGCGGCATTGGCGGATATTACGGCGGCCTGCTCGCGCGGAAAGGTCATCAGGTATGCGTGCTCGCGCGCGCCACAAACCTGGCTGCACTGAGAGACCGTGGCCTTGAAGTCCGAACGCCTGAAGAATCGTTCACTGTACCTGTTGAAGC
The DNA here is from genome assembly GCA_036496525.1 of Candidatus Angelobacter sp. Lineage (GTDB taxonomy): Bacteria > Acidobacteriota > Terriglobia > Terriglobales > Acidobacteriaceae > Angelobacter. The sequence goes on from DASXKZ010000330.1 coordinate 31,492, forward strand.
AAGCGACAACATAAAAACTTCAGTGCGGTTGATTGCGCGCTGGTGGCCGTAAAAAATTACTCTCTAGCTGAAGTTGCGCCGGCGGCGTCTTTTCTGGCCAATCAAGGCGCGCTGATTGTGCCGCTGCTCAATGGCGTTGAAGTGGTGGATCAACTAGTGGCAAACGGAGTTCCGCAAGCGCAGTTAGTGGGCGGCCTCACGGCCATTAGCGTTGTGCGCACAGCACCTGGCGTGTTTGAACGCCGCAGCCCGTTTCAACGCGTGGTCGTGGGCGAGCTAGGGCAATCACAACCTGAGCGCAAGCAGCGCATTGATGCCATTGCAGATGCTTTTCGTGAAGCCGGCGTGGAAGCAAGCGTTTCCGTTGACATCACCGCCGAGCTGTGGAGAAAGTTTGCCTTCATCGCGTCCATGGCTGCGGCCTGCGGATTATCACGCTCCGCCATCGGGCCGCTTCGCGCAACAACGCTCGGCCATCTCTTGATCGAACGTGCGGTGCGTGAAGTCATCAGCGTGGCCCGTGCACGCCAAGTTTCATTGGCAGACGACGAAGCGGAGCGCACGATCAAGACTATTGACGGCCTGCCGGACGCCATGAAGCCAAGCCTGCTCATCGACCTTGAAGCCGGACGTCCTACGGAGATTGAAGATCTCAGCGGCGCGGTTTCTAGGCTGGGCAAAGCATGCGGCGTGGAAACGCCGGTACATGACACGGCCGCAGCGACGATTGGCATTTCTTCAAGCCGCTGAATGACTCGAAAACTCCGCGCTGTCTCACGTTTTGCTATAACACTCGTCTAAAATGTGCGGACAAGCTGACGCGACGCGCCAAATTTCCCGGAGGTTTATGACCCGTTTCTGGCGAACTACTCTCTTGCTGCTCCTGATCACCTTCAGTTTCACACTCTTTGCGGCCGAGCTACCAAAACCGCTACTTCTTGTTCTGAACAAACCTGAAGGAAAACTTTTGCTGGTTGATCCAACCGCCAAGAAAGTCGTGGGCGAGGTGGCAACAGGAAATGGGCCGCACGAGGTCACGGTTTCGGCGGACGGCAAGCTCGCATTTGTGGCCAATTATGGCGACCAGACGCCGGGCGAGAGCATTTCAGTGATCGACTTGGATGCAAAGAAAGAATTGCGACGAGTGAATCTTGGCGCGTTGCGGCGTCCGCATGGAATTGTGGAGAGCAAGGGCAAGATTTATTTCACGGTGGAGATGAATAAGGCAATCGCCAGATATGATCCCGCGGCAGACCGACTGGACTGGCTCATGGGCACCGGCCAGGACTTGACACACATGCTGGTGATCAACAAAGAGCAGAACAAGATTTTTACCGCGAACATCTTTTCTGACTCGGTGGGCGTGATGGAACCCATGGGCCAGGGAGGCAATTGGCATTACACGGTGATTCCCGTCGGCAAACGCCCAGAAGCAATTGATCTGTCACCTGACGGCAAGGAAGTGTGGACGGCGCACTCCCAGGATGGCGGTGTGAGCGTGATAGATACGGACGCGAAAAAAGTTGTAGCAACAATTCCGGCGCTCACCAAGCATTCCAACCGGCTAAAGTTTACCCCTGACGGCAAGCTCGTATTGATCTCTGACGCAGAGTCAAGCCAGGTGCTGGTAATGGACGTGAAAGCGCGAAAGCTGATGCAAAAGATCACAGTCGGCGAAGTGCCGCTGGGAATTCAGATTGCACCTGACGGCCAGCGTGCATACGTAGCCTGTGCGCAGGCCGGAAAAGTTGCAATTATCGATCTGGCAAAGCTCACGCAAATCGGCACAATTGATGTGGGGCCCGGGCCGGACGGGATGGCGTGGGTGCCGTAGGCTTTACCATTGATAGACACTGATAACGCTGATCTGCAGGAACAGGTTAGTGCGCGGAGTGCTTACATGCCAATCGTTCGTTTTTCTCCGCGCCTCCGTGGTGAAAAATTGTTTTTAGTGTCCGGCTTTCTCCAGATCGGCGGCGGCTGAGTCAATGGCATCGGCGTAGTCCTGCAACGCCTTTGCCACCCGACCTATTTCCTTTTCCGCTTCCTGATAGCGCTTCTCCTCAATGCCTTCACGCACGCCGGGCAGGGTCTTGGCGCCGTAACCGGTATAGAAACCCGGCGCATAGATCAGGTGCTTGAACCACGGACGGCGCGGTAGGCCGTCAGGGTTTGTGAGTTTGCGTTCTGCCTGAATCAATTTGGCATTCAGCTCCTGCCATTGCTGTGGGCCGCTGCCACTGTTCAATGACTTCAGCGCTTTCGCGTAGCGCTGTGAGCTGCGATCAAGGTTGTTCTGTGCGTTATCGAGCGGAGCAAAGTTGAGGTATGGCGGGACATCTTCCTTGGGCGGAGCGACTGTCGGGCGACGCGGATCAGAAACGGCGCTGTAAACGCCATCGTCTATGTCCTGATTGCGATCGTGAATTTGTTCCTGCTTGTCCTTGAGCAGCTTCTTGAGTTCATCGTTGTATTTGTGGATGGTGTCGGCAAAATCAGCGAAGTCGTAAGGCAGCACATCGGCATCGGCAAAACGCAGGACCATGGTTCCTACGGTCTGGGAAAGTGCGCGGCCATATACAAAGTCTTTATCGGAAAAGTGTGTAAACCAATAGAAGTCGTCGTAAATCGAGTGGTAGATTCCGCCATCGTCTTCACCACCAAACCCAACATTGAGTGACGCGACGCCCAGATGGTCGATGAACGTAGTGTAGTCGCTGCCGGAGCCAAGCGCGCCGATACGCAGATCGGAGCGAGTGCGCGCGTCTTTGCGGTCTTCCGGGCGCCCTTCTACCAGGCGAGCAGCATGGCCGCGCTTCCATACGGAGATGTTCTTTTCCGGATCGGTAATGTCGCGGGCCACGGTGTTCACGAATTTCTCCAGCGAGTGCGAGCCTTCCACGGCAAGAAAGCCTCGGCCATTGCCATCCGTATTGATGTAGAGGGCGGCGTGCTGCTTGAGTTCATCGCCGTGGTACTCAGCCCATTCTGTCGATCCCAGCAGCATGGGCTCCTCACCGTCCCATGCGCAATAGACAATCGTGCGTTTGGGCTTCCAACCTTGCTTGAGCAGTTCGCCCAGGGCGCGCGCTTCTTCCAGCAACGCGATCTGGCCGGAGATCGGATCTTCCGCGCCGTTCACCCAGCCATCGTGATGGTTGCCGCGCACAACCCACTGGTCAGGCGACTCCGAACCTTGAATCTTAAAGACCACGTCATAAACCGGCTTGATGTCCCAATTGAAAGCAACTTTCAGGTGGACTTTTGCCGGCCCGGGGCCAACGTGATAGGTGATTGGAAGCGCGCCGCGAAAACTTTCCGGCGCTACGGGGCCTTTCAGAGCGGCAAGAAGCGGCTTGGCATCGCCGTAAGAAATCGGAAGCGTGGGAATTTTGGTGAGCGTGGGAATGTCTTTTAGCGGCAGGCGTTTTACATCGCCCTTGGAACCAACGCCGGGCGTCGTGGGATCGCCGGGATAGATGGGCATGTCCATCACACTGCCGCGCTGCACGCCATTTTCATTGCGCATGGGGCCATCAGGAAAAACATCATCCTGAAAGTAGCCGTCGTCGCGGGGATCGGAATAAATGATGCAGCCGATTGCGCCATGCTCCGCCGCGATTTTGGGCTTAATGCCGCGCCAGGAGTTGCCATAACGCGCAATCACGATCGCGCCCTTGACTGAAACACCAAGCCGGTCCAGCTCTTCATAATCGTGCTGCAGGCCGTAGTTGACATAAACCAGTTTGCCGGTCACATCGCCATCAATCGAGTAAGCGTTGTAGGTGGGCAGTTGCTCGCTCTGCTGGTTTGACGTGGGGTCGCCGGCAACGGGTGGCTCCTGCAGCTTTGCTGTGTAACGTGTGGGTTCCGTCAGTTCCAGCACGCGCACTTTGGGCGTGGGAAAGAGCACGTCAAACTGCTCGATTTGCGCGTCCAGTCCCCAGGACTTGAATTGCGAAAGAATCCATTCGGCATTCTGCTTGTCATAAGGCGAACCCACATGGTGAGGTCGCGCGCTGAGCCGCTGCATGTAGTCGCGGAGGTTCTTGGGATCAGGGATAGCACGAAACTTGTTTTCCCAATCGCGCTCCGTGTGTGACGTGGCAGCGGTGAAGCCGAAGAGCGCGTCGTCATCAGGACTAGCGGCGGAGAGCGGCAACAGGGCGATCAGGCAGATAAGGGCGATGAAAAGAACTTGGCGCATCATTAACTCCTGTGAACGAGAACGGAAATTGTATATGAGCCGGACATCTTCGCGGCAAAGGATTCGCCGCAGATTTGCGCTGATAGACGCTGATCAAAACTTTCCGGAAAAGATTTGTTCAAAACAATGAGTTTGTTTCCGCCCCTCACACCCTCGAATAATCCGGACGCCAGTCTATGATGGCTTTCTTGATGTCGGCGCGGCTGAGCTTTTCATCGACGGCACGCTGGAAGAGAGCAGGCAGTTCCGCGTCCGAGGCAAAGCGCAGTCCAACGATTTGAGAATCCGACAGTTCTGCAATGCGAGAGCGCAAAGGCTCCGGTAGGATGGCCGCAAGGCGAATACGCTCTTCCACACGAATCACGCGGTCCTGAAGATGGGTGGCCCAGCTGCGCAACCGTCCGGCAAGCACGAGAAGTGCGACGGAAACCAGCAGGAGCCATGCGCCACCGATACCCGGATAACGAAGCAACAGATAAGCCACCACAAGAATGTTGATCAGCAGAACGGGCAGCACAAAAAAATGAAAAGGCGGGTCAATCTTGGCGTGGCTGGCATAAGACTGCGGTTTATTGGACATAGCGCTCCTGTGGCAATAGAAGTGTACCGGAGTAGATGATACGCGTAAGCTTAACGACGCAGTAATTCACAAAGCGATTGCCGGATTGCCAAAATTGAAAATTGCAGCCCGTAAATTGCAACCCAGGGAGACGCTCTGGAACTTTACTTAAACGCTTATGAGCAAATACATCGGCGCCATTGATCAGGGGACCACGAGCACGCGCTTTATTGTGTTTGACGCCGCAGGGAAAGTTGCGGCCTGCGCGCAGAAAGAACATCAGCAGATTTATCCGCAGCCGGGATGGGTGGAGCACGATGCCGAAGAAATCTGGACGCGCACGCAGGAAGTCATAGCCGAGGCTATGGCACAAGTACGGTTGAGGGCGGCCGATCTGGCGGCGATCGGGATCACGAACCAGCGTGAGACCACGCTACTTTGGAACAAGCACACAGGCAAGCCGCTGCACAATGCAATCGTATGGCAGGATACACGCGTGGCCAACGAAGTAGGCACATTTGCCAAGGAGCTGGGCGATTCATTTTTCCGAAGCCGCACAGGACTGCCGCTCTCAACATACTTCAGCGCGCTCAAACTGCGCTGGCTATTGGCAAATGTTCCCGGAGCGCGACGGCAGGCGGATGCCGGGGAGTTGTTGTTCGGCAATATTGATTCGTTTTTGTTGTGGAAGCTGACTGGCGCGGAAAATGGCGGTCTCCATGCGACCGACGTAACCAACGCCAGCCGCACGCAGTTGATGAACCTGAATACGCTGCAGTGGGATAACGAGCTTTTGCGCGCGTTTTCCGTCCCCCGGCAAGTCCTGCCGGAGATTCGATCGAGCAGTGAAGTGTATGGCCAAATTGCACAAGGACCGCTAAGAGGAGTGGCGATTGCAGGAATTCTAGGCGACCAGCAGGCGGCGCTGGTGGGGCAAACATGTTTCAGAAGCGGCGAAGCTAAGAACACTTACGGCACCGGTTGCTTTCTGCTGATGAATACAGGCGAGAAGCCCAGAGAATCGAAACACGGGCTGCTGACGACCGTGGCCTATAAGCTAGGCAATGAATCGGCACAGTATGCACTGGAAGGCAGCGTCGCAATCGGCGGAGCGCTGGTGCAATGGCTTCGAGACAATCTGGGAATGATCAAGACCAGTGCTGAAGTGGAGGAACTGGCCCGCACCGTGGAAGACAACGGCGGCGTGTACATGGTCCCGGCATTTTCAGGTCTATATGCGCCTTACTGGAAAGAGCATGCGCGCGGTGTGATCGCGGGTTTGACCCGTTATGCGAACAAAGGCCACCTTGCACGGGCAGTGCTGGAAGCGGTGGCATTTCAGACGCGCGAAGTGGTGGAAGCAATGGAGCAGGATTCAGGCATTCGGCTGGAAGGATTGCGCGTGGACGGCGGAATGGTGGGCAACAATCTGCTGATGCAATTTCAGGCTGACATACTCGACCGCCCGGTGGTGTTGCCATCGACAAAAGAGACTACAAGCCTGGGCGCGGCTTACGCGGCAGGGCTGGCGATTGGATTTTTCAGCAGTATGGATGCGCTATGCAGTCACTGGTCCGCAGAGAAAACATGGAAACCGGCCATGGACCAAACTCGCCGCGAACAAATGTACCGGCACTGGAAAAAGGCTGTGACTAAGACGTTTGACTGGGTAGAGACATAAGAAGCTGATTTTTGATGATAACCCCCAGCTTCCCTATTCGATCTAATACCAGGAAGGAGAATGCGGGGAACATTCTGGCTGCTTGCGGTGTCACTTACGTGCAATGACCGTCCGTCGCGACCAATAGACTTGTGGAGATCCAATGACAAGTTACTGCCTCATACTCTTAGCGTTTTTGCTTCCCATGCAACGCTTTCTGGCGAGTGTTTCCGGTCAGATATTAGACCGTGAAGGCAATCCCATGGCGGGCGCAGAAGTGGTGTACACCAATGTTGGAACGGTCGACAGGTTGGCAACACGAATCATCGCAGGCACAGGGAAGGTCTACAAAGTCAAAACCGATAAGAACGGCAAATTTTCTCTGATCGGTGTGGAATACGGCGTCTATCAAATTGAGATTACCGCGTCTGACGGTAGCCATGTTTACTCCGGCAAAAAGCATGTTGGCGATATCGCGGATACCGACGTGGAGGCCCAAAATGTCCTCAACGTGGATTTATCTTCTGTATACAACGGGCCGGCTGATCCGGGCGGCACAACCAACCTGGCTGCAGGGAAGAAGACGAAGGAACAACTGGATTTGATCCGGCAGGAGAATGCGCGTGCGGCACAGATCAACAAGCTGATGGTGCAGTATCACACAGCAGTTGGAGTGGAAGACTGGCTGAACGCAATCAGCCTGATTAAGAAATTAATTGCGGTGGACCCGAACCGATGGGAGTTCTACCAGAACCTGGGAACGCTCCAATCCAGGCAGATGCAATACGCGGAAGCGGCGCAGAGTTTCGCCACAGGAGTGGAAGTAGCGCAAAAGACGCTGAAGAACGCTTCAGACTCAGATCGCGCGCTCACTACCATTGGCGATCTGATGCTGGCCGAAGCCGACTGCTATGACCGTATAGAGAAGGTGGATGAAGCGGTGGGGCTTTATCAGAAAGCGGCGGCAACGTATCCTCACCCTTTCATGGCAAAATATCGGGCATGCAATGCGCTGACGAACGCGGGCAAATATGAGGCCGCGATTGAGACATGCAACCAGGCGAGTGCGGAAGATCCTGCGCAGTGGGAGCCTTACCAGGTGCTGGGAGGGATTTATACCACGCTCGACAAGCCGCAGGATGCTCTTGAGTCCTACCAAAAAGGAACAGCAGCGGCGCAAAAGGTGCTGCAAGAGCGATCCGATTCAAAGACAAAAGTCGGTTTGGGACAGATGCTGAATTCTGAAGGCAATCTGCTGGTAAAGCTTAAAAAATATGACGAAGCGATTGGAGTGTTCGCACAGGCGGCGGAATCGGCCGCGTACCCCGCGATGCCTTACTTCAACCTATGCGCCACCTACTATAACCTGAAGCGAAGCCAGGAAGCGGTGGCGGCCTGCGAACATGCTATCGCGTCTGATCCAACTCTCGCCGACGCATATTACATCAAGGGTTCAATCCTGTTTGGACAAGGGCAACTCGAGCACGGAAAATATGCGGTCCCGCCAGGAACGACGGAAGCGCTGAACAAATATCTGGAATATGCACCCTACGGAGACCACGTTCTGGCCGTGCGAGATATGATTAACCAGCTTAGCAAGGACATGGGCACTGTATACAAACCAGCAAAAAAGAAATAATAGACACCGCGAATCGAGCAGCCCGGAATTCAGCAACCTGCAAAAAATTGTTTGGGGATCGGTAAGAGCCCTTTCCGACGGGTTCTTCACGTTACTGTTCTGGCCACCCAACCGTGAGAGATCGAATCCTAATCATGGTCACTTCAATGAGCGGAGGCAATCCTATGAAGGCACCATTTCTTATTGGCCGTCTGATATTTGGCGGATTCTTTCTCTATAACGGCATCCATCATCTCAAACAACGCAAGCAACTGGGCCAGTATGCAGGGTCAAAGAATGTGCCTATGGCTGAAGCGGTTGTGGCATCAACCGGTGTTGTGTTGATTGCCGGCGGCGCCAGCATTTTGCTGGGCGTGAAGCCAAAGCTGGGCACAGCCGCGATTGCCGGGTTCCTGGCTGGCGTTTCGCCGGTAATGCATAACTTCTGGAACGTGCAGGAGCCGCAGCAGCGCATGAATGAAATGATCAATTTCAGCAAGAACATGGCGCTTCTCGGCAGCGCTCTGGCGCTCATGGGCGTGGATGAGCCGTGGCCGGTAAGTGTTCCCATCAGCCAGGAAGAAGTACAAGCACGCGGCTATGAAGATCTGCTTGCCGCATAGCCGGAAAGAATCCGAAAAATCGGAAGACGAAAAGCCATCATGCATCGTAGAGAGTTTCTTAGGGGCGTGGCCCTTGCAGGAATCGCCTCGCGCAGCCCGCGAGGTCTGGCCAGCAGCTTTGCCGACGGCATGCAATCGAAAGAAGGAGGCGCGATGATCTATCGCACACTGGGGCGGACAGGCGAACGCGTTTCCGCTATTGGCATGGGCGGGTTCCACATCGGGCAGCCCAAGCTTACTGAAGATGACAGCATCAAGCTGATTCGCGCCGCCATCGATGGCGGAATCAACTTCATGGACAACTCATGGGATTACAACAAAGGGCAAAGTGAAGTCCGCATGGGGAAGGCGTTGAAAGATGGCTATCGACAAAAAGTTTTTCTGATGACTAAGCTCGACGGCCGCACAAAAGAAGAAGCAACCAAGCAGATCAATGAATCGCTGCAGCGCCTGCAGACCGATCATCTTGATCTGATCCAGCACCACGAGATTATCCGCTTTGACGATCCGGACAGAATTTTTGCCGAGAACGGCGCGCAGGAAGCCGTGCTGGAAGCAAAGAAGGCCGGGAAGGTGCGTTACATCGGATTTACCGGGCATAAAGATCCGCATATTCATCTCTACATGCTGGAAGTGGCAGCGAAACATAATTTCCAGTTCGATACCGTACAGATGCCGCTAAACGTAATGGATGCGCACTTCCGCAGCTTTGGGAAAATAGTGCTGCCCAAGCTGGTGGAGCAGAAGATTGGCGTGCTGGGAATGAAATCCATGGGCGACCAGATCATCCTGAAGAGCGGAGTGGTCAAGCCGATGGAATGTTTGCACTACGCATTGAACCTGCCGACTTCAGTGGTGATTACGGGAATTGACAGCCAGGAAATTTTGCAGCAGGCCTTTGAAGCGGCCAAAACCTTCAAGCCCATGAGCAAAGAAGAAGTCGCGGCTCTTTTGGCTAAAACGGAAAAAGTTGCGTCAACAGGCGAATACGAACTGTTCAAAACGTCAGCCCACTTTGACTCAACGGCACACCATCCGGAGTGGCTAGGTGGACAGTCGCCTCATGTGGATAAGCTTGCAGGACCTCCGAGCTAATCTGCGGAGTCTTACGGCTGCGAGTTGATCGACACAAACTCGGTTTTCACGTCTCCGTTCGGGCTGATGGTATGCATGGCGAAGCCGAGCGGGGTGCTCCAGGGCAGCAGACGGCTGGTGGTTGGCGCGATGTGCCAGGTAATCCCGTCGCGCTCAAAGACCGTTCCTACATGCCAGTGGCCGGCCAGCATATGGCGGATGCCGAGTCGGTGCAAGACCGCGAGTTCGCGCGAGCGATACGGCTCGTTGACGGTCCAATAAGGTTTAGAGTCGGGCGGCATGTTGTCGCCGCGTGCGGCAGGAATGTGCTGAATGCCGATGACGATTCCGCGGCGCCTATCATCGTCGCCATCACTCTGGAAGTGCTGCGGCTCGTGGCCGTGGCCAAAGTTCCACCAGTGACGACGATTATCGGCAGTGCGGCTCCCCGGCTGCTCGCCGAGCCAGGCAAGCATTTTATCGCCTTCAGCCTGGGTCGCTACCGGCAGCGGCTGCGGCGACTGCGCGTCGAAGTTGTCGAAATTGCCGAGGAGCTGGGAATCGATCACCACGAAGGTAACGCCCTTGACCTGAAAACGATAATAGTCCGGACCAAAAACCTCGCGATAGCGCGCGACATCATTGGTATGAACGTCATGGTTGCCCGGCGCGTAGTACACAGGCGCGTGCAGCCACTTCAAGATGCCGCGAGCGATCAGCCACTGGTCGTAGTTTTCGCCGATATCGCCGCTGACGATGACTGCATCAGGGTGGCGGGCGTTTACCATGTCCACGGCACGCCGGAGATTGTCGAAGGCGTGCGGCGCACTGGGCTCGCCGAGATGCGTGTCACTGATCTGGGCAATCACAACCTGCGCATTTGCGCGCAAGGCGAAGACGAGCAGAAAGATGAAAATGAAATTGAGGAGCGCAACTTGCGTGCGCCAAAGTATTCCGCGCATAAATTTTTTCCTAAGCTGAATCTGTAATAAGAAGGCGTTTTGGCGCGGGGAGTTGTCAGCAGAACAGGCGTGTGAGTAAGCTGGATCTTGTAAGTGGAACTTTTTCAACGCAGGGCCATCAAATACTTATGAATAATTTACAAACTGTGGTTTTGGGCGGCGGATGTTTCTGGTGCCTGGAAGCGGTCTTTGACCGCATGGAAGGCGTTACATCGGTTGAGTCGGGCTATATGGGTGGCCACGTGGACAACCCAACGTATCGGCAGGTCTGCAATGGAGACACAGGACATGTGGAGGTAGTGCGCGTTACGTTCGATCCCGCGGTTGTCACCTTCCGCGAAATTCTGGATGTATTTTTCTCCATCCACGATCCCACCACGTCGAATCGCCAAGGAAATGACATGGGTACCCAATATCGCTCGGCTATTTTCTACTCGACAGAAGAGCAATATCGCGAGTCGAAGAAAGTCATTGACGAATTGACTGCAGCGAAACACTGGCCGAATCCGATTGTCACGTCACTGGAGCCGGCAGCCAAATTTTTTGTGGCCGAGGATTATCACCAGGAATATTTCGCCAACAATGGAAACCAGCCGTATTGCCAGTTTGTGGTAGCGCCTAAGGTAAAAAAGTTTGAGCAGAAATTTGCGCAAAAAGTTAAAGCGTAAGCGCAACATTTCGCCGCCTAAGGTGTTGCGCTAACTTATTTGTTTTTATGGCTATGGCAGCCCTCCTTCGCTGAAGACCCGGCATCTCAAGAAAACGTAGAAGCAAAACCCGACGCGAGGAGAACCTATGAAACGCTTAATTACACTGCTGTTTGCATTTGTCATGGCTGCTTCCTTAAGCATGCTGGCACAGGAGCCTGCCGCCAATCCCGGCGATAAGAAGGTAGACAAGGCCGAAAAGAAAGAAGCCAAGGCCGCGGAAAAAGGCAAGTCCATGAGCCTGACCGGCTGGGTAAAAGACCAGGACGGCAAAACCATGTTTATCAACGATAAAGATAAACAGGCTTGGAGCATCGAGAACATGGATGCAGTAAAGGGCCATGAAGGCCATCACGTGAAGGTAAAGGCGAAACTGAATGAGTCTGACCATTCCCTGAATGTGGAAAAACTCACCATGCTGGGCAAGGGTAAGCAGACCGGTGAAGAGCAGAAGGCAGAAGAAAAGAAATAGCCGTGGAATAACAATCGCCAAGGATTTACGGGCGGAGCCAAGGGCTCTGCCCCATTTTTTTGCTATATGCTTTAACAGTGCGCACTTCCCTGCCAGCGGCCAATCAGAAACTTGTCCAGATTGTGGATGCCGCGCTGGCTGAAGCGGCGCGTAAGAGCGGCGACTGGCTGGTGTGCCGCAAAGGATGCACGCAGTGTTGCTACGGGGCATTTGCCATCAGCCAACTGGATGCGTGGCGACTGCAAAAAGGTCTGGACGAACTTGAATCGAGTGACCCGAAGCGTGCAAAGCGAGTGCGGAAGCGCGCGCAGCAGGCGGTAAAGCGGTTGTCGCCCACTTTTCCTGGCGATCCCAAGACCGGCATTCTGAACGAAGATGAAGAGGCTGAAGCCGCGTTCGCCGATTTCGCCAATGACGAGCCTTGTCCCGCGCTTGATCCTGCCACAGGAGCTTGCGACTTATACGCCGCGCGTCCCATGACGTGCCGCACCTTTGGTCCGCCAGTAAGGTCAGGACCAGAAGAAGGGCTGGCTGTCTGCGAATTGTGTTACCACGGCGCAACCGATGAGCAGATCGCCGAATGCGAGATGGTTGCTGATCCTGAAAATCTGGAAGAAAAATTGATTGCGGAAGCGGAAAAACTGACGGGCAAGAGCGGAAATACGATTGTGGCGTTCTGCCTGTCCAAATAGGTTTCGCCGCAGATCAACGCTGATAAGCGCAGATTAAAGACAATTTTGCAAAAACCTTTCAACTGCCCGCTAGGCCCCGGCAGAAACCGGCATATCTGAAATCACACCTTCAGGAATATGGTAGCGCTGGCTGCGTGGCAGCTTCCCGAGTAATCCCAGAGTGAAGAACGTCCCGGCGACAATCAAAAAAGTTAGCAGCCGCACGTGTCCCAGGTTCGCAGGAGAAAGATCAAAATATTTTCCCAGCCGCCACATGGCCCATCCGGCTAGCTGCGTGGGGACCACGGTCCATACGGCAACATAGAACCAGCCTTTTTCCGCACCTTCATCGCGGGTGGAACGGGCTGCGCGCGGAGTAAAATCCAGGATCGTGGCAAGAACAATGGCTGCTGCCAGCGGGTAATAAAGCTTGTAGAAGAGCTCGTTAATGATCCAGCGGCCAAAGAAAAAGTTAATCACCAGGCCGATCAGGTTGATGGCGAACGGCACCAGCAGATCAATCCATGCGGCGGTGTAGCAGACTACGCGATACCAGAGATTCGGTTTGGGCTCACCGTAGTGCGTGATGTAAGGCCGAGGCTCGCCGCCAGGAAGGCGTCCCGCGAATCCGCGCCAGATACAAGCGGCAGTTACGATCGCCAGCCAGATCCAGTGGCGGCGGTCAGGACCGTGCGCATAAAGATCCGCCGTGAGGTGGCCGGGAAGAATCCAGAACACCCATATCCAGATGGGGACGTGGAGTACACGGTAATAGTTCTTGTTCTTTTCACGTTCAACGACTTTTTTCATGAATGATTGTGGATTCCCGAACTGCATTTTAATATGCGAAACCTTGAACCACAAAGAACACAAAGGAAACACGGAGGAAGTGGTCCGGATTTAGAAAACCCATTCACCATAGAGGGCACAGGGAAACACAGAGGAACCGCTAGTTTGCGGCTTCAGGGTGCTTCTTTAAATACGCTTTCACAAAGGGACACACCGGAACGACCTTCAGTTGATTGAAGTGGGCATAGTCCAGCGCGGCGCGAATCAGCTGATTTCCCAGGCCGCGCCCACGTGAAGCTTGCGGGACCTCAGTATGGATCAGGGTAATGTGTTGGTCTGTGCGGCGATATTGCAGCAGCGCTTTCTCATTCCCCAGCGCGATCTCAAACTGGCCCTTGGCTTCATTGTGTGTAACGGGATTACTTTCCATGAGGCTTGCTACTCCGGTTTTTCTTTAGGCGATTCTACGCCAATGTCACTCCATGGCAACAAGTTGTCTTTTGAGATGCTGCCTGAACTTGATTTGCCGCATAACTGTACCTGCTGGATATATCAAGTCTCTTGCTCCAAATGTCCCGCCGGCTCCGCTACCACATCTCTTGCCGGCCAGGAACCGGTGAAGCATGCCAGCACATAGATTCCGCCGACAATCGCAAACCCCTCAGCAAGCCCACGCGTATGAGAAACCGTGCCCACAATAAATGAGAATGCCAATTGCAACAGAGTTCCCAGAAAATAAAACGTATTCTGCACGCGTCCCATGAAATGCTTAGGTACCAATTCCATCATGGTGCTGGTAATGGCCACGCCTCCCAACGCGCGACAACAACCCATAAGACAATAGACCGCAACGCACACAGCCAGGGCCATACTGACTTTGAGCGGCGCGGAAATCTTCAATACACCCTGAATGTGCGCGCCCAGGAACGGCAGCAAGATCAAGGAAATTGCCAGCAATGCCATGGAAATTCCAATGGCGCGGCGATGTCCCGAGTTGCGGAGCAGCTTGGGCGTTTTAATCGCTCCCATAAATGCCCCAATCGCCCAACCGGCATTCAACCATCCATAACCGACTGCGCCGGATCTCAAAATGTGATCGCTGAACGGCGCCGTGATCACGCCCTGCGTCAGCATTCCCGCCATAAACAGGGCCCATGCGGTACCCAGCAGCAGCAATCGAGGCCGCACCTTGATATAGCCAATGCCCTCATTCAGTTCATGGACAAACTTTGCCACCGCGCTTTCATGCACGATTGTTTCATCGGCCACAGCCACCGTGTGTCGGCCTTTGCGCACAAACAGATAACACGTAAACGAAAGCACGTAACTGGCAAAGTCAATGAACAGCACACCTGAAAGGCCGATCTTGTTGTAGAGGAATCCCACAAGCGCGCCTGCAAGCAGCCATCCGCCTTGCACGCCTGCAAGCAGAAAACTATTGGAATGCACAAAGTGAGAATCCGGCGTGAGTTCCTGAATGAGAGCGTTGATTGTGGGCCAGAACATCCAGAAGCCCGCAGCCACAATGACCGACATCAAATAGACTTCCCACAACGCAGCCATGCCGCGATATGCCAGAACCGCCACGCACAGGATCACCAGGCCACGCACGGCGTCCAAGACCATGAGCAAACGGCGGCGGTCTTCACGGTCAATCACTACGCCGGTGAAAGGCAGCATTATCATCGCGGGGATGGTTTGCAGCATGAGCAGAGTTCCCAGCGCCATTTCTGAATGCGTTTTTTGCAGCAGAAACCAGGTTACGCCGGCGGAGTTCATGCCGCTGCCGACCATGGAGATCAAATTCGCGGCAAAAATCAGCCGCATTCCGCGATGTTGGAGAATGTTACGCACGTCTACTCACTTTAGCATCCCGTAAAGCGCGCAACTCGCTTGCTCTGCCCGCCTGCGGCCTGCAATAATTCCGACAATGCAGGGCCGCCGTTTACGTGCCGTCTCCATCATTGCGATTTCTGCCGCTGCTTTCGCCGCTGGCGCTTCCATGCGTGAAGCGGTAAAGCCGTTTTCCGTTTATCACGATGGCGATGATCTTATTTTCACGCCTGAAGCCGCAGGCAAGCATCGGCTGGCCAGCGTTGGCCCGTGGAACCTGGGCGAGCGCGTGGCTGAAGACAAGCCTGTTGATAAGCGGCTGAATCTTTATTTTGTTGCGCCGGGCGTGCAGTATCGCTGGGCAGGAAAATCCGAGTACGACCACAACCTGGTCATCAACAAATACACCGTTGACGGCAAGCCGCGCGACTGGGACATTTTCTGGTGTTTTATTCTTGATCCAACTCTACGGCCAGACCTGCGCAGCGAACGCGAACTGCTGCTGGCCAAGCACCAGACGTTTCGTCCGGCAACGCTGTTTGAGTTCAAAGACATTCCTTCACACGCCCTAATGGCGGAGCGGCTCAACATCAAATCCATGGCCGACCTGCGGCGCTTCCGCGAAAAAAATGGCTCTCTGCCGCGCCTGCTGATTTTGCCTGCGCGATTGGTGGTGAGAGCCACTGCTGCGGTGCCTGGCGCTGTGCCAAGACCGACGCCGAGATAGCAGCTCTCCTTTGTCCCCCTGCGTATGACGACAGTCTCCATTTATACTGACTCTTCATACTTTCACCCTTCGAAGGGAAACCGAACTGCTTCCTTATATACACATTGGGCCGCTGGAAATTCCGACCTTTGGCCTGCTGATGGTTGTGGCCTTTGCCACCGCTTATTACGCGCTTGAGGGCGAGATCAAGCGACGCAAACTTGCGTTCACTGAAGCCGACCGCGCTTTGGAGCAAGAGGGCAAGCGCCGCAAGCTGATGAAGCTTGATCCTTATACCGTCGTCGCGGTGGTGGCATTCGCGGGAATCCTGGGCGCAAAAATCTGGCATATCGTGGATACACCTGCCGACCGCATTAACGCCGATACTTTCAAGAGCTTTGGCGCGCTGCTGGGCTGGTTCCGCGGTGGCTTTGCCTGGTTTGGAGGCTTCGTCGCCGGCATTGCTGCATTGCTTCTGATTGCCCGCCGCAACGGCGTGAACATGCTCACCATGCTGGATGTTTCCAGCTTCGCGGCGGCCGTGGGTTACGCCGTGGGACGCATCGGCTGCCTCATCTCCGGCGACGGCGACTATGGCAAGCCCACCAACCTTCCCTGGGGCATGGCATTCCCTGACGGCCTGGTTCCCACCAGCGGGCCTAACGGCACATGCGCGCTTTACGGCTGGCCGCAAAACTGCGCCGTCCATCCCACGCCGATTTATGAATTCATCGCCTGTGTGCTGATCGGTTGGTATATATGGCGGCGCGGATCGCGCGCCATTCAGCATCCGCTTGCCCCCGGCGTGATTACCGGCGAATTTCTGGTCCTGTTCGGCATTGAGCGCTTTCTGGTGGAGTTCGTCCGCATCAATCCTCGAATCCTGTGGGGCATGAGCAACGCGCAACTGGCGGCGCTGCTCACCATCGTGGCTGGAGTAGTTCTGCTGATCGTTGCGAGGCGTCGATTTCGCAAAGTAGATCCCGTACACAAAGTTCTGGACCACGTAGTCCAGCATGGCAACCAGGAAACCAAGCCAGAATATCATCGCGCCACGCCTGAATGCCCCAACCCTGAGCGCTGGAGGATGTTTGACACCATGACCGCCGAAGTTGAAGTCCTGGATTTTCTGAAATGCCTGATGACCACCGTAAAGCCCAACCTGGTGGTTGAGACCGGGACGTTTCTCGCCGTCAGCACCATCTATATGGCCGAGGGGCTGAAGCAGAACGGCTCCGGCAAGATTATTACCTGCGAGCCGGACAAAGAAGTCTTTGCCAAGGCCAAAGAAAAGATTGAGGCGTCCGGGCTGAAGAAGTTTATCGACTTCCGCTGCGAGTCAAGTCTGGAGACGCGCGTTACCGGGACCATCGACGTGCTGTTTTGCGACTCACTGCCTGAGCTGCGCGAGCCTGAGGTCCGGCATTTTCTTCCGCTCATCAATCCCAACGGCTTGATTCTGATGCATGACGCCAGCTCGCACCTCAAGACCGTCCGCGAAGCCGCCAAGCGTATGGAGGATGAAGGATTGGTGTCAGTGGTGTTTCTGCCTACGCCAAGAGGGTTGGTGATCGCGCAGAAGAGAGCGGGAAGGAAGTAGGGTATGTATATCTTGAGAAAAGGAGCGAAACGTGGAACGTCTGGAGGCGCATAGAGCGTTCTTTGCCAGCTTGATTACGGCGCAGGCGGGCGTGCCCAGCGGACGCCTGCAGGAAGCATTTGCCGCCACGCCGCGCGAGCGCTTTCTTGGGCCCGGGCCGTGGAAGATTTTTGCCGGTGGCGGATACATCAACACGCCCACCAGCGATCCGGCGTTTCTGTATCAGGACGTAACGGTGGCGCTCTCTGAGGCCGGCAAGATCAATAACGGCCAGCCGGTGCTGCATGCGGTGAGTTTGTCGGCGCTGAATCCGCAGCCGGGTGAAACGGCAATCCACATTGGCGCGGGCACCGGATATTACACGGCGATACTGGCGCGGCTGTCGGCCCCGGGCGGAAAAGTTTTTGCCTATGAGATTGAACCGGCGCTGGCGGAACTGGCCTCCGCCAATCTGGGGGACATGGAGAACGTGACAGTATATCTGCGCTCAGGCGCGGAAGGCACGCTGCCGGCCTGCAACCTGATTTACGTGAATGCCGGCGCGACTGCGCCGCTCGATATCTGGCTGGACGCGCTGCTTCCCGGCGGACGCCTTCTCTTCCCGCTCACGCCCGATGGGCCGGGCGGAACTCCCGGCGCTGGCGGAATGCTGCTGATTACGCGCGTTCCTCCTGATGGCTACAGCGCTCGGTTCTTGATGCCGGTGATGTTCATCAACTGCCAGGGCGCTCGCGACGAGGAGACAGCAAAGAAGCTGGCGGAGGCATTCAAGCGCGGCGATCTGAGGAATGTCAGGTCGTTGCGCCGCAACACGCAGCCGGACGAAACTTCCTGGTGTGAAGGCAAGAACTGGTGGCTATCGACGGAGGAGAGTGGGTAGAAGCCGCTGCAACGCGATGACGAGATCGCGCGATGGTCGACTACTGTTAACGGTCGGGCTAAATGGTGAAGTTGCCGGGCTAAGTCTTACGAAACTTTGGCTTGCACGTCGAACATTCCTTCACGCTCGGCGGCCCAGATGCGGAGCGCGTATTTGTTGATGATCTCCTTGTTGGCTTCAAGGAAATCGACCAGCAGGCCGGGAGCCAGCAGTTCAAAGGTGCGAATCAGGTCAGTTTTGTCTTCCTGGCGGTAGCCGCGCCTCAGCGGTTGCGGGCCAATCAGGTTGCGAAGCTCGGCCTGGACCTGCGGCTGTTCAAGGTTTTGCCGTACAAAGCTCTGCATCTCATGCATCAAGGTAATCCAGACAGTTTCATTCAGTTCTGCGGCCATTAGAAACTCCTAAGGGGTCCCGGACACGCCGGAACCCCATAGTGGGGGGATGGGCGACCAAACAGTATATATAAGGTGCTTACCTTACAAAACGATTAAAGCGAAATTAGGAAGATTAATGCGGAGAGACTGAATCGTGCCTTATAAAGGTGGCGGCCACTTCCCCCGGGCGATATCCGCCATTACGGCTTCCGTCGCCCGCAGGTAGTCTTCCGGCCGCAGGATGATCTGGGTTCCCCGGACGCCGGCAGAAATAGAAATGGAGTCCCACAACTGGATGGTTTCATCGGCAAAGACCGGGAAAGATTTCTTGGCGCCCAGCACGGTTACGCCGCCACGAATGTATCCCGTCAAGCCCAGCAGCTCTTTGACCGGGACAAGTTCCATTTTGCGGTCGCCCGTGGCAGCGGCCAGCGCTTTGAGGTCAAGCTCAGTGTTGGCAGGGATAATGGCAAAACAAAGGCCATGCCGATCGCCACGCGCCAGCAGCGTCTTGAACACCTGCTCCGGCGGCATCCCGATCTTGGCTGCCACGGTCTCTGCCGCCAGGTCATCAGGGTCAATTTCATATTCGCGCAGTTCATACTGCACGCCCAAGCTCTCCAGCAATCGGACGGCGTTGGTTTTCATTTAATTGTCGCTTCGCTCCCAACCGCTCTACGTCATTCCCTAAAGGAGGTTATTCTTCTGCACCTGAGGCGTGGGCTCGGCGCGCAAGTCGGCCTCGCCCAAAGCTTAGCATGCGGTTTGACCCGTGCCGTTTGCCTCTGCTAGCTTTGAAAGTCTGCCTGAGCGGGCCTTTGCTTGCCTGTATGAATGTCCCGCTGCCCTGGCAATATATCGGCCCAACCAAAGAGGAGAATATGCCCGCTTTTAAGTTCAAGGGCGTGGATTTCATCGAGTTTGATTCCCTGCTCACTGACGATGAGCGCCTGGTGCGAGACACCGCGCGCCGCTTCATCGAAGAAAATCTTGTCCCCATCATTGAAGAATGCAACCGTGAAGGCCGCTTCCCGCGCGAACTGGTCAAGCCGATGGCCGATCTCGGCTTCTTTGGCGCCAACCTGAAAGGTTATGGCTGCGCCGGCATGGGCAACGTGGAATACGGCCTGGTGATGCAGGAGATGGAGCGCGGCGACAGCGGCGTGCGCTCGTTCGTCAGCGTGCAGTCCGCGCTTTGCATGTATCCGATTTACGCCTACGGCAGCGATGCTCAGAAAGAAAAGTGGCTGCCCGCCATGGCCAAGGGCGAAAAGCTTGGCTGCTTCGGCCTCACCGAGCCTGATTTCGGTTCCAACCCCAGCGGTATGCGCACTCGCGCCGTAAAGTCGGGCAATGAATATGTCCTCAACGGCGAAAAGATGTGGATCACCTCAGGCTCCATCGCGGATGTCGCCATCGTATGGGCCAAATCTGAAGAGCACAAAGACCGCATCAAAGGCTTTCTGGTCGAAACCAACCGGCCCGGCTTCAAGGCGTCTGACGTGCACGGCAAGTGGTCGCTGCGGGCTTCCGTGACCTCTGGGCTTTCGCTGCAGGATGTTCGGGTGCCGCTGGAAAACCTTCTTCCCGGGTCGGACGGCCTGAAATCGCCGCTGGGCTGCCTGAATCAGGCGCGTTATGGCATCGGCTGGGGCGCGATTGGCGCAGCCATGTCTTGCTATGACACGGCGCTGCAATATTCCCAGGTGCGTAAGCAGTTCCGTGACCAGCCAATTGCATCTCATCAGCTTGTCCAGGAAAAGCTGGCATGGATGATCAGCGAAATTACCAAGGCGCAGCTTCTGGCGCTGCAAGTGGGCCGGCTCAAGGACGCAAATAAAGTTGGGCACCAGCACATCTCCATGGCCAAGCGAAACAACGTATGGATGGCGCTGGAGTGTGCCCGCATGGCGCGTGACATTCTGGGCGCAAACGGCATTGCTGATGATTACCCGGTCATGCGCCACATGATGAACCTAGAGTCGGTTAAGACTTACGAAGGCACGCATGACATTCATGCGCTGATTATTGGCGAGAATGTGACCGGTATCAGCGCATTTTAACGCAAAACGAGTTCCACGAATTAAGGATACGAGAAGTTAGTTTTAGTCTGTCATCCTGAGCAAAGCGCCACAAGGATGTACAGATTTTATGGCTGACGGGCGCGCAGTCGAAG
>DASXKZ010000331.1:0-18401 GCA_036496525.1 Candidatus Angelobacter sp.
AAGCGGCAGCAGGACCAACTCAAATTCAGCGCTGCTCTGCGCCGAGGTTCCTCCCTCAAGGCCAACGCTGGGCCGCACCTTCCGTGAAACTCCTCTCAGGAAAAGGCCGCGCAGGTTTCTCTCCTGCACAATAAGGTCATCCCAGGTCTGGTCCGTCTCAGGGGTCCTCTGCAGCTTGAAGAGCAACTCGTTCAGTTCAGGGTGGGCCGGATCATACGCGGCCTCAATCGCCGCCGGATACGTCTTGGCCAATTGCCTGCCATTCAAAAATAAAACCAGGTTCGAGGGCGAATTCTTCTGGTCGATCCAAGCCTTCAAATTGCGGACCCTGAGTTTGATGTGGTGTCCTAGCGGCACGCTAATATTGGTGGCGCACTCATGTTTTGCACCGACCACGCATTCCACCAAAAGCTGCGTTTCAGCTTTCACGGGCACTGCCGGGGCTGGCTGCGTTCCCACCGGATCCGGAGCGCTCTGCGCTGGGGCCGCCTGCGGTTCCGTCTGGGCGGACACAACAAGGATCACCGCGAAGAATGCCGACAATAAGATAAGCCTGAGAGACTTCCGGTTGAACATGGGGCCTTCCTGACTGCTGCTTTTGGGGTTGTTTGCAGCATCTTACCATTAAAAACCGGAAAAACAGCCGGTCTATCGCGAGAACAGTGCCCAGATCGTTTTGCTGTGCGGTGGCGGGCAATCCATCTGTCGCGGTTGGGGTTTCCGGCGGCTATAATCCCTCCATCCATGCCGCCAAAACTCTATCCTCGGCTCTTGCTGGCGGTGCTTACCGGACTGAACATCCTCAATTACATTGACCGCAACGCGCTCTTTGCTGTGCAGTCTGAAGTGAAAAAAGAATTTCTGGTGAGCGATGCAAAGATCGGCCTGCTCACCAGCGCTTTCTTCTTTACTTATATGTTTGCCGCGCCGGTTGTGGGCTGGATGGGCGACCGCTTCGCGCGCAAAAATATTGTGGTCTTCGGCATCTTTATCTGGAGCGGCTTCACTTTTCTTACATGGCTGGTGCATGACTATAACCAGCTTCTTTTTCGTCACGCCATCGTGGGCATTGGTGAAGCCAGTTATGCGACCATCGCTCCCACGCTGATCGCCGACTCTTTCCCCACGTTCAAGCGTGGCCGCATGCTCTCAATCTTTTTTCTGGGACTTCCGGTCGGCAGCGCCGCTGGATACTTTGTCGGCGGATATTTGGCGCATGCGTTTCATAGCTGGCGAGCGCCATTTATGGCTGCCGGGATTCCCGGCTTCCTGCTGGCCATATTGCTCTGGATGCTTCCCGAACCGCCGCGCGGTCAACATGAAGAGCGGGCTTCCGGCGACGTTTGGACACAGCTCCGTGGACTCGTGCGGAATGGCGCATTCATCACTTCCACTCTCGGCATGGCTGCTTACACCTTTGCAATGGGCGGTATGCAGGTCTGGATTCCCACATTCTTGCAGCGACTGCGTGGGCTCGACGTGAAAACTTCCAACATCGACTTCAGTTATATCGTGATCATCAACGGCATTGGCGCAACGCTGTTGGGCGGCTGGATTGGCGACCGCCTTCTCAAGCGCTACTATGGCGCGTACTATTCCTTTTCCGGCATCGCCATGTTGATTGCAGTGCCCTTCATGGTGGCCGCCATTTATGCCAAAGGCCCGCTGATGTTTCCCGCGATGTTTGTTGCCGTGTTTTTTGTTCTCGTCGGCACGGGGCCCACTAATGCCGCGCTCATCAACTCCGTAAGCCCCAATATTCGCTCCACAGCGCTGGCCGTCAATGTCTTCATCATCCACCTGCTGGGCGATGCTTTTTCTCCCACGCTGATTGGCCGCATCTCTGACAAGACTGGTTCCTTGCAGGTCGCTTTCTGGGTGGCCTTTGCGGCCGCAGCATTATCCGGGCTTATCCTTCTTTATGGCGCAAAGTTTGCTCCGCGCTTCCAGGTTCAGAGAGCATGATCGTATTTGACTGGTCGTTGCTTTATTGGATTTCAGGCCTGCTTTTGGCCCTGATCTGGCTGGTTCCCACGTTGCAACTTGCGCTGCATTTCTCTGAGGTAGCCGACCTCACGCAGCCCGAGTGGAATCCGCCGCCAGATTTATCGCTGCCATCGCTCACAATCGTTGTTCCGGCACGCAATGAGGAAGCAGAGATTGAAGCCGCGCTCCGGTCTCTGCTGCAACTCGACTATCCGCAGTACCAGGTTGTCGCCGTGAATGACCGCTCCACTGACCAGACTGGCGCGATCATGGAACGCCTTGCGGCAGAGCCTGCTTCCTCTGCAAAACTGCGTGTGCTCCACGTCCGCGACCTTCCTCCAGGCTGGCTGGGCAAGGTGCATGCCATGTGGCTTGGGTCTCAGAAAAATGCCGCACAGAAAAACGCCGCACAGCAGACCGCGAGCGATTGGTTGTTATTCACCGACGCGGATTGCGTCTTTCATCCCGAGTGTCTGCGCCGTGCCATTCACTACGTCACCACGACGGCTACAGACCATCTTGTGCTTTTTCCCACTGCGCACATGAAAACGCTGGGCGAGCGCATGATGATTTCATTTCCTCAGACCATGGCCAGCTTTGCCATGCGTCCGTGGAAGGTGCGCGACCCTAAAGCACGCGACCACATAGGCGTGGGCGCATTCAATCTCATTCGCCGCTCAGCCTATGAAGCCATTGGCGGTTATGAGTCTTTGCGTCTGGAAGTGGTGGACGATATCAAACTGGGCGGATCCGTCAAGAAAGCGGGCCTGAGGCAGGACGTTGTTTTTGGCCCTGAACTTGTCAGCCTGCGATGGGCCGTTGGTGCGGCGGGAGTTGTGGCCAACCTGGAGAAAAATCTTTTCGCTTTCCTGCGGTTCCGGATCAGCCTGCTGCTGGCTGTCTGCGCCCTTACTTTCTTCCTGTGTGTCTGTCCGTTCCTGGGTCTATTTCTGGCGCCGGGATGGGCAAAAGCAGGCTTTGGTGCCGCGGTTGCCTTGATTGCGCTGGCTTACACTTTCTCTGGACGATACATGGGAAACTCCGCGCTGCTCTTTCTTACCTGCCCGATTGCAGCCGTGGTATTCAACTTCGCGGCTTTGCAGTCTGCTTTCCTCGCCCTGCGCGACGGAGCCATCACCTGGCGAGGCACAAAGTATCCGCTGGCGGAGCTAAAGAAGAAGTAGCTCTCCACGCCCCTGCAATCTGCCATCGAACGGATTTATGCGGACGGCTGGAACTGCAGCACCATCAGCGCCTGATCGTCCAAACGCGGCGAGCCCGAGCGGAAGCTCAAGACCTCTTTCAGGCACTTATCCACCAGCGCTTGAGACGGCAACTGATGGCAGGCGCCCAGCAGCGTGGCCAGTGACGCGCTGCCGTATTGCGCGCCGTCTGGGCTTTCAGACTCTGAAATGCCGTCAGTATAAATAACCAAGCTGTCACCCGGAGCAGTGCGCAGGGTAGTGCTCGTGAACTTCTGATCGCAGAAAAGCCCAATTGGGACCGTTGCTGCTTCAATCGTTGCAACCCCTTGCGGTCCCACATGGAACGGCGCAGGATGGCCGCCATTGCAGATTTCTACGTTTCCGAACTCGTCCGCCCGGCCCACGATGAGCGTGGCGTATTGCGTGGGCAGCGTGCTCTCACAAAAAAGCCGGTTGGCGCGTTCCACAAGCTGCTCCAGCGGCAGCCCCGTGGGAATCAGCACGCGGAAAAGCGCATGCAGGTTTGACATGAGCATGGCCGCGGCCACGCCTTTGCCGGAAACGTCCCCCACCATGAAGTAAAGGTCCTTGCCGTGCTGCACCAGATCGCAATAGTCGCCGCTGACTTGCCCTGCGGGCTCATAGTGGTAAGCCACTTTCCATCCGGCAGCGACGAAATCGCGTTTGGGCAGCAGTCCGGCCTGGATTCGTGCAGCCAACAGCAAGTCTTGCTCCAGCGCGCGTTGCTCCGCTGGCTTAAGGCAATCCAGGCAGAGTTGCGTCAACGGATCGGCAAACAGGCGTTCGGGCTCCACAGTCCCTTCGCAATGCTCACAGACGCCGTAAGTGCCATGGTCCACGCGCTCCAGCGCATGGTCAACCTGCTCCAGCAGGTGCAGAAGGTTCGCCGTCTGGGCTTTGGCTGTTGCGGTTTCAAGCTTTTGCCGACGGATCATTAACTGGTCACGCAGCATGTGCAGGTCTGTAACCTGGATTGCCATTTGGGAGAAACTCCTTCCTGTAACAGAATCTTTTCAGGGCAGTGGGGATTCAGATTTTTCTTCATCGCCGCCGCCCCGAGTCTCTCTAAGCGGCATCTTATCGGCGACTGCCCGGAGAAAACTATCCGGCTCTTGCTGTGAAAATACGTCTCCTGAAAATAGTTGTTGTAAATGTGGCGTTTAGCTCTGGTCAGGGCCAACCACATTGGGTATTCTGCCAGTTAGGGAAAAACATGCGGGAAGAGATCGCACTTTCGAGCATTCTGGGCGCGTCTGTCTATGACAGCAGCGGCGCGTTCGCCGGACACGTGCGCGAAGTGGCCATCTTTCCCCAGGAAGATTCAAACCACATCTCCGATTTCATTGTAAAAACCCGTGAAGGCGACCGCCTGTTGCCATCGCGACAGGTCAAGACCGTGATCGGTTCGGCCATTCAGGTGAACGGCTCTGCCCATGACTGGCAGCCGCTTTCCAGCTCTGAAGGCATGCTGCTGCTGGAGCGTGACCTGCTCGATCAGCAGATTATTGACGTTTCCGGGCGCAAAGTTGTCCGCGTGAATGATGTTGACCTTCTGCGCGAGCAACTCAATGGCACTCTCAAACTCAAGGTTGGGCGCGTCGATATCGGCTTGCGTGGCGCAATCCGGCGGCTGCTCAAGGGCATGGCTCCCAGCCGGGCAGTTGAGGCGCTGGCCATGCGCATGCCGGAAAAGTCGATTCCATGGGAAGCCGTGGACCTGATTGAAACCGATCCGGCGCGCCGTGTGCGTCTGCGCCTGGCCTATGAACGGCTTTCCCGGCTGCATCCGGCGGACATTGCCGACATTCTGGAAGAGCTGGCGCCTGCCGAGCGCGAATCTGTTTTTGGATCGTTGAAAGAAGAAGTGGCCGCTGAAGCGCTGGAAGAGATCGATCCCAAGATGCAGATCGAGCTCATGCGGTCTATTGATTCTGACAAGGCTGCCGACATTGTGGAAGAAATGGACCCCGATGCCGCCGCCGACCTGCTGGGCGACCTGCCCCAGGAAACGTCAGAAGAAATTCTGGAAGAAATGGAACCGGAAGAGCGCCAGGAAGTTTCAGAGCTGCTGGCCTTCCATGAAAATACAGCCGCCGGCCGCATGACTACGGACTATATTGCGCTCTCACCCGAGCACACCGTGGGTGACGCCATTGACCGCCTGCGCAGCTTTGAGGGTCCGGTGGAAACCGTGAGTACCATTTACCTGGCGGACTCCCAGGAAAAACTGGTAGGCTCTGTGCCGCTGGTCTCGTTGGTCCTGGCGCCGGGCGGCACCCGCCTGGGAACTCTTACTCCGGAACACGTGATCTTTGTGGAAGCCAGCGCGTCAGAAAAAGATGTGGCGGAAATGTTCGATAAGTACAACCTGCTCACGCTGCCCGTGGTGGATGAAGAACAGCGCTTGACCGGAATCATTACCGCTGATGACGTCATTAGTTTGCTGCGGGACAGGATTTAGAGCTCCTTCCTTGACTTGTTACGGCTCGATCCTTGAAGCCGCAATCACCTTGGTGAATCAATCCGCGGTCTGAAGCAATCCAACAACAGTAGAATGTTGCCGGCCTTTGGCGTTCGTCAATCAGCGGGAGGAATAGAAATATGCAAGTAGTCAACCTTGCGCAAAAGTTTGCCGCCTTTCAGGATCATTTCAGCCCCAAGATTGTAGGCGAGCTGAATAACTTTCAGGTCAAGCTGGTCAAGGTGCAGGGCGATTTCATGTGGCATCACCATGACATGGAAGATGAGATGTTTCTGGTGACCAAGGGCGAGCTTCATATGAAGTGGCGTGACGCCGAGGGGCGTGAGCATGGCGATCCGATTCGTCCCGGCGAGTTCATCATTGTCCCTCACGGCACGGAGCACATGCCTTACACGCTGGAGGAAACGCATATCATCTTGTTTGAACCGGCTGGCACGCTCAACACCGGCAACGTGCAGAATGAGCGCACGGTAGCCGACTTGCAGAAAATATGAGCGGTCGCTACACCTTTCTCCGCTCATGAAAAAACACCTTGCGCTGATTACACACAGCGGCCTTCCCCACGGCGCAGAGAGCGAACGGCTGATGCTGCCGCATCTGGCGAGGGCGGGAGTCGAAACAGAGATTGTTGACTGGAGATCCTCCGGCTGCGATTTCAGGAAGTTCGATCTGATTGTCCTGCGGTCTTGTTGGGACTATCACTTGTACCACGATGAGTTTATGGAATGGCTGCGGCGCACGGGACGCGAGGCTCCGATATTGAACGATCCGGAGACAGCCCTGTGGAATCTAAACAAGTTTTATTTGCGAGAGATGCCGACGATGGGGATTGAGATCGCGCCTACGGTCTTCGTCAACGGCGGTCCGATCGCATCATCAGGATGGCAAGAGATCCGCAACTGGAAGAAATTCGTGGCGAAGCCTGCGGTGTCGGCCTCGGCACATAAGACGTGGCTGTTCGACAACGTGGCGGTGCTGGACGAAGATGAACTGAAGAGCAAGATGGAAGGTGAGGCATTTCTCATCCAGCAGTTCATTCCTGAGATAGAGACGCAAGGTGAGATGTCGTTCATTTATATTGACGGCGCGTACAGCCACGCTGTCCTAAAGCGACCGAGCGCCGGAGATTTTCGCGTGCAGCAGGAGCACGGCGGCTCAGCCGAGTTGTTCATACCTCAGCACGATCTCTTGACGCAGGCGGATGAGATTGCGGCGAGGCTTCTGCGCGTGCGTGATTCGCTCTACTGCCGCATCGATGCCGTGGCTCGCGACGGCAAGCTGGTGCTGATGGAACTGGAGTTGATCGAGCCGGAGTTGTTTTTAGGATTGGCAGAAGGCGCGGCGGAGAGATTTGCAAAGGCAATCGTGAGGCGCGTTCAGTAGAAACAAATCTTACCGCGGATGAACGCTGATCAACGCGGATCAAAGAATGCACGACCAGGTGTATCCGCGCTCATCCGCGAAAATCTGCGGTAGTCATTTTGCATTATTCCCGCAACTCAAATCCCGCCGCTTTGATTCCTTCCACCACTCGTTCGCGGGTTCGCGTAACTTCCTCTGCGGTAAGAGTGCGATCATCCGCGCCCAACGTAAGGCGGAAGGAGACGCTCTTCTTGTCCGGCGGCAGCGGGAAGGTCAACAAAAATTGCAATGAGACAAGTCTGTCTCCCGCAAGTTGGCGCAGCTTGTCTTCCAGAGTTGCAACCAGCACATGCGAGCCAGCGACCACTGAAAGATCGAAGCTGCTGGTTGGGAAGCGGCGCAGCGGACGATACGCCTGCCGCTGTGATGGCAGCGCTTGCAGAGCATCCAGATCAACGTCAAGAATGGCGGCGCGGCCCCGGTCGAGCAGCGAAGGATGAAGCTCATAGAGATCGCCCACCCGCTGGCCTCCAACTTCAATATGTGCGGCGCGCTCCGGATGCATGACCTTGTCATGACCTTTTGCAGGCACAACCTTGTAGCCCGCAGCAACATACTGCACCACGCGTTTCATCTCCAGCAGGTTTGCCCCGTTCGTCTCGCGACCATATATCGCGGCCATCAGATGCGTGTGCTCTTTCGGTGCGCCGTCAGCGCCCTTGCCGTAAGCGCGTCCGATTTCAAACAGACGAAAGTCGGTGAAGTAGCGGCTGTTGTCCGCGAGATTGCGGCGGATTCCCGGCAGCAGAGCGGGGCGCATATATTTCTGGTCGGCAATGATCGGGTTAGCGACCTGCAATAGCTTCTCTGTCGAGTAGCCGAACATGGCCGCATCCGCGTCAGAGATAAAAGAGTAGTTGGAAACCTCAGTGAATCCCTGGCCAACCATCGCCGCGCGAATGGCGCGGTGCTGCTCATGGTCAAGATTGCGGGGTGTGGGCGTAGACAGCACCGCGGGCGCTTGCGGAATGATGGAAGCATAGCCAACCATGCGTCCGATTTCTTCCACCAGATCTTCTGGGATGGAAATATCTTTAGTGGCACGCCAGCTCGGGACGGTAATCAGAAGTTTGCGCGCGTCGAGTTGCTCCACGCTGAAGACGAGCGACTTGAAGATGTTGATGACTTCTTCGGTTGAAAGCTTGCGCCCTAGCTTGCGCTCTGCCCAATCGATATCGAGCTGAATTTTGGGCGGCGTTGATTTACGCGCATAAACGTCGATTGGCGGAGCGGCCTGCGATCCGGGTGAAATCTGTTTCAGCAACTCAACCGCCCGGGCCAGTGCGCGAACGGTGTTCTCCGGGTCCTGACCTTTTTCAAAGCGCATGGAGGCATCCGTCCGGAGCTTGAGCCGCGATGAAGATTTGCGCACCTGCGCCGCTGGAAACGACGCAGCTTCCAGGACGATGCGCTTGGTCGTGTCGCGAATGGCCGTATCATTGCCGCCGATGATGCCGGCAATGCCGACGGGCTTCTGCGCATCCGCGATGACAATCTCTTCCGGCCCCAGAGAATACTTCTCGCCGTTCAAAGCAAGGATCGACTCACCTTTGTGCGCGGCACGAACAATGATGGTATCGCCCAGCAGATCGGCGTCATAGGCGTGCATGGGCTGGCCAAGTTCGCACAGCACATAGTTCGTCACATCTACAAGATTGTTGATGGGATTCACACCCAGTGAGTTCAGCCGGTACTGCATCCACAGCGGAGAAGGCGCGACTTTTACGTTTCCTACTCTCTGTCCGCTGAAGCGCGCGCAGAGTGACGGGTCTTCAATCGTGATGGAAAGTTCGCCTTTGCTGGCCGCCGAGGGTAGATCGCCTACGGGATCGGCCACGCCAAGGCCGGCGATGGCAGCAACTTCACGCGCCATGCCCAGATGTCCCCAGAGATCAGGCCGGTTCGTGAGAGATTTGTTATCAATCTCGATAATGGAATCGGGCTCGGAGTTTTCCGCGTCGGCAACGGCCGCCACGCTGGCGCCCGCAAATGCGCCGGGATCGTGCACACCTTCGCACTCGGCGGTCTTCATGGTGATCTGCTGGGCGAGTGTGGTCACGTCCATTTTCAGGCCGGGGACAAGCTCGCGAAGCCAAGTGTAAGAAAATTTCATAGTCTAAAATTGGTTCAGGAAACGCAGGTCGCCGCTCTGCAGCAGGCGTATATCGTCAATGGCATAGCGCATCATGGCCAGGCGCGTGAGGCCCAGGCCAAAAGCAAATCCGTTCCACTCCTGCGGATCGAGCCCGGAGTTGCTGATCACGTTAGGATGCACCAGCCCGCACGGTAGCAGCTCCACCCATCCACTCTGCTTGCACACGGCGCAACCGTTGCCGCCGCAAATCAGGCACTGGATATCGAGCTCAAATCCGGGTTCCACAAAAGGGAAGTAGCCGGGGCGCAGGCGGACAGTGACTTTGCGGCCAAAGACCGAGCTGAGCAGCGTCTGCATGAAGTAAATCAGGTGGCTCACGGAAACATCGCGGTCCACCATCATGCCTTCAACCTGATAGAACGTGTGCTCGTGCGATGCGTCCACTTCTTCATTGCGGAAGACGCGGCCGGGAGCGATCATCCGCATGGGCGCGCCGTACTTCTGCAATGCCCGTACCTGCACCGGCGAGGTATGCGTGCGCAGCAGATGGCCATCGGTCATCCAGAAAGTGTCTTGCATGTCGCGCGCCGGGTGATCAGGGGGGATATTCAACGCGTCAAAGTTGTAATAGTCGGTTTCCACTTCCGGCCCATCGAGCACACGGAATCCCATGGAAGTGAAGAGCTGCTCAATCTCATCCTGTACCTGCGTGACCGGATGAATATGGCCCGGCGCAATGCCTTGTGGCGGGACAGTGAGGTCAATCCATTCCGCCTTGAAACGCTGATCGGATTCCGATCCTTCAAGCGATGCCTTGCGATCTTCAAACGATTTTTCCAGCGTGCTCTTGGCTTCGTTGAGTAGCTGTCCTGCTTTGGCGCGATCTTCAGGCGCCATCGCGCCAAACGTTTTGCTAATTCCGGCAAGCTCGCCTTTGCGTCCCAGCACCGCGACGCGGACCTTCTCCAAGTCGGCCAGCGTGGAAGCCGCGTTGATATCGCCCAGGGCTGATTGGGTGAGGTCTTTGATGGTCTGGATCGGGTTTGTCATCGCGAGAGGTAATCCTAAAATATAGAGGCGGTTAGGGATGAGGGTCAAATCGGAGATCGCCGTAATCGCGCGACATCGGGAAATCAAGAACCTTACCACAGAGGACACGAAGGAACACAGAGGAAATCTAAAATCAGGTGATCGGTGATTGGAAAAATCAAGAACTTACCCGCGAAGGCACGGAGAAAAGCAAAAACTTACCGCTAATTTACGCGGATGACTCTCTGATCAGTGTCATCCGTGCTGATCAGTGGTAAGTTGTCTTCTGTTTCCCTGATCTGCGATCGTCCGCGCAAATCCGCGGTACGAAACGCGATGCGTACCCAAATTAAACGTTCAGCCGCGAAGCCGGCTTGGCGTGCTGAGCGGCGCTGCTACAGGTGCGGATCCATGATGGCTCATGCGATTCTGCAAAGCGGTTTCCGCACGCGAAGCGTGCTAAAATAACAATGACGCTGCGGTCCCGCCTCGCAAGCCGGAATTCCTTTCGCAGTTCCCTTGAAAGCCAATGATTTCAGTCAGTAACGTGTCCATGCGCTATGGCGCAAAAATATTGTTTGATGAGGTCTCCACGGCGTTTACGCCGGGGAAGCGCTATGGCCTCACTGGCCCAAACGGCGCGGGCAAAACGACCTTTATGAACCTGCTTTCCGGCGAACTGGAGCCGCAGAAGGGAAGCGTGGTTCGCCCCAAAAAGCTCAGCGTGCTCAGCCAGGACCAATTTGCCTTTGACGCGTATCGCGTGATCGATACGGTAATCATGGGCAACAAGCGCCTGTGGGCCGCGATGGAAGAGCGCAACCACATTTACGACAAGCCTGAGATGTCCAATGAAGATGGCATGCGACTGGGCGAGCTTGAAGGCGTGGTCGGCGAAGAAGACGGATACTCGGCGGAGAGCGACGCGGCCATTCTGCTTCAGGGACTTGATATCCCAGACAGTGCGCATGAACGCAAGATGGGCGAGCTGCCCAGCGGACAAAAAATGCGTGTGCTGCTGGCGCAGGCGCTCTTTGGAAATCCTCAAGCGCTGCTGCTCGACGAACCGACGAACCATCTTGATCTTGATTCGATCCACTGGCTGCAGGATTTTCTCAATCGCTATGACGGCGTGCTGATCACCATCTCGCACGATCGCCATTTTCTGAACAGCATTTGCACCCACATTGCAGATATCGATTACGAAACCATCATTACCTATACCGGCGGCTATGACGACATGGTGATGACCAAGACGCAGGTGCGCTCGCAGATTGAAGCACAGAACGCGCAGCGCGAAAAGAAAATCGCGCAGTTGAATGAGTTTATCCAGCGCTTTGCCGCCGGAACGCGCAGCAGCCAGGTGCAGTCGCGACGCAAGGAAGTTGAGCGTCTACAGGTAACGGAGCTGGCGCGATCCAACATTGCCCGCCCATTCATCAAGTTTGAAATGAAGCGGCCATCGGGCAAGCACATTCTTGAGATTGAGGGCGTCACCAAATCCTACGGCGATAACCACGTCATCCAGGACTTTACCGCCAGCGTAACGCGCGGAGAAAAAATCGCGCTCATGGGCCGCAACGGCGCGGGCAAAACAACGCTGCTGAACGCGTTGCTGGCCAATTCGCCGAATACGCCTGAATCGGAACTGCGCCAGACCTCAGGTTATGCCGGACCATTTATTGATGGCGGCAAGACCACCTGGGGACACGAAGCCGCTATCGGCTATTTTCCGCAGGACCATCGCAGCCTGATTGACAAAGGCAGCACCATTCTGGACTGGATATTCCAATGGGACCCATCGGTTTCCAATGAAGAAATCCGCGGCTTGCTGGGCCAGATGCTCTTTGTCCGTGACGAAGCCACTAAAAAGACTGACGTGCTTTCCGGCGGCGAGGCTGCGCGCATCCTCTTCTGCAAGCTGATGCTGCAAAAACCCAATGTGCTGGTGCTGGACGAACCCACCAATCACCTTGATCTTGAGTCCATCAACGCTCTGAATATCGCCCTGCAACGCTACCAAGGCACTGTGTTTCTCGTCACCCACGATCATGATCTCATCGACGAAGTGGCCACCCGCATCTGGCACTTTGACGATCACAAGATCGAGGACTTCAAGGGCACCTACGAGGAATACCAGGCGGCGCAGCAGCAAATGGCGGTCAGTAAATAGACTAGTTTTCGATTCAGGGGACACGGAAATCCGCCATGTCTTCTCGAATCATTCTCGATGTCAGGTGCTCGGCTACCTTCTTTCCATTTGTCATCCTGAGCGATGCGCGCGTGAATGCGCGAGTCGAAGGATCCCGAGGGTCTGTCGTGTGCCATGCAGTATCAAGGCGTTCGAACAAGAATGTCTCGGTAGAACTCCCTGAGGCAACATAGTTGCAGCCGGCTGCACTGGGATTCTTCGACTGCGCCGTTCGCGTTTGCTCCGGCTGCGCTCAGAATGACATTGGCATAAGATCTGTTTCCACCAGCCGGCAATCCAATGTCCGCTCCTGACCGTACTATAGGTGCAGGTCTGGTCACAGCATGTTCAATTCAATAGATACATCATCATCGCGCAGAAGTTCGCGGCGCGCATTTTTGGCTGCCGGCGCAAGCTTCTCTG
The DNA here is from genome assembly GCA_036496525.1 of Candidatus Angelobacter sp. Taxonomy (GTDB): domain Bacteria; phylum Acidobacteriota; class Terriglobia; order Terriglobales; family Acidobacteriaceae; genus Angelobacter. The sequence continues at coordinate 12,855 of DASXKZ010000331.1, forward strand.
CGGTGATCATGGGCGGAGGATTATACTTTTTATATATGGGCATTTTTTCAAAGAAGACTGAGACAGAGGAAGCTGGTGGCGCGCATAATCCGAATGCCGCGCCGCAGGAAGTTGACATTGTGGAATTTACCGATTCCGGCGAGCGCAAAGACAAGGTGCACGTTCCCAGGGTGGTGAAGAGTGAGAGTGAGTGGAAGCAGCAGCTTTCGCCTGGGGTGTACAACGTAACGCGTGAAGACGGCACAGAAATGGCTTTTACAGGACTCTACTGGAACAATCACGAGCCGGGGATCTATCGCTGCGCTTGCTGTGGCACGGCGCTCTTCAGCTCTGATACAAAGTTCGAATCGGGGACTGGCTGGCCCAGTTTTTACCAGCCGATTGCCGAGGAAAACGTGGAATCCATTACGGACAACAGCTTTGGAATGCGGCGCACCGCGGTGGAATGCAAGCGCTGCGGCGCGCATCTTGGGCATGTGTTTAACGATGGCCCACGGCCAACCGGCCAACGCTACTGCATGAACTCAGCTTCGCTGACTTTTAACAAGAAGGCGTAAGCTGGTGGTGGAAGAGCGGCCCTTCAGGGCCGCGTTGCGATCCAAACTACATTGGGCTTTAGCCCCGGAAAGACAACGCATGATGATTCGCTCGATTGCCCGACTGATTCCGATTTCTATCCTCCTCACTACCATTGCCTGCCACGCTTCCAGCGCAGCGGTGAAGCTGCCGAATCCGGCCACTGACGAGCCGTTAAGCAAAACTAAAAGCTCTGAGACTGTGGTGCTGGCCGGCGGATGTTTCTGGGGTATACAAGCTGTGTTTGAGCATGTGAAAGGCGTGAGCAGCGCCACTGCTGGATATTCCGGCGGATCGGCTGGCACGGCGCAATATGAAACTGTGAGCACCGGACGGACAGGACACGCGGAATCGGTAAAAGTAGTTTACGATCCTTCTCAGATTTCTTTCGGGCAGATTTTGAAAGTTTTTTTCTCCGTGGCGCATGATCCCACGGAGTTGAACCGACAAGGTCCGGACGAAGGAACGCAGTATCGGTCGGCGATTTTCTTTGCCAGTGAGGACCAGCATCGCGTGGCGCGGGCGTACATAGATCAGCTCAACGGCACAAGAGTTTTTTCTGGCCCGATTGTGACGCAGGTTGTCGCGCTGCAGGCGTTTTATCCCGCTGAGGGGTATCACCAGGACTACGCGGAACATCATCCGTACGAGCCGTACATTGCCATCAACGATCTGCCCAAGCTTGACCACCTGAAACAAACTCTGCCGGAGTTGTATGTCGGGAAGTAAGCTGCAAGGAGCCGAGTAAATCTTTGCCGCCCATCATCAACGCACAAGCCATTGGGAAACGATACGGCGCGTTACCGCTTTTTGAAGATATTTCATTTACTGTCTCTGAAGGCGACCGCATTGGGCTGATCGGGCCGAATGGCTCGGGGAAGTCCACGCTGCTGGGGATTCTTTCCGGCGGCATCGAGCCGGATGGCGGCGTTGTCGCGGTGCGGCGGCACACGCGCCTGAGCTACGTGATCCAGGACTCGCAGTTTGCAGCGGGAGAAACCGTGCGGTCTGTGGTGATGAAAGCGCTGGAGCGTAGCGCCGTTCTGGAAGCAGAGCGTGCAGGACGCTTATTTGAAACGCTGGGGCGTGCCGGCTTTGAAGATTTTGACGCGCATGCGGCATCGCTTTCCGGCGGATGGCGCAAGCGGCTGGCGATTGCCGAAGCGCTGGTGCAGCATCCGGACGTGTTGCTGCTGGACGAGCCGACGAACCATCTTGATCTTGAAGGAATTGAGTGGCTGGAAGAGTTGCTGCGGTCGGAATCATTTGCCTGCGTAGTGGTGAGCCATGATCGATATTTTCTGGAGAACGTGGCCACGCAGACGGTGGAGTTGAGCCGCGCGTATCCCGGCGGGCTGCTACGCGTGCCGGGAAACTACAGCACGTTCCTGGTGCAGAAGGAAGAGTTTCTGCGGGCGCAGGAAAAACATCAGGAAGCGCTGGAGAACAGAGTTCGCACGGAGATTGAGTGGCTGCGCCGTGGTCCTAAGGCGCGAGCGACGAAAGCCAAAGCGCGGATTGACAATGCGAACAAGCTGATATCCGAACTGGCTGACCTGAATACACGCACGCGCTCGGCGAGCGCGAAGATTGATTTTTCTGCCACTGATCGCAAGACCAAGCGGCTGGTGGAGCTTGACCATGTGAGCTACTCCTTTGGCGAGCGCAAATTGTTTGCCGATCTGGATTTTATTTTCACGGCAGGCAAGCGCGTGGGGCTGGTTGGCCCGAATGGCAGCGGCAAGACCACGCTGCTGCGGCTGCTGCGCGGAGAAATAGAGCCGAGCGGAGGCGAAATCCGACGCGCTGATTTTCTGCGCGTGGTGTATTTTGACCAGAACCGCGTGCTTGATCCCGATGTAACTTTGCGCCGCGCGCTTGCGCCTGACAGCGACGCCGTCGTTTATCAAGATCGCGTAATTCACGTTGCATCGTGGGCGGCGCGATTTTTATTTACCAGCGAGCAGCTCAACCAACCTGTAGGCAGGCTTTCCGGCGGAGAGCGAGCGCGTGTGCTGATCGCGCAGCTGATGCTTCAGCCCGCCGATCTCCTGCTGCTGGACGAACCGACGAACGATCTTGATATTCCAACGCTGGAGATATTGGAAGAGAGTTTGCTTGAATATACCGGCGCGCTGGCGCTGGTGACGCATGATCGCTACATGCTGGATCGCGTTTCCACCACGGTGCTTGGCCTTGACGGACGTGGCGGCGCGGAAGCGTTTGCCGATTATCTGCAATGGGAAGAGTGGCAGGCGGAGAGCAAGCAACCTTCTCGCACACTGAGCAATGAAGCGGCAAGCCCGCCGCAGCGCACAGCGGAGCCGACTGCAAAGAAGAAACTTTCTTATCTGGAAGCACGCGAGTTTTCGAAGATCGAGCAGCGCATTGCACAGGCGGAAGAAATGTTGCAACAGAAGCGCGCGGCGGCGGAAGATCCTGCAATCGCCAGTGACGCAGCGCGGCTGCTAAACGCACACGCGGAGATGCAAGAAGCGCAGAAAGCTGTGGACGAGCTTTATAGTCGCTGGGCGGAGTTGGAAGGGAAGCAGAGTTGAGAAAATGATTGGGTGATGTAGCTGCACCTGACATCGTTGGACTTCAGCACAACTCACGCGAGGAAACGATAAAAACCCGCTCCATCACCCTCACCATTACTATGATGCGCCTATTTTTCCTTGTGTCGTCTCAGGCCCGTGAATCCTGCAAACAAGCAAGCCCTATCTATTGCAACTGCAAACTGTTCAGCATTTTCTGGTACGTAGGATGAAGCTGGTTAAAGTCTCGTTCCGGCGAAACAAAGACCAGGTACACCAGCCCGCCTTGCGGGCTTGCAAATGTCACCAGCCAGTCGCGTTCCGGCAGCGGCTCGCCGTTCAGCATCAGCGGAGATTTGCCGGAAAGTTCCAGCGACCGCCCTTGTGTCCCATTCACGTCGATGGGCTTCATCTCACCGGAAATCTTCATGCCGGGATTATCCTGTGCCATGCCCTGCGCGAGTTTCTGGGTTGAGTCATCCAGCGATCCGCCACCGCCCGGCTGATTGCCGACAATCACGCCATAAGCAATGCCGGTTTGCGTCGACCCTGATGGTGGCCCGATGATCGTCATGTTTGCATCGCCGGCAACCTTCCAGTTGTCAGGATAATAAATTGTAAAGCCCTGAGCTTCGTGCCGGGTCAAATGGTCGCTGGGCTTGATTTCTTTGAACGAAACATCCTCCGCGGCAGCATTCGCATTCCCGCTTCCCGCACCTGCGCCTGCACCCGCACTGTTCCCAGCGCTGCCCGCGCCACTGCCGCTTCCACTACCCGCGCCGCTGCCCTGGTTCGATGATTGCTGCAGACTTGCCGGCACAACATTGTTCTTTCTGTTCTGCTGCTCCCATTGGCCAGACTTTGCCCCGTTGGCGATTTCCTGCGCGCTATAGGCCTTCACCTTCGTTGCATCCTGCTTGGCGGTGGCGAACTCCGGGCTGTTGCTCGTGTAATTTTTCTTCGGCCAGTTCTGGATCTCCTGCTGCACTGCGGCCGTGCGGTTCCCTGGATTCGGGTGATCGCTTAGTAACTGAGGTCCGCCGGCGCCGTACTTTTTTTGCAGCGTCTCAAAGAAGTCCGCCATCGCCTGCGGATTGTAGCCCGCTTTGTACATAATGATTGCGCCGGTCGAATCGGCCTGGGCTTCATCACCGCGCGAATATTTCATCAGCATGGAGCCCGCGCCAAACTGAATTCCCATCCGCGCCAGGTTTCCAATCCCGCTCTGCGGCAGCACAGCGCCTCCCAGCCCGGCAATGATGTTCGCCCACGTGGCTTTCGGCGCCTGCTTGGCTGAGTGCTGCATGTATACGTGCGACATTTCGTGCGCTAGCACACCGGCCAGCTGTGCCTCATTCTCCGCCGCCGTAATGGTCCCAATGTTCACAAAGATCGGTCCGCCCGGCAGCGCAAAAGCGTTGATGTCCGACGCGGGAATTACGTGAAACTGATAAGGCCACGTTTTGTCCGCCGGAATCACCGCCGAGAGTTTCTTTCCCAGGCGCTGAATGTATTGCGTCTCCGGACTGGAATCCGGAAGCACCGGCATCTGCTTATAGACTTCGCCCATGGCTTGCAGCCCCAGTTGTTGCTGCTGCTGCTTGTTCATCCCCGTATTGCCCGGGTCAGGCAGCGTAGGCGCGGTCTGCGCTTGCGCCGTTGTCAGGGCAAAAGGCTGCGTCAGCACAAGCGCCAAAAGCAGCGCCAGCATTCGGAGGGAAAAGTTACGTGTTTGCATAAATATCCTCAATATCTAAGGGCTGACAAAGTGGACAGGGAACAGAGCCTTTGGTCGATGACAAATTAGATGCTATTCCAGAGAATGGAAGATGCACAAGGCGAGGCATCGCCGGGAACGCAGGTAATTCCCGAAAACGGAAAGGCAGGAACCTACCACGAATCCAGCTTCAGAATAGCTCCTCCTCGCGTTGCCGGAACCGCTCGGTGTTTTCAGCAGCGAATGCAATCCGATCGCGAGCCCACCGACGCACGGCTTCAATTGGAAAGCTAAGAAATGGCTCTGCCGCAGAAGCTTGGTTTTCCGTGTAATTTGCGATAGAGCCAGCAAAGGCGTGGCCGCTGTGCATCCCAGTGACCCAAGCCGAATACACAACATCGTCGTTCCCGTACTTCTCCAGAATATATCGCGAAACCGGATGCAACTCAGGGCCTTGGTTTCCTATGAATGGTCCCGGAACGTGACCTGCAAGTATGCGAGCACCTTCTAGACCGTACTTTTCGAGCCATTGAATGATGACATCCTCCGGCAATAACACGAACGGGAACTTGCGAAATAGGAAGCTTAGGCTGCGGTCTTTCACCAGCATGATCTCGCCAATGCCATCCATCAACTGCTGCGGCCTCAATGCTGCAACGGAAGAGAAGAGCCCAGCAGCGATTTCCAACACTTCATACTCTTCACTTCCCATCATTT
>DASXKZ010000332.1:0-4278 GCA_036496525.1 Candidatus Angelobacter sp.
GTGGCTCAGCGTTTTTGACTATACACAAAATTAATGAAGACCCGGGATGAATTGAGAGGGGCATCATCTGCATCACGTATGTCACCGCGAGCAACAACAGACCGTAATTAGAGGTAAACAACATGATCTTTTGGACAAAGCGCTTGGTATTGGCCGGTGTTTCACCAGAGTCGAAATCGTTAGGCGAAACAAGGCGATATCCTCGCAGCGCCTTATTTTGAATAAAAGATCACCGTTTATCCGCGTAAATCAGCGGTAAGACTTCCCCAAATCAGCGGCAAGAATTTCCATTCTTACTTACTTCCCCTTTTTCCCATTGCCGGCTTCTGCTGCCTTTGCAGCGGCTTGCTGGGCGAGTGCGTGATCGACAACGCGCTGCATGTCGAGTATGGGCGCGGGCTTGCCGGTCCAGATCTCAAACTGGCGTGCGCCCTGCTGGACAAACATTTCTGCGCCGGGAATCACGTGCATGCCGCGAGCGCGGGCCATCTTGATCATTTTGGTTTCCGCCGGGTTATACACCATTTCAAAGAAATATTTGGCCTTCATCTCCGGTTCGGTCAGCGGCAGCGGATCTTTGTTGCCTTCCATACCGGCAGGCGTGGCGTTGATGATCACGTCAAACTCCAGCTTCTTCAGCATGGTGCGATTGATGACCTTGGCCCTGGCCTGCTTGGCCAGCTTTTGCGCCGGGGCGGCCGTGCGATTCAGGATCGAGACTTCAGCGCCGCGCTCTTTCAGTCCAAAGACGGCAGCGCGGGCCGCGCCGCCTGCGCCCAGCACCAGAATCTTTGCTCCCTGAAGGCGAATGCGCATCTCCAGCGGACGGACAACGCCATTCACGTCAGTATTGAAGCCATAGAGCTTGCCATCCTGGCTGCGCACCATCGTATTGCAGGCGCCGACCTTGGCTGTCCATGGATCGCTCTTGTCAAGCTCTTTCAGGATCGGCTCTTTGTATGGCATGGTGATGCTGAGGCCGGCAATTGGAATATCCTGCACGCAAGCCGTGAGGTCTTCCACGGTCTTGGCATGCAGCGCCAGATAAACGGCATTCACGTTTTCTCTGCGGAAAGCGGTATTCAACATCGCAGGAGAAAGCGAATGCGCCACAGGATCGCCGGCGACGCCATATACGCGAGTGGCGGCGTCAACCTGGTCAATGCGATAAACATCGCGCAGCGCTCGGGCGGTCAGTTGTCCTCGCGCGGTTTCTTCTCCGGGATTGGCGGCGGCAAAAGTGAACTGACTACCGGCGCGAACACAGAGCACTCGGCTGATCACACCTTGCTCGCCCATGCAGAGGCCGATGAGCGAATGGGAATGGCTGTACTTCTCCAGGAACTTCATCATCACCACGTTGTCATAGAGCGAATTTGCGGTGGTAACGATCTTGATGAAGTCGGAAGGATGCTGCTGCATTTTGGCAAAAATTTCTTCCAACTTTTTTGTGCCGCGAAAATCGTGGTACGAGAGGATCAAATGGGCAGATCGGCGCAAACGATTGAAATCACTTGGCTTAAGCTGCGCGGCCGTTTCCAGCTCAATATCCACCAGATGGCAGCCAAGACTGGCGGCTTTTACCAGAACGTCAATCTGCGAGGCGATTGATCCCTTGAATTTTCCTCCGTTCGTGGCGCGGCGGCAGGTGGCCACAATCAGCGCTTCAGGATGAAATTCCACAAAAGTCTTAAGCTTTGGCAGCCCAAGAGCGGGGTTGGAAAGGTAATCTAACCTGAACTCAATAAAGGGGTTATCCCGGACAGCAAGGTCGGCTTTCTGGACGATTTCCGCCGGATTGGAGGCAGCAATGGCCACGCACACCCGGGGTAGCCGGGCGGGCAGGAACCTTGGCGCGTAACTGGATGATGTTCCATTCATTAGATTTACAGAGGGCTGGCCATCATACGTGATGAAAAATCACAGATTCAAGCACCGAATGCAAGAAGTGAATAGAACTTCTGTAATTAAGCGTATCTCCTTAGTAAATAAGAGTTTAGTTGAAGTCGTATGAAACCCGGTGATATGTTCCACCCGGGACATTGCGCGTCCCGTGGGAGAGACTTGTTCTCCTGCAGAGGCGTACGGGAGGAAGTAATGAAGAATTTCAAGCTGGTGCCGCTGGTATTGGCGGGGATGGTTTTATCGGGCGGTTTATCGAACATGGGCTTTTCACAACAGCCCCAACCTGCTCAGCCGCAGCCTGCTCAAACACAGCCAGCTCAACCGCAACCGGTGCAGCCTGCACACATACAGGCTCAGGGCACTCGTGAGGTTGGCAATACGCCGACGCGCAGTGACATGTATTGCTCAGGCTTTCTGACGACCGAAAAGGTCCCAGACAAGCTGTTCGTCGCCGGAGGACACAACAGTCCTGACCAGACAAGATTTGCCGCCGCAATCGACACAATTTTCATCCACGGCCAGGGCATGAAAGAAGGGGATCACTACCAGATTGTCCGAGAGCTAAAAGACACGAACCGTTATGAGCTGTTCCCGGGACAAAGGTCCGCAGTGCGCAACGCGGGCGTGCCATACCTAGAGCTGGCGATCGTGAAAATAACGGATGTGCAGAAGAGCACGGGAATCGCCAGCTTTGAACTAAGCTGCGCTGACGTGCTGCCGGGCGACCTCGCTATTCCACTAGTTGAGCGCGAAGCGCCACAATTCCGCAAAGTTACCCTGGATCGCTATACACCTCCGACGGGTAAGCCCCAGGGGCGCATTGTAATGGCTAAGGAATTCGATTCCTATCTGGGCTCCAAATACAAGGCATACCTGAATATCGGAGCGGACAAAGGCCTGAAACCCGGAGACTATCTGCGGGCCACGCGTACATATTCCGCTTCTTACCATCATCCTGTCGACGGCTTATCACTCGATGCCAAGGATTACGACGACACGCAAAAAGATCCACACAGACTTCCGCATGACGACGTTTCCAGCCTGCCGCGCCGAACGGTGGGTGATCTGATTGTGCTCAACGTGCACCACAAGACTGCCACAGCAATGGTTTTGACTGCATTGGAAGAAATAGAGGTTGGCGATGGCGTTGAAGTGATGGATATAAGCGATGCGCCAGTCCTGCCGCCAATCACCCCATCCTTCACCAATGCGCCGCAACCGGAAGCCGCAAGCGCCAGCACTACGCCGCCAAAGATTAACTGCTCGGCTTCTCCCACCAGTCTGCGTGCCGGTGAGAGCGCTTCAATCAGCTGCGAGGCTGTAAGTCCTGATAACAGGCCCGTGAATATCACGTATGTTGCCAACGGCGGCAAGCTCTCTTCCAATCGCAACCAGGCCACGCTGGATACCACTGACGCCGGCGCAGGGCCGATTGCAGTTCGCGCTACCGCTTTTGATGACCGGCAGTTGAGCGCATCGACCGTGGTTACCGTGAATGTGGAAGCTGCCGCGGCTGCCGCGCCTACTGCGCAAAAGCTGATGGAGCTTGATTACAAACCCAACAGCGGTTATGTGGACAATCGCTCCAAGGCGGTGCTGGATGATGTTGCTTTGAAATTGCAGCAGGACCCGAACCTGAACGTTGTTCTCTCAGGCTCCGCCGATTCCGGCGAGCCGCGCAGTCTGGGATTGCAGCGCGCACAGAACGCCATGGCGTATCTGACGAAAGCTAAAGGAATCGATCAGCAACGCATCCAGACCAAGGCAGCAACAGAACCGGGACGCAAAGTAGAAGTCTGGACTTTGCCAGCCGGAGCAACGTTGCCGGGAGCAACGCCTGCTCAGCCGCCACAAGGCACAGGGCAGCAGGATCAGCCAGCGGCTGCGCAGCCAATGCCAGCGGAGCAGCCTCCGGCATTGCAGCCTCCGGCAGCTACACCGCCTGCTGATCAGCCAACGGCGACGCCGCAACCAACACCGCCACCCGCAAAATGAACCAAGGCTTTCGAAGAGCGATAGAAGAGCAACTCCACCCTGGATCTTGAGTCCAGGGTTTTTTCTTGGAGCAGAGAAATAAAGTATCGGTTAATCGGTTAAAGAAAGAAATTCTTTCAATTCCGCCCAGCCATTAGCAATCGGGCAGCGCGCGTAGAAGCTTGCACGTCACATTCCCAAAACGGGACCCAAAAATCGCTTTTGTCCAATATTCATCAGCTTTTCAAGCCACATTCACACTTCTTTCCTAATCTCTTACTGTCAACGTTGCGCTGCTCCTCTGGGTCATTGAAAGGACGAAGATCGGCACGGCGTTGATACACCAAGAAAGGAAAGTGACTTCATGAAGCTGGTACGAATCCTCATGCACTTAGCCCT
>DASXKZ010000333.1:0-3995 GCA_036496525.1 Candidatus Angelobacter sp.
AGCTACTCGGTGGAATTCACCATTGGAGATGAATACCACCACGGTACTTTGCCTCTAAAGAAGGCTATGGATGCGGTTTTGGAGAGCCTCAAAATACTCAGAGAAAAGAAATGGAAAAGGGCGACGCTATATCACTCCTCATCTGGAACGCTACTGAACCCCGACGGTGATTTCGGTGGCACTCGGGAATCGTATCAAGAGCTTGTGGATAGAGCTGACTTTATTGCTCGCTTCGCTAATGCCGGCGAGGAGCGCGAGAAGACGACAGCATCCACTCTCCGGCCATTCAAGCAAACACCGCAGCCTGATCAGGCACATGAAAGGCTCAAGAGGATACTGAAGAGCAAACGAACACAGCTGCCCAAAGGTTCGCGGGGCATCATCGTCTTCGATGTAACGGAACTATTCATGCTCACGGATTTTTCGATTGAGTCCGCGCTCTATGGTGACTTGGTTGTGACCTTCTCAGCACCTGCTAATCCGGGAGGGCCCGTTGAAGAAATAAGTGCGAGCCGAGACAAAAACGGCTTCTTTGGCCAAACCTCTCGGGTTTCGGCGGTCGTGATTCACAAGAGAGTTGTCGAGAGCTCAACCGTTACCAATGGGTGGAGAGTCTATCCGACGAATAGGGCCGATGCGGACACGATCCGCTTGAGCCTAAAGGAACTGCGACGGTTCGGAGAACTCGATGATAGAGGCCACCTCGCGGCTGAGAATGCGTCAAGTCCAGAGGGATAGAGCGGACGCAAGATCGTAACCGCCTTGCGCTTGTGAACGACGCGACGTTCGACGGGCAATTCTCGTCTCGCCAAGCTGGAAAGCTCGTTGATTCAATCTACTGCATCTTCTGACCAATCGCCTGTGTCAGGGACCGACCAAGCAGCTCAACATTCGGACTTCTTAGCATTGAATGGTGTGAGCCAGATACCGGAGTTATACGGAGCAGGTCGCTCGGAACAACATCATTCCAGCCGCGATGTGGATCTGAGTTACCGCTGCCCTGTGCATCCAGAGCTGGGAAGAAATGGACAGGAATGTGAAGTGGGTGAGGTTGGTAGCGCGCAGCTGCTGCAGCGAGCGAGTGCGTGCGGACAAGCTTTAAGCGAGTCTGTGCAACGGTGAGATATCTAAGTGTGTCCGGAATAAGTGATAACCTGTCACACTCCTGAACAACATCGGCGAAGTCCATTGCGTGCAAGCGCGCTCTTATCGAATCAAGGGCCGCTTTTCTCCCATCGCTCTCCGTTCCGGCAGATTCAATGAGACCCAGCAAGAAGGCGCTGTCATTGAAATCGATATTGGCTCGTCTGGCCATAGCGCTCGACAGAGGGCAGAGAGTATCAAACATGGCAATAAATTCCACCTGTTCATGCGCGGCGATGAGTTGCGTGGCAATCTCATAAGCGATGATTCCACCGCCCGACCAGCCGGCAACACGATAGGGGCCAGCCGGCTGCACTGAACGAACCATGCGCACCATTCGAGTCGCCATTTCTTCAATGGTTTCCGGTTGCGCCTGGTCGGCCGGCATGGCCGGCAAACCATAGAGTGGAATATTCCTATCGATGTGCGGGGCCAGTGCTGAGGCGTACAGCAATTCGCCATTTCCGCAGTGCGACAAGAAGAGTGGGCGATCTGCGCTACCGCCATTGATTTGTATTGCGATGTCCGAGGAATCCGGTTTTTCGCGGGTCTTGAGTTTAGCAGCCAGGGATTCGATAGTCGGATTCGCGAATATATCCGCGACGGTGATGATGAAGCCTCTTTGCTGGAGCAATGTCACCACTCGCAAAGTGAGCAGTGAATGTCCGCCCAGCCGGAAGAAGTCATCGCGTCTGTTGACCTGGTCCAGCCTTAACGTCTCAGCCCAGATGGCAGCCAACATTGTCTCTACATCGCCTTGCGGCGGCTCACTATGGACGGGATGAAAATCCATCTCCGGCGCCGGCAGCACCCTGCGGTCCAGCTTGCCGTTCGACGTCAGAGGCCACGCCTCAAGCGCCACGAAGGCCGCAGGAACCATGTACTCCGGCAGGCCCGCCGACAGATAGGCGCGCAACTGCTCTGCGCTGGGAGCACCCGCCTCCGACCCATTGTTCAGCGAAGTGGTGTAGTACGCCACCAGCCGCTTGTCGCCAGGCCTTTCCTCTCGGGCAAGTACCACGGCTTCGCGAACTGCAGGGTGTTTCGCCAGTCGGGCTTCAATCTCACCCAACTCAATGCGGAAGCCGCGGATCTTCACCTGAAAATCGTTGCGGCCCAGAAACTCGATATTGCTGTCCGGAAGCCACCGTGCCAAATCTCCCGTGCGGTACATCCGCGCTCCAGCCTCCCCGCTGAACGGATCTTGAACGAACTTCTCCGCCGTCAGCTCCGGCCGGTTCAGATAACCCAGCGCCACTCCCGCTCCGCCAACATACAGCTCTCCCACAACCCCTACCGGTACCGGCTCGCGCTGAGCGTCAAGAATGTACACCTGCGTGTTTGAAATCGGCTGCCCGATCGGAATGCTCGAGCCTTCCCGCACCGAGGCGATTTCGTATGTGGTAGTGAAAGTCGTGCTCTCCGTCGGGCCGTAGCCATTAAGAAGGTGCTGGGGAGCATGGCTGCTCAACACTCGAGCCACCACTGCAGGATCCAGAACGTCTCCCCCGCTCATCAGGTAGCGTAAACTAGCAAATTGCTTCTGCAATATGTGCGCATACTGATTGAAGAGACCGACCGTAAGCCACAGAATCGTGACCGCCTGTTGCTCGAGCATCCGGCCAAACCCTACAGGGTCAAGCAAGGTTTTCTGCCTGATAACCACGATGCGGCCACCGTTCAGCAGCGGCGCCCAGACCTCCAGAGTCGAAACATCGAATGACGGATTCACGCCAAACGCCACTCGGTCTTCCTTAGTGAACTGCGCGTAGTTGTTATTCCATATCAACCGGGTGATCCCGCGATGAGGCACCATGACGCCCTTCGGTTGGCCGGTCGATCCCGACGTATACATGATGTAAGCCAAGGCCTCTCCATCCAGTGGCGTGTATAAGTCGGTGGTGGCTTCTTCATCAAGAATCAGCTTATCGATATTGACCCTTGGCGCGGAAAGCCCCCGGGGAAGCGCCGTCTCTTCCAAGACGAGCACAGCGCGCGCTTCGCAGTCGGAAATCAGAAAGGCCTTACGTTCTTCCGAATAGAAAGGATCGATCGGCACATAGGCTGCACTGCACTTCAGAACGGCGATCTCCGCCACAACGAGATCGATGGAACGTTCAAGCAGGAGCGCGACCGTGTCACCCGTTCCTACTCCCATTTTGCGTAGATAATGCGCCAGTTGGTTCGCTCGCCAGTTCAGCCCCCGATAGTTCAGCTCCGCATCCTCACACACCACCGCTACCGCATCGGGAGTTCTTGCCACCTGCTCTTCGAACAATTCGTGCACGCACTTGTCAGGGAATGGAATCCCGGTATCGTTCCAGTCATAGAGCAGTTGATGGCGCTCCTTGCCGCTCAGCATTTCCACTCGTCCCACGACGCAGCCCGGTTCCCTCACCACTGCATCCAGCATCCTTATATAGTGCCGGGACATCTGCTCTATTCGCCAACGGTCAAACAGATCCCGGTTGTACCACCATTGCAGAGCGATCTCGCCTCCGCGCTCATAGGCATGAATTTCCAGATCGAACCGCACCCGCAGCTCTCCCCCGCGTACCGGAGTCACTTCCAATTGCTTCAATTGCTGTTTGTCCAGCGGCGCATTCTGCAGGGCAAACACCACCTGAAACAGCGGGGTTGCATTCAAGCTTCGCTCCGGCGACAACTCTTCCACCAGCCGCTCAAACGGCACATCCTGATGCTCATAGGCCGCCAGCGCCGTCTGCCGCACCTCACTCAGCAACTCCCCGAAATGCATCTCACTTCGCGGCTGCACTCGCATCACCAGCGAGTTCACAAAGAAGCCAATCAGCGTCTCCAGTTGTTCATCCTGGCGATTGGCGATCGGCGAA
>DASXKZ010000334.1:0-4474 GCA_036496525.1 Candidatus Angelobacter sp.
CTCACTTCGCGGCTGCACTCGCATCACCAGCGAGTTCACAAAGAAGCCAATCAGCGTCTCCAGTTGTTCATCCTGGCGATTGGCGATCGGCGAACCTACCACGATGTCATCCTGGCCGCTATAGCGCGACAGCAACATCCCAAAGACCGCCAGCAGCGTCATGTACAGAGTCGATTGATGCTCCTGACTCAGCCGTTTCAACGCCGTCACCTGGACGCTAGAAAGTGTCATGCTGCAGACTTCTCCACCAAATGTCTGCAGCACAGGTCGTGGTCGATCAGCTGGCAATTCCAGACGCGCCGGTATCCCCGTCAACTGCTCCTTCCAATACGACAGCCCGCGCTCCAGCGCACCTCCCTCCAGCCAACTCCGTTGCCATAGCGCAAAGTCGGCATACTGCACCTGCAGCGGCCGCAATGGATTCTCTCGCCCTTCCACAAACGCCTCATACAACACCATCAACTCATGGTTGAATACACCTTCCGACCATCCGTCAGATACGATATGGTGCATCGTCCGCACCAGCACATGGGCCTCTGCTCCAAGCCGCAACAGCTTCACCCGCACTAGCGGACCGCGCATCAGATCGAACGGCATCCTCGCTTCGCTGCGTAATGCTTCCTGTACCCGTTCCTGCTGCGCACTCTCTTCCCCACCGCTCAGATCCTCCAGCCCAAGCTCGATCCGGCAATCCGGCTCGATCACCTGGAAGGCTTCTCCCTCCACTTCCACAAAGTGTGTGCGCAGAGTCTCGTGCCGCTCCACAATCGCGTTCAACGCCTGCTGCAAAGCCGTTCTGTCCAACTCTCCCTTCAGACGGAGAGCGAACGTCATGTTGTACTCTGCGCTCGTGCCCTCCAACCGGTCGATGAACCAGAGCCGTTGTTGCGCATGCGATAGAGGGAGCTTTTCCGGCCGTTTCCCCGCCGTCAGCGGAGATCGGCCCTCCTCCATGCTCTCCCGCAGACGTGGACCAAGCTCGCCTACGGTGGGAAACTCGAATAAGGTCCGGATCGCCAACTCTATGCCCAAGGTAGTCCGGATGCGGCTCACCAGCCGCGTGGCCATCAACGAATGACCTCCCAGATCAAAGAAGTGATCGTCCAGACCTACTTTCTCCAGACCCAAAACCTCGGCAAAGAGAGAACACAGAATTTCTTCTTGCGGGGTGCGTGGCGCACGCCATGCGGCGGTTGAAACCATCTCCGGCGCCGGCAGCGCCTTGCGGTCCAGCTTGCCGTTCGGCGTCAGAGGCCATGCCTCAAGTACCATGACGGTCGCAGGTACCATGTACTCTGGAAGCTTCGAACGCAGGTTGTCCCGCAATACTTGCGCTAGCCCGCCTTCCGCCATATTGCGAGCCGGGGAATTGCAGAACCTCTGATAAGACTGCTGTGGTATCTCTGGCTCGATCTCCAGCCGTTGCCAACGAGGATTGAATATCACTTCATAAATTCCATCCTTCCCAAATCCCCGCCAACAATATTCCACCCCTAGATGCCCCGCCCATTGCATGACGGCATTCGGATCTTCTCCCCGAACCTTTTCGCAAAGCTCTTTCAGCTGCGCGGCATTGCTTACATTGGAGGCTTCACCCTCGATCAAGCGAACCGCTTCTACAGCCCACGCCGTTCGAGCATCCCGAATCCCGCGGACGCCGACTGCTGATTCCGGATGCAGGGCCAGAATCTTCTCCAACTCTGCCCGCCACGCGCCATCCTCATCCCAGTCCACCCAGCGATCCGGAGCCGCGATCTCCTCCTTCTCCCCAATCTTCAGTACTACGTTGTACCGGAACCGGCTCAACTCATTGTCATAATCGCCCTTCTTCAATCCGCTCTTTACGCGGCCAACCTTCTTCCACGACCTTCCCATCTCTGCAAATAGCTCTGCATCGATAAGCAGTTCCTTTTCTTTCCGCTTGCCTTGCCGCATCAACCTGCGCAATTCCCCCAGTGTTGTATCTGCCGCCGCTTTGTACACCTGCACCGATGCATGATAGGCATCCTGCAACGCCAGGTTGCGCACGTCCCCGACGAATATGTGACCACCCTTCTTCGTCACCCGTACTGCCTGCTCCAATGCCTGCAGAAGATAATCCGTGCCCGGAAAATATTGCACGATGGAATTCAAGATAACCAGATCCACATTGTCGTCGCCGAGGAATGAAAGCTCATGCGCCATCCCTTCCTGCAATTGCACATGGCTGAGATCCGGGCGGGAAGATAGATACCCCTTCAATTGCCGCAGTACCTCTTGCGAGAAATCGATTCCGATATAGCTCTCGCAATTTGGCGCCAGCCGCGTGAGCAAAAGACCTGTCCCGCAGCCAACCTCCAAAACGCGCCGCGGATTCAATGCCCGCAACTGCGATACGGTGTCCTGTATCCAGATCCGCATCTCCTCCACGGGAATCATCTCGCCGCTATAACTGCTCTGCCAGCCAGTTAGATTCAAATCCCCAACTGCGTCTTGTCCCTGGCCGTAGAGTCCTTCATAGAGCTCGCGCCAATCCTCTATAAATTCGGCTTTCTGGCTGTCTTGCTCTGGCTCTTCAGCGCCTGCAACCACATATCCAAGAAGCCGTTTCTGCTCGCCCTCCCCCTCCACCGTTACAACAGCATCCTGAACGCGCGCATCGCTCCGCAATGCCGCTTCAATCTCACCCAGCTCAATACGGAAGCCGCGGATCTTCACCTGAAAATCATTGCGGCCTACAAATTCGATGTTGCCGTTCGGAAGCCATCGCGCCAAGTCTCCAGTGCGGTACATGCGTCCGTTCGGATCATCTGTGAATGGATCTTTGAGAAACTTTTCCGCTGACAGCTCCGGACGGTTCAGATAACCCCGCGCCACTCCTGCTCCGCCAATGTAAAGCTCTCCGGCAACCCCTGCCGGCACCGGCTCGCCCTGAGCGTCAAGAATGTACGCCCGCGTGTTCGAAAGCGGCCGCCCGATCGGAACTGTCTTGCCTTCTTCTACCGCCTTGACTTCATGCCATGTGGCAAAGGTGATGGTCTCGGTGGGCCCATAAACATGCAAGAGGTGCTCAACTTTGACCTCGCCAAGCACACGCTCCACCCAACGGGGCTCTACCCGCTCACCTCCAAATAGCAGATAGCGGAAGTTAACGAATGCTTCTACTGCATCGGATGCAATCTGGTTAAAAAGTGCGGTAGTTAAAAAGAGTGTCGTAATTTTGTTCTTCTGAAGATCCCTGGCTAGGTCCGCAGGCGACAGCAACGTATCCTTCTTGATGTTCACTAAACGCGCGCCCGCCAGCAAGGCCCCCCATATCTCGAATGTCGCCGCATCAAATGAAGCGTTCGATGCCTGAGCAATCACATCATCGGGGGAAAGTTGTACATAATTCGTGTTCCGCACCAAGCGAACTATCCCGCGATGTTCGACCATCACGCCCTTGGGCACGCCAGTGGATCCGGAAGTGTAAATTACATAGGCCAGATGATCGGGTGTGACACCGATAGTTGCGCAATCCAGATCGCTTTCGGGATAACTCTCCCACGCTGCAGCGTCCTTCAGAACCACCACGGGAAGCTTTTCGCCAATTCCACTCAATAACTCCCGCAGCTTAGTGTGTGTCAGCAAAGCCACCGGTTGAGCATCCTGAAGCATTAATCGCAACCGCTCGATGGGGTAATCTGGATCGAGAGGGACGTAAGCGCCCCCGGCCTTGAGCACACCCAACAGGGCAACGATCATCTCAAAGCCGCGCTCCAGGCAGACGGCCACTAGTGCGTCGGGTTTCACGCCCAGCTCTTTTAAATAATGCGCCAGCCGATTGGCCCGGGCGTTGAGTTGGGCATAACTCAGTTCCTCGCCCTCCAAGACCACCGCAACAGCATTGGGAGTTCTTGCCACCTGCTCTTCGAACAACTCGTGCACGCACTTGTCTGCAGGGAACGCAGTCCAGGTCTCATTCCAGTCGTAGAGAAGTTGATGGCGCTCGGTGGCGCTAAGCATCTCCACTCGTCCCACGGCGCAACCCGGTTCCCTCACCACTGCATCCAGCATCCGCACATAGTGCTGGGACATCTGCTCCATCCGCCACCGGTCAAACAGATCCCGGTTGTACAGCCAGGACACCGTGATCTCGCCTCCACGCTCGAAGGCATGAACCTCCAGATCGAACCGTACCCGCAACTCTCCCCCGCGTATTGGATTCACTTCCAGTTGCTTCAATTGCTGTTTGTCCAGTGGTGCATTCTGCAGAGCAAACATCACCTGAAACAGCGGCGTTGTATTCAAGCTCCGCTCCGGCGACAACTCTTCCACCAGCCGCTCAAACGGCACATCCTGATGCTCATAGGCTGCCAGCGCCGTCTGCCGCACCTCACTCAGCAACTCCCCGAAATGCATCTCACTTCGCGGCTGCACTCGCATCACCAGCGAGTTCACAAAGAAGCCAATCAGCGTCTCCAGTTGTTCATCCTGGCGATTGGCGATCGGCGAA
>DASXKZ010000335.1:0-21754 GCA_036496525.1 Candidatus Angelobacter sp.
TGGGGGATGCTCGCAGCGGGAGTGATTCTGGCCATCATGATTTTACCGATCATTGCGTCGATTACCCGCGAAGTCGTGACTGCTGTGCCTCGTGTGCAACGCGAAGCTGCCCTCGCCCTGGGCGCAACACGATGGGAGATGCTCAGGATAGCTGTCCTGCGGAATGCGCGGCCTGGCATCTTTGGCGCAGTAATTCTTGGGTTGGGACGGGCATTGGGTGAAACCATGGCAGTCACCATGGTGATCGGCAACCGCCCGGAAATCGCGCGTTCTCTCTTCGCTCCCGGACACACGCTGGCCAGCGTAATTGCAAATGAGTTCACTGAAGCAGTGGGCGCCACATATCTCAGCGCTTTGGTGGAGATGGCATTGGTCTTGTTTGTTCTCACTTTGGTCGTGAATGCTCTAGCCGGGCTGCTGGTGTGGTCTGTCACCCGGGGAATGCCAGCGAGGGCGCTTGCCTAATCAGAATCACACAATCTCTTTACGCCGCAAGCTCACCAACGGATTAGCCGTTGGACTGATCACGCTTGCAGCGCTGGTTGTAACCGTTCCATTGTTCCTGATTTTAGGAACAGTGATCTTTCGCGGAGCTAGTGGATTAAACTGGGCGTTTTTTACGCAAATTCCAAAACCCATTGGTGAAGAGGGTGGCGGAATGGCCAATGCGATTATCGGCTCTGTACTCTTGCTGGGTCTTGCCAGCCTTATTGGCGTTCCCCTGGGTATTGGCGCAGGCGTTTATCTTGCGGAGTATGGGCGCAACAAGTCCGGCAATATTGTTCGATTTACCGCTGATGTATTAAATGGAGTTCCTTCCATCGTGATTGGGCTCACAGCCTACGCGATAATCGTGGTAGCGCAAAAACACTTTTCTTTGCTGGCCGGAAGCGTAGCGCTGGGAATCATGATGATTCCGACGATATGCCGTACTACGGAAGAGGTACTGCTCCTCGTTCCGCAATCGATTCGAGAAGCCGCCCTTGGACTCGGTATTCCCAAATGGCGAACCATCCTTTCCGTTGTTCTCCGCACGGCTAGCGCTGGCATTGTCACAAGCATCATGCTGGCTTTTGCGCGCATTGCGGGTGAAACCGCTCCGCTGATATTCACGGCTCTGGGCAATCAATACTGGAACGTCAATCTTAACCAGCCAACAGCCGCTCTGCCGCTCCAGATCTATACATACGCTCAAATGCCTTATGACCAGGCGCACCAGCAAGCATGGACCGGCGCGCTGGTGCTTATCACCATGATTATGTTGACCGTCATTCTTTTCCGCTTTATCGCCAGCCGAGGCACAATCAAGGGGGCCAACTAAATGGATGCAGGCATTCACGTGGCCCATTTGAACGCCTGGTTTGGGGCCAAACAGGCATTATTTGATATTGGAATGGAAATCCCTGCCAAAAAGGCAACCGCCATCATTGGGCCTTCCGGCTGCGGCAAATCGACTTTTGTGCGCTGCCTCAACCGCATGCATGAAACGCTTCCCGATACGCGCGTGGAAGGCACGGTTTCCATCGGGGACCTGGACGTTTATGGCAAAGGCGTCTCGCCAGTCTGGATTCGCCGCCGTGTTGGCATGGTATTTCAAAAACCCAACCCCTTTCCGACCATGTCGATCTATGACAACGTAGCCGCAGGGTTGAAGCTGAATGGTTTTCGCAATCGGCGCGAACTTGATCAGGTTGTGGAACGCTCACTCAAGCACGCCGCGCTCTGGGACGAGGTCAAAGACGATCTGAAAAAGAAATCCGGAGCTAGCCTTTCCGGCGGCCAGCAGCAGCGGCTTTGCATTGCGCGCGCGTTAGCGGTAGAACCGGAAGTGCTGCTGATGGATGAGCCTGCTTCCGCGCTTGATCCCATCTCCACGGCTAAGATTGAAGATTTGATTTTTGAATTGAAAAAGGAATATACCGTTGTGATTGTCACCCATAACATGCAGCAGGCGGCGCGAGTGGCGGACTTCACTGCTTTCTTTCTCATGGGCAACATGGTGGAACTGGATAAAACTGAAACCATGTTTACCAAACCTTCCGACAAACGCACGGAAGATTACATTACCGGGAGGTTCGGATGACGCGCACGCGTTTCCATCAGGGGCTTGACGATTTAAAACAGAAACTGCTCGCCATGGGCGGCATGGCGGAACAGGCCGTGGAACGCGCCGTGCGGGCCTACCAGACCCGCGACCTGTCACTCTGCGAGGTCGTGCTGCGCGATGAATCGAAGATCAACGCTGCCGAACGGGACGTGGATGAAATGTCCATCGACTTGCTGGCGATGCAGCAGCCCATGGCCATTGATCTGCGTTTCATAGTCGCCTGCATCAAAATCAATGCCGACCTGGAACGCGTGGGCGATCAGGCAGTCAACATTGCAGAACGCGTAATGGACCTTCTCACTCGGCCCGATCCCGCTTTAAACGTCGATATTCCGCGAATGGCACAACTGAGCATCAGCATGGTTCGAGACGCCCTGAATGCTTTTCTCGCGGCTGACGTTGATATGGCGCAGGCGGTCCTGGAACGTGACGATCTGGTGGACAACATGAACCGGGAAATCTTTGAAGCTGTGGATCTTGCCATGAACAAATCGGTCGGAGGCCATCGCAATCTATTGGACACACTGATCGTGGCGCGAAACCTGGAACGCGTCGCTGACCATGCCACAAACATTGCGGAAGACGTTATCTTCTGGGTTCGCGGTGCGGATGTTCGGCATCACGCACAAGGCTAGCTTAATCAATTGATTACTTCAATAATATTAAAGCAATACATGAATCTTAAATTATGGGAGCTTCCCCACTGCCTTTGCCGGAAACAATTAGAATGATTACGAGGCGCAAAACTTCAGCCAACGGCTTCAGACCTGCCTCTGTCCAGCAAATGAATCGGTCAGTATCAGATCCGTCACTCTACATCAATCGCGAGACTTCATGGCTGGCCTTTAACCGGCGCGTTCTGGAAGAAGCGAATGACGAAAACAATCCGCTCCTGGAACGGGTAAAGTTCCTGGCCATTTCTGCCAGTAATCTCGATGAGTTTTTTGAAGTCCGTGTGGCCGGCCTCCTGCAGCGCATTGAAGAAGGCTATATCGATTCCGGCCCTGACGCGCTTTCCGCCCAGCAGGAACGCGAGCTGATTGCCCAGGAGACGCACGAGTTTGTCCAGGAACAATACGATTGCTGGAATAGCAAGTTAATACCCGCGCTGGCAAAGGAAAACATACGCGTTCTGGACCTGAAAGATCTCGATGGCGAGCAGGAAGCCTTTATCGACGCGTATTGTGAGAAAGAAGTTGATCCCCTGCTTACGCCCGTTACGGTGGACCCAGCCCATCCCTTTCCCCGAGTGCTGAATAAAGCTCTTTGCATTGCATTGCTGCTTAAACGCAAGAGACGGGCCAGCGGGACCTACATGGGAGTGATCACCGTACCCCGCGTGCTTCCTCGCCTGGTACGGCTGCCATCCCACACTGGTATAGATTATGTGTTTCTCGCCGATCTGCTGACGTATCACGCGGCTACCATGTATCGCGGATATGAGATTGTCTCCGCTGCGTCGTTTCGCGTCACTCGAAACAGCAATCTTTATGTGGAAGAGGAAGAATCACGTAACCTGCTGGAGTCTGTAAGAACAGAGTTGCACCGCCGGCGCAAAGGCGATGCGGTGCGGCTGGAGATTGATGCCAGTGCGAATGCTGAGATCGCCCGGCGGTTGCAGCAGACCTTTGAGCTTGAAGACTGGCAAATCTTCCATACGCAGGGCCCGGTAAACCTTTCCCGGCTGTTTAATTTTTATGAGATCGAGCGGCCTGAGCTGAAATTTAGGCGACTGGTGCCGCGTGAATTGCGACTTCCGCCTAGTAGCCCCAACATCTTTGCGGAATTGCGTAAGCGCGACATTCTGCTTCACCATCCTTATGATTCCTTTGACGCAGTGGTGGATTTCGTGGAGAGCGCGGCCACCGATTCAGCAGTAATCTCACTCAAACAAACCATCTACCGCACCAACCGTGAGTCTCCCATCGTAGGAGCGTTGATCGCGGCGGCTGCAGCGGAAAAAGAAGTTACTGCTGTGCTGGAATTGACGGCCCGTTTTGATGAGGCTTCCAACATACAGTGGGCGCGCACTCTGGAAGACGAAGGCGTACAGGTCTATCACGGGCTGGTGGGCCTCAAGACACATTGCAAGCTCTGCCTGCTTGTACGCCACGATCCTGACGGCAAGACACGACGATACGTCCACATAGGAACGGGCAATTACAACCCAACAACAGCTCGCTTCTATACCGACCTGAGCCTGCTTACGGCCGCGCCGAGCATTACTTCCGCGGTCCACTCCGTCTTCAACTACCTCACGGCTTATTCTGAAGCGCCGAGTTATAGTCCCCTAGCCATTTCTCCTATCGATCTTGCTGCAACCACGCTGGAACAAATTCATCGTGAAGCCGAGCATGCAGCCAACGGAAGGCCGGCGCGGATTATCGCGAAAATGAATTCTCTGCTCGATAAGAACGTGATTGAGGCTTTATACATGGCCTCGCAGGCCGGCGTGCCCATTGACCTCACGGTGCGCGGCATGTGTTCCTTGCGGCCCGGTGTCCCCGGCATCAGCGAAAATATTGTGGTCCGCAGCGTAGTCGGCAGGTTTCTGGAACATACACGTATCTTTTATTTCGAGAATGGCGGCGATGATGAAGTGTATATCTCCAGCGCCGACTGGATGCCGCGCAACCTTTACGAGCGCGTTGAGGTCCTTTGTCCGGTACAAGATCCGCAGCTGAAGCAGCGATTGAAAAGTGAAGTGCTGGCGGCTTATCTTGCAGACAACGTTAAGGGCCGCTTTCTCGATCGCAATGGGAACTACACCCGACCGATACGCAAGCGTGGAGAAGCAGCATTTTCAGCCCAGGATTTTCTGATCTCTGTGGCGGAAGGCACAGCCACGGCAGCGGACATTCCAGAACCAGTCATAGCCCGGCCCAGGAGATCGATTGGCCGGCGCAAAAAACAGGTGCTTGCCCGATAGCCTATGCTCATATATTTCTTCCGTCATGCCTCCGCCGGCAAATCCATGCTGAATCCCAAAAAAGACGAACGTCGCCCTTTGGATGAGGAAGGCATTCTGCAAGTGCGTTACGTCGGCCGCCTGCTGGCGAACCTGGATGTCCAGGTTGACCAGATCATCAGCAGCCCGCTCAAGCGCGCGCGCCAAACGGCTTCACTGGCTGCCAACGAACTGGCATTCGAGGGTGCCGTCCAGCTCGACGATGCTTTGCGTCCCGACGCAGACTTTGAAGAGTTTCACTCCATGCTGTCGCGTTACAAAAAGTACGATGCGATTATGGTCGTGGGACATAATCCCAGCTTTACTGAATTCGTGAGCAAATCAATTTCCGGCCCTGGCGGCTCGGCACGGATTGACTTAAAGAAAGGTTCGGTAGCGCGAGTGGAGATGAACGGACGCACCGGCACGCTGGACTGGCTAGTGACACCCAAGATTGCGCGCACTCTTCAAACCAGCTTGAAGTCGAGTTCGCGGCCAAAGACCTCACGGAAATAAGCACGCTCTTTTTCTCCAGCCCACAACTCCAGATCGGCGCCCGTACGGCCCGCTTTTACGTTGAGCGTGACTTCCCCGCCCCGCGCCACTGCGCGGAGAGATTCCACGGCTGACAACCTGCCCTGATTCAGTGCTCGCGCCACCCGCAGAAGGGTCGTACTCTTAATAACGTCTGACCTGATCTGTGCCGGCAGCAGCTTGATAAGGCGGTCACGCAATTGCGGTTTGGAATTGCCCTGAAAGCGAGCCACTGTGGCAATGATTTTTCTCTGCAACGGAGTAAAGCCGAACAATTCTGAACGCGAGATCACATAATACGCATGGCGATGCAGGCCCACAGGATTGATGTACGTTCCCACTTCGTACAACATGGCTGCAGCGGCAATCCACTCACGACAATCCTTACTCAGGCCGTGCATGCGGCGCGTCTGGTCAAAAAGAGAAAGGGCCAGCTTGCGCACCTGTTCGGCATTTTCCAGGTCAACTCCGTATCGCCGGGCAGTGTTCATGAGCACGTCCTGGCGATCAGCTTCCAATTGACGATGTGAGCGCGTGTGCTGGTCATATTCCGCTGCCATCTGCGCCAGAATGCCATCGCGCAGCCCGAGTGGAGAGTAACGAAAACCTTTGAGCCCGCAAGCATCCAGCACATGAGCGTACACCGCTGCGCCGGCCACGATAATTTGCGCGCGCTTAGGATTGATGCCCTTAATGGCCGCGCGCTGCCGGTCCGTCATCTTTGCCAGCCGCTTTGCCAGCTTCTCTGCCACTGCAAGCGACACGCCGCCGCTTCGGCTGAGCCGCAGTGACTGCGCCGCTCCGGCCAACGCCGCTGCCGTTCCAGAGGTGGCAATCACCGCGCGCACCGCAGCCCGAGTTATCTTGCGCGATGCTGTGGCCGCTTCTTGAACGATGAAGTCGTGCAGCCTCTTCAGTTCCGGTTTTGTAGGCGGGTCATGATGGATAAATTCCTGGGTCAAGCGGACAGCACCCAGAGGCAGCGTGACAATCTCTTTGATATGTCCTTTTTCAGAGAGCGTAAGTTCGCAGCTGCCACCGCCCAGATCGATCAGCAACATTTTAGGCGGAGGTGTGCGCAAGTTCGAGATAACGCCCAGATGAATGAGACGGCCTTCTTCCAGACCGCTGACGATTTCAAGGTTCCAGCCGGTAACGGTCTTCACCCATTCTTCAAAAAGGCGCGCGCTGTTGCTGTCACGCAGGGCGCTGGTTCCCACAACACGCGTACGCTCCACCGCATGGCTCTGCACGGCCCGATGAAAACGGCGCAGAACTTTCAGCGTTTGTGCCATCGCCTGCGGATCAAGATTACCGTCGCGGAAGACCCCTTCGCCCAGCCGGGTAACCTCGCGGTCCTGATGCAGGGCAACCAGGCGTCCGCGTCGAAGTTCGGCAATACTGAGCCGCACTGAGTTGGAACCGATATCAACGGCGGCAAATACGGGCATGTTTTATCAGGCCGAGCGCTGGACAGTCCGCAAGGATTGGGCAGAGTGCGGAGATTTCCTGGCGGGCGCCTGCGCCAAAGAAAATAATTTGTGCACAGAAGAGGTTGCGTCTGAATGTCGCGCACTGAGAACGGTCCTTGCTTCGTGCACCAGCGCGGAATTTGCGCGATCAGAAAATCGCTTCTCAGCTCTTTCAGTCAACTCGAGCCAATCGTGCCAATTGCCAATTGCATCCTGGGTCGATTTGAGTTTGTGAATAAAGTCTTTTTGCGCGGCGGATTCCTCCGCCAGTTCCGCCAGATAACGGATGCGTTTCAGGGTCACCCGAGCTTCATGGAGCCGGCTCGGCTTCAATGTCTGGCCAGACCCAAAATCATCGGCCATTTGTGCAAGCTGAGCTTTGGCCTCTTCAAGAGGGGCCAAAGCACGATTCTTGTTGTCTTGTGGGGTGCCGGCCTGTTCTGCAATCTGGTGGAGACGGCCAAAAAACTTTGCTTCATGGAGCTTTTTGATGGCAGACTCCAACCGCTTGGCCTGCTGGTCTCTCTTTTTTTTCAAAAGTTCGGCCAAAGTCTTTCGGTCTTTAGCAGCAGATCCGTTGCCTAGGTTTCCCAGAAGATCTGCCTGGACATCGAGATCGCGAACCTTCCCGGCCCGTTTGCGCAAATCCGCCATCTTTTCCAGCGTGCGTTCCTCTTTTTTTCCGATATCAGGGTTCGCATAGCTGACAAGACTTTCAATCCGCCGAACCGTGGTGCGTAGGCGATGGACGCTCTTCGGCTTGGCATCATCAAGCACTTTGGAGACGGCAGCCGACAGGTCTCGGTTGAGACCTCGCATACGTTTTTCCAGCAAAGTCATGAGCGAAGGGTCTGATAAAACAGCTAACTACTATATTTAGATGGCAAGGATTGAGCAAATGCCACATTTTTTGTGCACAATCTGGCATTGGGGTTCTCATTATTGTGTGGGATGTTAGCTTTCTGCATCAGTGATTTGCGTCCTCCGGGTTTGCGCAATTCTGTGATTTAATAGCTCCATGGCGATGGAGTTCGCCTTTAACCGCCCGCTGACGGCTGATGACTCCTACAAATTTCGTAACTTTGGAGCCATCAGCATGCAATCTCTAGTCGATTGGAGACCCTATCTCTGGGTGTCATTAGGCGGTATTTTTGGCGCTAGTTCACGCTACTTCCTCAGTCGGATCATCACCCGCTTTACTGACGCTTCCTTCCCTGTTGGCACACTTGTCATCAACGTTACTGGCAGCCTGGTGCTTGGATTTTTCCTAATTTGGACCACGGAACGGGTCTTGGTAGATCAGAAGTGGAAGCTTCTTGTTGCCATTGGGTT
The DNA here is from genome assembly GCA_036496525.1 of Candidatus Angelobacter sp. Classification (GTDB taxonomy): domain Bacteria; phylum Acidobacteriota; class Terriglobia; order Terriglobales; family Acidobacteriaceae; genus Angelobacter. Next base: position 8,393 of record DASXKZ010000335.1, read on the forward strand.
CTGCGGATCGTACACAACGTTTTCCAGTTATGCTTTCGAGACCATGTCTTATTTTGAGCAGGGACACTGGACGCTGTTTGCATCCAACATTTTGGCCAACAACGTCCTTTGTCTGGGGGCAATCCTGGTGGGAGCCATGATCGCGCGGGCCATTTAATTGGCGTAGAATTTCCAGCAGAAAGACGCCGTATCCCCAATGACCCTACCCCGCAATGCCGTGCAGATTTCGATTTATCTGAGTGAGGCCGACGAATGGCATCGCCGGCCGCTTCATTTGGAACTGCTGAAGTATCTGCATGATCAGCAAATAGCCGGAGCCACGGTGCTGCACGCGGTTGCGGGCTTCACAGGCCGCGGTCGAGTAAAAACGGCAACCCTGGTAGATGCGGGCGGCAAGCTTCCGCTGGTGCTTACCTTCGTGGATACGGCGGAGCACGTTGACCGTGTCCTTCCTACCATAAAAGAGATGACGGGACAGCGGCTGATCGTACGAGAGAACGTGACGATTGAATCGGAGGCGCTCGAGTAGGGCGGAATGGGCTTTCTTCCGCTGCAATGCTTTACCGGTAATATCCCTGCCGCGCTTCCAGCACTACGTTGCCCAGAATCTTCCGTGCTTCCGACGTCAACTTTACTTTGATCACACAATACTTCCCTTTTGGCTTTTGCCTGGAAGGATGATATCCCAGGGTGTAGCGCAGTCGCAGGTCGTCAATCAACAAAGCCAGCTTTTCGCTCAACTCTTTTTTCTTGAACTCAATTACCTGGCCTCCAGAAACGGAAGCATATTTGTAGACGTCTCCCGGCGGATGGAGCATTAGCTCCGCAGGCTTCGCTCTAAGACCGGATTCTCCGGACACGGACAGATCGCTTTGTTTGAGCAATGAACAGACCACCGTGTTTGTTTGCAGCAGGTATTGAGTGGCTTCCGCTTTCGAATGGGGCATCGCGCCTTTCAAGCTCGTCCGGTAACGCAACGGGACGGAATCTTCTGAAGGTATGTTTGGCACATCGTCAGTGAGCCAGATTATCACCCGCCGGCTGGACGTGTTCTTGCTTTTTGCCAACTGTTGCGCAGCCTGAAAAATACCTTCATTGAAAAATGCCGCTTCTGCGCTCTCCATGCGGCTCGCCTTTTCAATGGCAGCTACTGCCAGCGCGCGATCGGTGGTTGCTTCCTGCAATACCTGCGCCGACGCCGCGTACACCATGACCGTAACTTCGTCTTCCGGCTTCAGATGGTGCAGAGCTTCCAGAGCGCCCTCCGCCAGCGAACTTAGCACAGGCCGCACGCTGTCGGTAAGATCGAATAGCAGCACAACTGACAATGGCAGCGTGTCCTGGCTGAATGAGCTGATCTTCTGGGGAATGTTATCTTCAAAAACTTCAAAATCGCCCTTCTTCAATGCACGCACCGCATGACGCGTCTTCTTATTCAGCACCTGCGTATCTACCTGCACCACGCGAACGTCCAGGCGGAAAATAGGTGGTTGCGGCTGCGTGATTTGTTCCTGGGCCGAAGTAGGCAACGCGGGGCACAAAAAGAAGAAGACAAGAAGCCAGGTTCGCATGATTTCTACAAGATAGGCTGCTTCGTATAATCCGTCCAGTACGATTGGCGACTTTCATTTTTGCCCGCATAACCTTGCGGCGAGAGTTCTAAAGAAAATCCAGACGGCAAGCGCTGGCAAAGGGCCGTTTTTTGAGAACAGCGCTTCCGTAACGATGCAGGGCATGGACAAGTAAACTCTTGCGGCTGCGGGCAAAAATCGACCAGAAAAGAAAACCGTAGAGCTCACGAAACCGGCTGCTCAATACTCGCGGGTTCGTTGGATCAACGAATTTCCGTTTAGTGGTTGATCAATTGATCCGAGCTTCATTGAGTAAAAATGGGGAGCGCGATGCGCTCCCATTTGATTCGCGACAAAGTTTTCTAGAAGAGATCGTATGCCGGCCATTTCGGGGTCGTACTAATGATCTTCTGCACCACTCCTGACAGATTGAACGCTCCGCTATCGTTAGCCGGGCGTGTGTTCGCCAGCACGGAGTAGGTGTAGCCTCCGGGCAGCACCTGCAAGAAGGCGATAGAACCGTCGATATCGCCGTTGTGCCATTGTGGCAGTCCCCAGCCAAAACCATAGTTTGGATCGTTGCCGTTAGCATCTTTTATTCCTGAGTCCGTGGTCACCGCGGTATGGGATGCGGCAGTAAAAATGTCAGGCTTTGTCGGCAGACCATCCACGCGAACAACGTAGCGGACAAGATCGATCGGTGAAGCCACCCATCCTCCATGCGAATCAAAGCGTGTCACGTTCAGCGAATAGGCGCTGGCGGGGTAATACTTTACTTCTCGCGGCTTGTGCTGAGCTTCTGAGTTGGCGCCAATCGCCATTTCATTAACGCCGCTGGGACCCAGCACATTCTGTTTCACAAATTGGTCATAGCTCTGGCCGCTGACCTTCTCGATGATTCGGCCCAACAAACAGTAGCCAAAGTTCAGGTATTCAAATTGCGTGTTGGCGTCGCGGGTCATCTTGTGCCCCGGATCGTTGAGCATCCAGGAGATAAGCTGGGCGTGGTTCATACTGGTGTTCATGAACATGGGATCGCCGTTCGTGTTGCTGAGGCCGGAAACGTGTTCCAGCAAGTGCTTGACCTTGATCTGCTCAATCTTTTTGTTGCCAGCGGGAGTTGGAAATTGCGCCCCCAGCAGGCTTCCGGGACCAAAAACATTGTCGGTCAGGTGCAGGCTTCCCTTCTCCACCAGTTTCATGATCGCCGTGGAAGTTATGTTCTTGGAAACGCTGGCAATGCGCCATATATTCGTTGGAGCAGCCTCTTCTCCGGTTTCTTTGTTGGCATAGCCAAAACCGGCGGCGTAAACCAGCCGGCCATCTTTGGTGATGGCCAGGGCAAGCCCGGGAACCTGGTTCGCGCTCATGTAAGACTGGATCTTTTGCGAAATGGCTTGTAAATCTGCGCCGCTGAAATTGGGGTTGTCCCAGATCACGTTGAGCTTGCCGGCCCCTCCACTGGAACTGAACGCGGAAATATAGACCGGCTGGTTTCCCTGATAATAAAAATTGTCATAGACGTTCTGATACCAGGCGTCCGGTATTCCGTTGCGCGAGTACCATGTGACGCCGCCGCTTTTTTCCCAAATCGCCGCATAGTTGTCCTGGCCGCCAACGTTGTATCCGCTTACTTCCTTGAGACGGTAGCCCTGTTTCACAAAATCATCAAAGGCCTTTTGATAATCGGCAGCACTCATGTTGTGGCGGGCCACCCAGACCGGTCCGCCGGACTTTTCAAAAATGGCGGCAAAATGCGCCGAGCCGCCCGCGTTGTAACCGCTGATGTGGACCAGTCGAAAGCCCTGTTTGGTGAAGTCGTCAAATGCTTTTTGATAATCGGCCGCGCTGAGCCCATGACGCGCAGCCCATTCAGGTCCGCCTTTCTTTTCCCATATCGCGGTATACTTCAGAGCGCCTCCAATTTCGTAACCGGTCACCCAGGTAAGGCGATACCCCTGCTTGGCCAAATCGTCAAAAGCCTTCTGATAATCGGCCGCGCTGAGCCCATGACGCGCCGTCCATGCCGGACCAGGCTCCTTGACCCACAGAGCGGCGTACCGCTCGCCCCCACTCTCGTAGCCGCTTACAGTCTTCAGCCGGTAGCCTTGCTTGCTTAAATCATCAAACGTCGATTGATACTGTGCTGGCGTCAAGCCGTGCCGCGCCTGCCATTGCGCCTCAAGCCGGCTGGCGAAGGCTACAAAGCAAACCAGCGTTACAACAAGGTTTTTCCTGCTGAATAGGTCCATCAGTTCTCTCGTTTCTCAGTTGGATTGGTGATGTGTGATAGTGCAAAGAACGCTAAAGGCGTTTCAATAGAACGTCAATATAAATTCTGGCGCAAGGCTTGAGAATCAACTTTTGCGCTCCTCCGGCGGTGACAAATGCCGAAAGGCCCGCCACAGCAGGCCGTCATAGACGATTTTCAATCCGCCGCCCAGCAATAGCGGCGCGGCAAAAGCCACTTGCTGCATAAAGACGCCCGCCACTGCCGATGCTGCGGCCCACGCTCCATTCCGCACCAGGTTAGTCACACCGGCGGCAAATGTCCGTTCTTCAGGCTTCACCACAGCCGCGACATACGACTGCCTTGTTGGTACGTCCATTTCTACCAGCGACTCGCGCAACAGAAACAACAGAATGGCCCATCGTGGCGACGGCATAAACGCCGCAGCTATCAGAAACACGCTTGAAGGCAGATGAGTAAACACCATCGTCTTGATCAGGCCGATCCGTCTTGCCAGCCATGCCGCGCCCAGATGCGAGAGCGCATTCAACACGTGCACCGTAAAGAAAAGCAATGCAAGCTGGCTTTCGGCAATGCCAAAGCGTCGAAAGAACCAGTATGAGACCAGCGCATCGGTAAGAAAGCCGCCGCCGAAAGCGTCAATGGCAAACAGCGCGGAGAGCCTTTTGATAGTCGATTTCGTTTCAGGCGAAATGGCAGCCCGTGGCTGCAGCGGCAGGCCAGCTTTGCGAATCTCCACTTCGGGCGACAACAACAGATACAAGAGTGCGGTGAGCACGCTAATGACCGCGTATCCGATAAACAACATCCGGTAGGAGTGGCCAAGTTCTATTCCCCACCATTTTTGCGCGGCAATCGGAATGCCAGCCGCCAGCGCTCCCACCGCGCCGCTCGCGTCCAGTACCACGCTGTACCAGGCCAATGCCCATGTACGCTTTGCATCGGCCACTAATCCCGGGATTGTCGCTTGTTCCAGCGCGAATGCAGGACTCCTGTCCGTGCCCATGCCGTTGAGCATGCCCAGGAATGCAATCGCGATCATTGCGGGAAGTCCGAAGTGAAATATGAGCGGAAGCGAACCGGCAGCGGTCAACAGCGAGAGCACGAAAAGCGTCCGCCTTCGCCCCAGACGATCGGCCTTAAAGGTGATGAAAACCGTGCCGGTAGCCGCTCCGGCCAGACCGGAGGCTATTACCAGCCCAATGGCAGTGGAAGAAAATCCTTCGCGATAAAGAAAAACACCGAGTACAACTCCCAGCAGCCCAATGCCGAATGATCGCATCCACGCGGCAAAGTAAATAATGGCAAGGTTGCGAACTGATTTTGGCTCGATAGTGGCCACTCACCAGCTTACACTCTGGACATGTAGCGGCTATGGAGAGTTTGGACGACAGGGGTTACGCCGCGTTAAACCGCGTTTCGCTCAAATCCAATTCTTGCAGAAGCTGGCGCAGAGTTTCATCGTTGATACGTCCGTTATTGCGAAGGGTTATGGCTGTCTCTCGTTCTACCCGCAAAAGCTCAAGGGAAACCGCCAGAAATTTCGCATACGCTTCCGCTCCAGAACCATCCTGATCTTCTCCTTCGAAAGGCAAGGACGACAATCGTCGGCGATAGTGTTCCTTCAGGTCGTCATACAATGCCGCATAATCCGGTTCGGCTTCTTCGCTGGTCTTGTTCAGTTGGTCCAGCGCTGCTTCAGCCATAATGCGCCGCGCTTCTGTCTCTTCGCAGTTCGGGCCGGAGTTGCCGGCCAGGCCAAGCGCGCGTATCAACACAGGCAAAGTCAGTCCTTGCAGTACAAGCGTTACCAGGATGACGCAGAACGTCAAAAAAATAATCAGGTTGCGCTGCGGAAACGCACTGCCGTTCTCAAGGTGCTCTGGCAATGATAAAGCCGCTGCCAGGGCAATCACGCCGCGCATCCCGGTCCAGCCCGTCACAAAAATCTGCCGCGCAGGTGGACGCGGTTCATTCTGGTGAAAGAGATGCCGCCGGATCCAGTACGCCAGCGTTGCACCGGGAAACACCCACAGCAAACGCAAAACAATCACCAGCAGGCTGAACAATCCACCATAAAGCCGTAGAGATGCGAGGCTGTAATCCCTGATTCCCTCCCGCACAATGGGCAATTGCAAGCCAATCAGAACAAAGACAAAGCCATTGAGGATGAAAGTGAACACGCTCCATACCGCATTGGCTTGTATTCTCACTGCCGGCGAGAAGAAATGCGCGCTTCCCCGCCCCAGATAGAGTCCGCAGGCCACCACAGCCAAAACTCCGGAAGCGTGGATAAATTCCGCGGCAAGATAGGCAGCATACGGAACCATGAGGCTGATGGTGATTTCAATCGGTCCATCGTCAATATGGTGTTCCACCCAATGAATGAGCGCGCCGATCAGCAGTCCCACGAGAATTCCAGCTACGGTAAGGTATGCGAGCCGCAGAAATCCTGAAGTAATTGTTGGCGTCTGGCCGGCTACCACGATAGCAAGACCGAACTCCAATGCCAGGAGTCCGGTTGCGTCATTGAGCAGACTTTCACCCTCCAGCACGTCCACCACTCGTTGCGGCAGGCCAACACGCTTTGCAATCGACGTGGCGGCAATCGCATCAGTGGTGGCAACTACCGCTCCCAGAACCACTCCCAGCCGCCAGTCAAATCCGGGAAAAGCCAGGTGTGCGGTTCCAGCTACCCCCAGGACGGTAAATCCCACCAGCCCAAAAGCCAGAAATGAAATGCTGATCAGGTTATGGACAAAATCACGCCATGAAGTAAGCCACGCAGCGGAAAAAAGCAGCGGCGGCAACACCACTAGAAAAATAAGGTTGGGATTGAGCGTAACTCGTGGGATACCCGGGACAAGACTCAATGCAAGCCCAGCCAGCACCAGCACAATGGGATAGGGAGTTTGCAACTTGCGCGCCAGCGCGGTAAAGCCGGCAACAAAAAGCAACAGGAGCAGAAGCACGATTTGGATGGACTGAATGCCGCTCCCTTGCATGAAGCCTCCGCTTTTGAAGATAACCCGCAATGCGGTAAGGCTCAAGCGCAGGCTTTCTCATCGACGCTGAGAGGGGGTGTTATTTAGCGCAATCCATTTCCTTGTCCTGGTACCAGCCACAGCACTAAGGCCAGTCCAGTCAGGACTGCCACAAAGTAAGCAGCAGTCGCATTGCCATGTTCTGGAGGCGCATCCCGGGTAAAGAGCCGGACACCCATCCCTGCTGCCACCAGGCCGAATACCCATTCGCCCAGCGTATAGCCCAAAGCGGCGCTCACCAGCAGGATCACAGCGCGTTCCAGTTTGCTCAGAGCATTGGCGGCGCTGCTGCCATCAAAGATCCACAGCGGAATCAAGTTCAGTGCGTTCAGCCATGCGCTGGTCCGTGCCAAAGCAGCCCACAATCCATATCCCGTCTGACGCCACAACAAATAGCAAACGCCCGCCGCAAGAGCGCCGGCAAACGGCCCGGCCAGACTGATGGCAGAACGGGTTTCCAGCGGAACGCCCAGCGCGTTCCACTTCACGTACGCCCCAAATCCAGGCAGGAACATCGGCATATCCGCCGGCAATCCGCGCCGCTTGATGTCGATGAAGTGCCCCATTTCATGAATCAAGACCAGCACAGCGAACCCTACCCCGAATGCCGCTCCCCACAGCTGCCAATAGAGACCCAGGAAAGCCACAAAGCTCCACAGGAATTTGAGCTTCCACAGCGCCAGCAGAATTGGCCCCAGCGGTCCCAGCTTTTTGGCCCATTGTGGCGCGGTGCTGGAAGCGGGACCGACTTGCGCGGAAGGGCCCGCGTCTAACTCAGCTACATGTTTGTGTATCCACTCCGCCTGCATCGATTGGGCCGGTAGAAGCGGAAGGCACGCCAGCCATTTTTCACGGGCTTCATTGAAGTCGCCATGCGCTTCCAGCGACCTGGCGTGAGCTGCCAGCTGCTCCATCTGGTCACCATGAACCAGCGTTCGGCATTGCGGGCACTCCAATGCGCCCGGAGGAATTTCCCGCGCACAGCGAGGACATTTTTGGGCCACTTCAGAAGTAAATGGGGACACGAATCAGCAAAGGCCTCCTGGCTGCATCATCTCATACCGAGGCAGCGGAAGAGTTCTCATAGGGACCTTCAATGCTGGCGCGTCGGGATCCAGCCGTAATCCGCCACGCAATTCGTATGCCGACCATCAGAATGACAAGCCCGATGATCCCATGCAGAGGGTCCTGCAGTTCCAGAAAAGGTGATGCAAGGCCAATTACCAGCAACTGCAAAATAGCGGACCCAAAGCTAAGTTTCGGCTTTTGCTGTGTCTGATCAGCTTGGCCATTTTGGGAGTCGGTCGATTGCTGCTGTTGTGGCTGGACTGCTTCTGTCTGGGATTTCGCTTTCAGGTGATAAGAGATTGCAATAGGTATCGCCGCCAGTGAAACGGCCGCATAAGTCAGTATTACCGCCGCAATATGATATCGCCTTCCGCCGATGCCCTTTGAACCAAGCATGATGGCCTTTCCCACCAGCCAGCCCACCCCCAGCGAAACATAGCCAATGTACAAACCTGTCAATATCGTAAAGCCGGCATAACCTGCCATTCCAACGATTGCCGCACCTGCTCCAAAAAGCAGTCCACGCACATACCCAGCATGCGAATCGGCTGGTTGACGCCGCTCCAGTTCCTGTACGCAGCTTTCACACGCCATCCTGGTATTTACGCGATAGTACCGCGCCGTTAAGGGCTGGTTGCAGGAAACGCACCGGTCTCCGCCGGAGCTTCCTGAATATTCTGCAGTTGTAAATTGAGGAGTAGATTGGTCGGCCATCGCCAGAAGATAGCATGGAAAAATATTTTCCGGAAAGAAAAACAGCAAACCAGAAGGAGTGATCCTTCCGCTAAAAGTTGAAATCCGCCAATTACTCCAGCTCCGCGCTGATCGTGTACTCGCCCGCTGAAATGTCCCAGCTTACGTGCAGGATGTTTGGCTTACAACACACCTGGCAGTCTTCTACATATTGCTGGCGCATTCCTGCTGAAGAATCCACGCTGGTTTCATTCCACTCGCCACATCCGGCGCATTGAAAGCCTGCGGTCATGATCGCTTCGATGGTAACAGCAAGAAAGAAGCGGCCAACCTGTTAAGGGTGGCCGCTGCATTGTTGGACCTACCACGGACCAAACAATAATCGATTCTCACCGTGCGGTCGCGTTGCTTATGCGTTCGCTCCGGCAGTAGCATGGCTGCTGGATTGTACTCGCAGACTGGTTGCTTCGCTGGTTGCCGCAAAGAAACGCCTATACGATTGGAAGATCCCAGCCATAATTGGCAGCACCGCCATAGGTACCAGCCAGCCAATTTCTTGCGAAAGCGTAAGCGTTAGGCCAGCAATGCCGGCGCTCGCTACCAGATACGGAAATGAAAGTTGCAACATCTCCAACCACGTGCGCAGCATGCTGGCACCTTCAGTCAGTCCAATCACAATTGCCACCGGCACTGTGTTGGCCATTGCATATCCGGCAGCCGCCAAAGCCAAACGCAGTGCAGGAGAACTTATTGCTGAAGCTACCGAAGGTGCAACATAGATCAACCGTGTTGCCGCCACAGCCAGTGTGATCACACTGCAGTTGAATGCAACCTGCATTCCGTTGAACTTCTTGCCCTTGGCAAGGCATTGAAAGAATGTGCTAATGAAGCCTATCGCCAATGCCTCGGCCGTATTCATCTGGGCAGCCGCCACAAGAATGAACGGCAAATTTACTGACATGGTTCCGGTAACGCCCGGAAGTTTGACCTTGAGTCTGGCTGCCACACATGCGATTAACAAGAACGCTAAAAACTTCGCTGTGGGTACTTGCTTAGCGTTGAGGACGGCATCCCCCAGGATGAGGAGACCCGAAACTACAATCAACGCCACGAACACTCGCGCTGAAAATGACTTCGGCATGGCTAGTTCTCCCCGTCCTCTCCGTCGCTCAAAGCATTGACTGAATTGGGATTCGCGACAATCGATTGGCCCCAGATAATGCTGTTGGCCGTGAGCGTGGTATCTCCCCAGATAATCGAGTCTCCCCAGATGATGGAGTCGCTGATGACGCAGTTCCCGCCCCAAACAATCGAATTGCCCCAAATAATAGAGCTGCCCCAGGTAATGCTGTTGCCCCAGGTTATCGATTGGCTGTTCATCAGTCCGTATTTGCCCGTGCTCGTGTTGCGATAGGCAACTGGTGATGGCGCGCCACCATTGACAACATCAGTGCTTTTCAAAGACGAGTAAATGTCCAGATAGCCTGCGCCAATGGTAAACACGTCATATTGTGAGAAGTAACTTTTTCCTGAATTGTCATAAGCCCAGCTGTTTCCCGGATAGCCCTTCCAGGCTGTTTTCATCATGCGGGCCTTAATGGTGTCCGGTGTCAGGGTTGGGTCTTTCTGGAACATAAGAGCTGCTGCTCCAGCGACAATTGGCGTCGCCATGCTCGTGCCACTCAGCTGCGTATATTTCCCGCTGAGACCTGTGGAACAGTTATTGCCCAGCAGGCCAAGAAGGCAGGTTGTAATCGGCTGAATGTTCAGGCTAAGCAGAGATGAAACCAGGGTGCTGCCAGGCGCAGCGAGTGAAATCACTCGATTGCCAGGTGCAACCAGATCAGGCTTTACAACGTGGTCCAGAAGAGTCGGGCCCTTTGAACTGTAGCTGGCGACGGTATCATCCAGGCGTCCTGGCGTGCCATTTGTCTTAGTGGCTCCAACGGTGATCACGTTAGGATCATTGCCGGGTGCCTGGATTGTGGTATAGCCTTGTGTTCCATAGCTGTTGTCGCGACCGCCGTTGCCCGCGGCTACAACTACCACAATACCGGCTTTCCAGGCTGCTTCAACCGCCTGGCACACTGGATCAAGAGCGTAGGACTCATAAATACCGCGTCCCAGTGAAAGATTGATCACGCGAATGTTGTACGTGCTCTTCAACTGGATGGCCCGCTGTATAGCGGCAATCACCTGGCTGTCAGTGCCGGCTCCGTTCGCATCCAGCACGCGCAGATTGATGATGTTGGCATTCGGGGCCACTCCCATATATTGCGTCGGATAGCCGCTCACCGAGTCATGCCCGTTGCCGGCCACAATTCCCGCCACATGCGTTCCGTGACCATATGCATCTTTAGTGCTCGGGTCGCCCGGAATGAAGCTCTCGCTATAGACAATGCGTGAGCCCAATCCACTCGACTTTTGCAAATCGTCATGGTTGAAAACACCGCTATCGATGATTGCTACTCCGATTCCGGTTCCGTCGAGCCCATATTGCTGGCGCGCAACGTCTCCTTCCACTGCTGGAATGTCATCATCGGAAGCAACTTTGTTAGGACGGTCCGGGCTGACGTAAGCCACGTCTGGATGCATCTCCAGCCACGCCAGCATTCTCACCGGTATCCGATAAGCCGCTCCATTGATGTGATCAAAGGAAAATCTTAGCCTTCCGCCTTGGGCCGCCATTTCAGAAGCGTGCGCCTTTGGCGTTTGCTTGAACTGAATGATGACGCTCACAGTTCCGTCGGCATTCAGCGGAAAATTGGCAAGGTCGGCCGCTAGTTTGTTGTGCTTAAGTGCTGCAGGGGAATTTGGCCCAGCTTGTGCACTCAAAGGAAGCAGCATGAGAATCGCTACCACAGCGACAAGTAAAAACCGAAACACGCGAGGGCTTTGTTCGGTTGCAAGTTTTTTATGTTCGACTTTCATTTCTTTCCCACTCCGAAAGTTTTCTGTTAAAGCCGCTTACTAAATTGTTGCTAGGAACCCCACACCGCTGAAGCCACAAGTATTGAGGCATGTTTGACGTTGGTTAAGGCAAAGCTCAATCCGCCAACTGCTACCACGGCGGCTAGAGCGAAAACGACAAGCTTATTTCTGCGAGACATAGCTTTAACTCCTGCCCTATGTATTGCACGCAGGAAACCAAAGTCACTCCTTTGTAAGCTATTGATTACAAGATGGTTGCTGTTTTGCCTTTGTGCCACGTTGTGACACCGCAGACCGTAAAAGTCACAGCCCGCAAACGGAATAGCGGACTAAAACATTTATTATCAATGGCTTAGATCGATGCGACAACCGCGTCACAGCGCACGAAAGATGATGGGTGTATTGCTAAGAAAGCATTAACCAAAAGATGCTAAATGTTCTCTTAGATATTGAATTTAAAGGGATTAAAAGCGAAGAGCTTGCTCAATTTCAATCGAGCTTGGAACGGTCGGCAGCGCAGCGATCAGCTTCTTGGTGAAAGCATGCTGCGGACTGAAAAAGATGGCATGTGGAGTGTTGCATTCCACAATTTTGCCGCCGCTGATTAGCGCGATTCGATGGCAAAGCCCATAAGCCGATACCAGATCGTGTGAGATGAACAGCATGCTCATTCCCAGCTTGCGGTTCAAGTCCCCGAACAGCGTCAGGATTTCCGCCTGCGTAACGGCGTCGAGTGCGCTGGTGGGTTCATCGGCAATCAACAGCGCGGGCCGATGCATGATGGCCATACCAATCAAGACTCGTTGCGCCTGGCCAACACTGATCTCTGAAGGATAGCGCTGCAAGAACTCTTCTGTCGCCGGCAGGCCGACGTCCAGAAGCGTTTGAAAGACTGACTCTTCCATGTGATCGCTGCCGCCCAGTCCGTGCAGCTTCCACGCTTCCTGCATCTGTGTACCCAGCCGTAACGCCGGATTCAACGCGGACATGGGACTTTGCGGCACAAAGGAAATTACTTTGCCCCGAAGTTTGCGCCACTCTTTTTCTTTGAGTGCCAATAACTCATGGCCATCCCATTGAATCGAACCCAGGGCTTTACCGCCCTTCAGGTTCAGCAGACCAAGGATTGCCAATGCCAAAGAACTTTTTCCGCATCCGCTATGACCCACCAAACCCAACACTTCTCCTGGATGCAGTTCCAAACGCAGATCATCCAGGACGGGTGGCTTGTCCTTATAGCTAATCGTCAATCTGACCGAAAGAAGGTCCATAAATCTTAGTGTGCCAGCGCCAGTGTCTCTACATTCCAGAACGCCTGCGGGCGAAATACGCTAGGCTCGGCATTCTTGACCGATGGCGCAATTGCCACCAGCGCGTCTTTGTTGATCAGATAGATGAAAGGTTCCTGTTCCCAGGCAATCTGCTGGACGCGGTCCCAGTATTGCTTGCGCTTGTGCTCATCGCCAGAAGTTGCCTGTGCGCGCATGAGCTTGTCGATCTCCGCTTCCCACGCAGTTGCAGGTGACTTCTGGCTTGGATTCCATTGATGATTGTCAGCCGAGCTCAGCCACACTGCCATCTGTGAGTTGGGATCGAGTTCTACGTTCTGGAACCCCAGCAGGCAAGCTTCATATTTGTACGACTGCGTCATGCGCTCAAGTAAAGAGTTGAAATCCAGCGTGACTACGTTCACCTTGATCCCAATTTTTTTCAGGTCCTGCTGGATCATTGTGGCCATGCTTTCTCGCGTGCGATTGCCCGCGTTGGTGGCGATGGAGAATTCCACGGGATTCCCAGCCCTGTC
>DASXKZ010000336.1:0-4263 GCA_036496525.1 Candidatus Angelobacter sp.
CGATGCTAAGTTCATTAAATCCCACGCGTTCAAGCAGCTTTAGAGTGCTGCGAATCACCGCTTTACGGGCCTTTTCGCTGCGCGGGCGGCCCGGCCCACGCGCCTCAGTCCGGCGAGTTGTCGCGTATTGACGCATGACAATGTTTTACATTAACAAAAATAAATCCGATACGCAGCGTCTCACATCTCATCTTTTATATACTAGATTCCTGAGACTGGCATTTCGCTGCATAGTCTTCCTGCATTAAGACAGAGGAAATAGTCGATGTGGATTGTTGCTCTTGCGTTGCGCAGGCCCTACACGTTCATCGTGATGGCACTGCTGATACTCATCCTTACTCCGGTTGTAGTTCTGCGCACTCCTACAGACATTTTCCCCGACATCAATATCCCCGTGATTAGCATCGTCTGGGGATATCAAGGGCTCTCTCCCAAGGAGATGTCCGAACGTATCACAACTATTACTGAACGTGGCCTTACCACTCTGGTCAATGACATCGAGCATGTTGAGTCCCAATCGCTCAACGGAGTGGCGGTAGTAAAAATCTACTTCCGTCCCTCGGCCAATATTCAAACTGCATTAGCGCAGGTGACGGCGATCTCGCAAACAGGGTTACGCTTTTTACCGCCCGGTTCCACTCCACCGCTGGTCATTCAGTATTCGGCTTCCAGTGTTCCGATTCTGCAAATCGGCATGAGCAGTAAAACTTTGCCTGAACAGCAGCTCAATGATCTCGCCATCAATTTTTTGCGCACGCAGCTGATTACTGTTGAAGGTGCTGCGATCCCATATCCTTACGGCGGAAAATCTCGGCTGGTTTCGGTTGATCTTGACACCGCTGCCTTGCAGGCAAAACATCTCACCCCGGTGGATGTAGTCAACGCGATCAGTGTGCAAAACCTGATCCTGCCTTCGGGTACTGCAAAGTTGGGTGAGTTAGAGCACCAGGTGGAATTGAACTCCAGCCCGGAGACCCTCGCAGAATTGAACGATCTTCCCATTAAGACAATGAATGGCGCGACCATCTATGTGCATGATGTCGCCCATGTCCGTGATGGATATTCGCCTCAAACCAACATAGTACGTCAGGACGGTGTGCGTGGAACGCTGCTCAGCATCATGAAGAATGGTGATGCTTCCACGATTGACGTGGTGAAGAAGGTCCGTGCAATGCTTCCTCAAGTAGCCCAGACTTTACCGGAAGACCTGCAACTGCGGCCTTTATTTGACCAGTCTTTGTTTGTTCGGGCTGCCATTCAGGGAGTGCTGCGCGAAGCGCTTACTGCGGCCTGTCTCACTGCGGGCATGATTTTGCTTTTCCTGGGAAATTGGCGCAGCACTTTGATTATCGCCATCTCGATCCCTCTTTCGGTCCTCACTTCTGTGATTGTGCTCAGCGCTCTGGGAGAGACGTTCAACATTATGACCCTGGGTGGATTGGCGTTGGCGGTCGGGGTACTGGTGGACGACGCCACGGTAGAAATCGAAAATATTGAACGCAATCTAGGGATGAAAAAGGAACTGAAACAGGCAATCCTTGATGGCGCCCAGCAGATCGCTGTACCTGCGTTCGTATCTACCTTGGCCATCTGCATTGTTTTCGTCCCCATGTTCTTTTTAACGGGTGTGGCACGCTACCTTTTTGTGCCTATGGCTGAAGCAGTGGTATTTGCCATGCTGGCCTCTTATCTTCTTTCTCGGACGCGGGTGCCTACATTGGTGATGTACTTATTGCGGGGTCATGAAGAAGATTCGCATCGGGCACCGACCAACATGTTTGGGCGTCTTCAAGCGCGTTTTGAAAAGTGGTTTGGCGGATTGCGTGAATCTTACCGTGGAAACCTGGAAGTCGCGATGCATCACCGCCGCATTTTTGTTACCGCGTTTCTGGCATTCTGCGTGTTGTCCGGTGGATTGGTATTTTTCTTGGGCCGTGATTTTTTCCCGACCGTTGATGCTGGACAATTTCGTTTGCATGTCCGCGGACGGGCCGGTTTGAGAATCGAAGAGACGGCACGTTTGGTGGATCAAATCGAGCAGGTGATTCGTCAAGATGTGCCAAAGAAAGATGTCAATACGATTCTGGACAATATCGGGTTGCCTTACAGCGGAATCAATCTTTCATATAGCAACTCCGGAACGATTGGCACCTCAGATGCAGAAATCCTGGTGTCGTTGAACTCCGGCCATCGCCCTACTGAGGAATACATTCATTCATTGCGTGAGGAATTGCCAAAGAATTTTCCCGGCGTGGAATTTTTCTTTCAGCCTGCGGACATCGTGAGTCAAATCTTGAATTTCGGGCAGCCTGCGCCCATTGACATCCAGTTGTCGGGTGCAAATTACGAACAGAACTACGCGATCGCGCAACAAATTGCGAACCGCTTACGGCATGTGCCTGGGGCAGTGGACGTGCATGTTCAGCAATTGATGAACAATCCCACGCTCCATCTGGATGTAGACCGGGTACGCGCTCAGCAAGTCGGTCTCAGCCAGCGCGATGTGGCGCAGAACCTGCTGGTATCACTCAGTTCAAGCTTTCAGACTACCCCTACATTTTGGCTCAATCCGAAGAATGGAGTTACTTACAGCGTGGCGGTGATGTCGCCGCAATATCGGATCGATTCTCTTGAAGCTCTGATGAATACGCCGATCAGTGGGCCTAATACGCGGACTCCTCAAGTATTGGCGAACCTTGCAACGGTAACTCCGGAAACTTCTCCAGCGGTAGTCAATCACTACAATGTCGCTCCTGCTGTAGATGTATTTGCCAGTGTGGATGGTCGAGATCTAGGCGGCGTCGCAACTGATACAAAAGAGGTTATGAAACCGTTTCAAGATCACCTGCCTCGCGGAACGCAAATGCATCTTCGTGGACAGGTCGAAACCATGCAGTCGTCGTATGTAGGTCTGTTGATCGGCCTCGTTATGTCAATTGTGCTGGTCTACTTACTGATTGTGGTCAATTTCCAGTCATGGCTTGATCCATTCATCATCATTACTGCTTTACCTGGCGCGTTGGCTGGCATTCTCTGGATTCTGTTTCTGACCCATACCAGATTGAGCGTCCCTGCGCTTACCGGTGCAGTGATGTGCATGGGCGTAGCAACAGCTAATAGCATTCTTATGATTTCATTTGCCCGCGAACGCATGGATGAAGGCATGGACCCAGTCAGTGCGGCGATTGAGGCAGGTTATACGCGTATGCGTCCAGTGATCATGACGGCGTTAGCCATGATAATCGGTATGTTGCCGATGGCGCTGAGCATGGGCGAGGGCGGGGAACAGAATGCCCCGTTGGGCCGCGCAGTTATTGGCGGGCTTACAGTGGCTACAGTGGCTACACTTTTCTTTGTTCCTGTGGTTTTCAGCATCTTTCACGGCCGGCGTGTGAAACGTGCAGCAGCAAAACAGCCGGCAGTATCTTGACGCACTTATCTGGCGAGGCTTTGAATATGGCTGAGGAAAGAATCGCAACATTGGAAACAGAATCTCCGGAAGTAAATCACGAGACGCCGCGGAAACCGAGTTACGCCGTACTTGTGGTGGTCGCGATTTTGCTAGTCGCGGGAGGCGTAATCACGCTCCTGCTTCGTCTCGATGAGCGCCGCGCGCTGGCCAAAGAAACGGAGACGCTCGCAGTTCCCTCTGTGGTTGTGATCCGGGCAAAAGCAGAACCTCCGAAACAAGACCTCATGCTTCCATCAAGTTTGGAGGCATTTACTGAATCTCCAATTTACGCCCGTACCAACGGATACCTGGCGCGCTGGTACAAAGACATCGGCAGCAAAGTGCAAAAAGGCCAGCTGCTGGCGGACATCGAAACTCCTGAAGTGGACCAGGAATTAATGCAGGCACGCGCCGCGCGCGATCAGGCGCAGGCGCAGCTTAGCTTGGCGAAGTCATCGGCGGAGCGCTGGGAAACTCTGCGCAAGATGGATGCAGTGGCCCAACAGGAAACCGATGAGAAGGCCAGTGGGGCTACCCAGGGAGAAGCAGCTCTGGCTTCGGCCAGCGCCAACGTACGGCGGCTTGAGCAACTGGAGTCCTTCAAACATATCTATGCCCCGTTTGCCGGAACTATTACCCGGCGCAATACGGACATCGGTGCGTTGATCAATGCCGGCAATAGCGGTTCAAACCAGGAGCTCTTTGTAGTTGCGCAGCTTGATCCAATTCGCGTCTATGTGGCAGTTCCGGAAATCTATGCACCAGCAATACGCAATGGATTGGTAGCGAAAATTGAACTCCCCGCATTCGCG
>DASXKZ010000337.1:0-10120 GCA_036496525.1 Candidatus Angelobacter sp.
GTCTGCGCAAAATATATCTCGCCCCTCGATAATATGCAAATTGCTTTTTCGTACCCACGTGCAAATATCATTGTGATTCTATTTGCACGGCAAGAATTCAAAAGGCGATATCAGAACAGTTCGCCCAATCGTGAAGATCAGAATCACTGTGCGCAATTTTTTGCTTAATGCAGCGGGCAAGATAGCGAAGCAGACGAACTTTTTTATGATTTTGTATCACTCGTCCATTGACGGCAAAGCAAATCGAGAGTTAGTCTTTTCATAATTTGTTCCGGAACCGATTTTCGTCGGTTCCTCCACCGGACCTCTCAGTTGGGTGATGGGTCGGCGGTTCCACTGAATCTAGCCCCAGAATTTGGAGAAGCAACAGAATCAGGAGCCCCCCGCGGGAGCGAGGGAGATCTTTGTGCCACTTCTCGCTGCGCAAAGCGCGCAGTGGCGAAGACTGATGTTTCAAACGGGACTGGAACAATTAGCAAGGAGGAATTCGCCACATGCCTTTTCAATGGCTCATCAACATCAATCCAAACGCAACCAAACCACCCCGAGTGAAGTTTAATCCGAACCCTTTGCCGAAAGTCCAGCCTGGAGACAACATTGTATGGGCCAATAATGACTCTGTGCCGCATTGGCCCGGCGTAACCGGAAATCCTGCTTTCTTCATGCCGAATCAGATTGCGCCCAACTCTTCTTCCAGTGCGTTCACTCCCACTGACGCGGGGAATATTGATTACTTCTGCTCGTTGCATCCAGACGAAAAAGGCACAATCCAGGTGATAGCAGCCCCTGCGGCTCCGCCTCCACCCAGTAAATGATCCGACGAAAAAATGCTGCACAAGTGTGCTATTCCACCATTTCGCGCAGATGCCGCAAAGAAAGGATGCGATATGACAAGCTGCCAAACTGTAAGTGCTGAATGTACTCATGATGAGAAGGGAAAGAAACGGAGGCGCCAAAGCACCTCGCTGTTTGCAAGCTGCGGCCTTTTCATGGCCCTCTTCTTTTTTGTTCCGCGCGCCACTGCACAGGGCCCGCAGATTGTGGATTGCCCAAATCCTCTTACCGGCCAGGCGCTTCTGACCGTGCCGGAGATCAAGAGCGAATCCGGACGCCTGAAAGCTTTGCTGGTGCTAAGTGACAATGACAAGCGCGTGATGTGGGATGCAGGGAAAACGCCGCGCTGTGCTACGCAGTTCATGAGGTTTTTTCATGGACGCAGCCTGTTGAAGCCCGGTCCGGAAGACCCGCTTTTTTCCAAGAGCGATCCTATTCCGGGCCCGACACTGCGGGCCAAAGTGGGCGACCTGATCGAGGTCCAGTTTCAGAACCTGATCAATACGCAGCATTTCATCAACTCGCTTGACCGTGGGGACGGCGGCTGCGATATCACCTTTGCCGGTTCCGGACAAAAGTCGACAAACCTGAATGCCGACAAGATGCCGAATTGTCTGCACGGCTCCAGCACCGTAAACGTGCATTTCCATGGGACGCATACCACTCCCAATACCACCGGCGATAACGTGCTTCTCTTCATTCGTCCGGCCCAGGCTCCGCTGCCGCCTGACGGTCAGAAATCCATCAATGATTTCTTCACGGCCTGCGAAAAAACAGGTACGCCCTCATACTGGACCGATATGCCGAGTCCTTGGCAGGCGCTGCAGAAACAGTGGGTCACAAACTATGACAATTCAGCGCCCTATAAAGGACAGTCGCCACCGAAGGGCGGACCTCCAGTGCTGCCCAAAGACATGCAACTCTCTCCTGTCAACCAGACGGAGATCGCAAACCGCATGTGGCCCCAATACCACATCGGATACTTTCCGTATTGCTTCAGGATTCCCACTTATGATCCAGCAAAGGTGAAGATGGGGCAGGCGCCGGGCACGCACTGGTACCATGCTCACAAGCACGGATCCACGGCCCTGAATGTCGCCAACGGCATGACGGGAGCTTTCATCATTGAAGGCAAATACGATGACGACCTGAACAAATTCTATAAATCAAATCCCGCCTGGAACTTTCAGCAGCAGGTCCTTGTCATTCAACAGCTAACTACCGTGCTGAACCTCACCGTTCCTGGAGGAGGACCGGGCAGCCGATCTGTGCCGCCTCTATCAGTGAATGGACGTCTTTCGCCCGTCATCACGATGCAGCCGAACCAAGTCCAGCTCTGGCGGCTGATAAATGGGGCCGAGCGCGACGCAGCTCTCTTCCAAGGCTTTTTCGCGCGCGGATCCACCGCAGCGTGTACGGGCACTCCAACTACAACGTGCGTCCATTGGATGCAGACTGCCCAGGATGGCGTCCAATTCAAATTTTCGAACTATGTTGGGACGGAGGACAGCCACATCAATATCGCGCCCGCGAACCGTGCAGACTTGTTGGTACAGGCGCCCTCCACTGAGGGCACCTATGATCTCAAAGTCCAGGCTGGACTCTGCCGGCAGAACTGTGCCTCACAGACAGAAACTTTGTTGACCGTGGTAGTGAAAGGCACTGCCATTTCTCCCGCCATGCCATTCATTTCCAATGAGTCAGACTTCCCCACGTTTCCCGCTTTCCTGGCTGACATTCCAGCCAGCGATGTTGTTGTGAGACGTGATCTTGTTTTTCATGACAATGTTCCTCTGCTGGAAATCAACGGCAAACAATTCAATGATCACGTGATCAACCAGGCCATGCTTCTAAATTCCACAGAAGAATGGAAGGTATCCAATCTGGATGCCACCAAGGAACATCCATTTCATATCCATGTGAATCCGTTTCAGATCACAGAGGTATTTCAGCCGCAGACCGCAGAAGCCAAGGACCCGAAGAACCCTTGTTATGCAGACCCACTGAAGCCTGAGACATGGAAGCCATGCCATTCTCCGGAAAAAGACTTTATCTGGTGGGACGCTTTTGCCATACCGGCGTCACGGGAGGATAATCTGCCTGCGAGTGTGTGCACGGTCCAGAGTGGCTGTCCGGCGAACATCCAGAAGTATACGAGTTGCACCACGGGAGCCAATCCCGTTTGCACTGTCACAATTCCCGGATACTACAAGATGCGGAGCCGGTTTGTTGATTATCCCGGCCAGTTTGTATTGCACTGCCATATCCTTACGCATGAGGATCGCGGCATGATGGAACTGATAGAAGTGGTTCCTGATACCACGATTTACGCTCACCACTAATTTCGCTTTGTATTTTGTGCTGTCTGACAGTGCAGTAAAAAGCAGCACGGACGCCTAAGAAAAATGGGTCCTCAGCCGAGGGCCCATTTTTGTCTTTCGGTTGTGACGGCGGCCTCACAAGACTTCAATGCATTCCAGAGCTTACAGTTCGAATGCGGATGAGCTGTTTGACCCTACGAGCTGAATTTCAGAGCTCCCAAGGGAAGCGCTGATTCGCTTGAGTGGGTATTTCGCTGTATGCAAGAGTGGAATCGGCAGCCCTGCCAACGAGTTCCTGAAGCTGAAAAACATCTTTGTGTTCGCAATAGTTTCGGATGCCGGCAAGGATCTCTGGAAAAATTTGCACGCCGTTAGTGATCACAGCGCTTGCCAACTCCACGGCCCGTGCTCCACTCAACAGAAAGCGCAGAACATCTTCGGCGGATCGCGCGCCATTGGTGCCGATGATAGGAACTTCTTTTGAGACGTTTCTCCAGCACTTGCTGATCCAGTAAAGACTTGCCGGGAGCGCCCAGCCGCCGCCGATCGCGCCCCATGAGCCGAGAATTGGTTTCTGCGTTTCGATATCAGGCATAAAGCCCTGTATGCGTCCGGCGAGCACCAGCATGTCTGCGCCCTCTTCCAAAGCGATCGCAGCCAGAGCCAAAGGATCATCGGCCTGCGCGGTAAGCTTGACCGCCAGAGGAATAGAAACTGCGCGTCGCACCGTCCGGACATAGTTGCGCACGGCATCTTGCGCTGTGACTTGGCGAACAGCAGAAGCCTCGCGTCCATGGGGAGCGCCAAGGTTCAGTTCAATCCAGCGCAGCCCGGCTGCTTCCATTTTTTTTGCAATCTCCGCCGCTGGATCTGGTTGGGCCACCGTTATGCTGCCCACAACAATGCTCTGCTTCTGTTGTGCGTAATTGTCCAGCTCGGCAAGCATCGCCAGCCACGGCTCAAGCGGCATCTGCGCCAGACCGGAGCGGCAGAATAAGGATGCATCACGCCGTCGCGGTGAGTCCCACGGGATGACGCGCCAATTGTCATCGAGCAGAACGTAGTCGGCTTTCGATAGCTGGGCCGCAGCTTCAGGCAATTCGTTCACCGATTTTGCGATCACCGCGCCTGCTCCCGCATCAATCGCCGCACGGATGCCCTCGGCCGTCATGGTGATTTCGCTGGAAGCGCAGATCAGTGGGTTCTTCAGCCGGATTTTTCCCAGGTTGATAGAGAGATCCATATTTATGCTTTATTCGCATCCGCAGAGATTTCCGCTAGTTGCTTGACCCAGCTTTTCACAGATCCCGCCAGCGCGCCCAGGTCTGAAGAGAGTGCAATCATCCGGTAGCCTGCGGCAGCCGCCTGGGCCGCGCGCGCAGGCGAGTTAGCATAGATGCCAAGATGGACGTTGGCCGTGGCCGCAGCCTCTTCAACTTCGTGAACACGTTGCTGTACCGCTGGATCATCGAGCTTGCCCGGCGCCCCCATATCCACTGTCAAATCAAGAGAGCCGATAAAAGCAATATCCAGCCCCTTTATCAATGCGCTAAGCGGACGTTCCAGCTCTTTGCTCTCCAGTTGTCCCACAAGCAGAACTTCCCAGTTGCTGCGCTGAATATACTCCGTGAGCGGCTCTGATCCATAACTTGCGGCGGGCTGGGCCAGACTGAGGCTGCGCGAACCCTGCGGCGGATACTTGCACGCAGAGTGAAAAGAAGAAGCCTGCTCCATGGTTTGCAACTGTGGGAGTTGGATTCCTGCTGCGCCTGCCTCCAGCAATCGATTGATCTGGCCAGGATCAAAATGCGCAACGCGCACAATCACAGGCAGAGCGCATGCGCGTCCGGCGGTGATCAGGTTCCCAGCTTCCTGCTCGGTGATTTGCGAGTGTTCCAAGTCGCAGATAGCAAAGTCCAATCCAGCGCCAGCGAGAATATCAATCACCTCACGGCGGCCAAGTTTTACAAACGTTCCCACAATTGCGCGGGCATTTAGCTTCTGGCGTAACTGGGCAGCGGAGCTTGGCATGTTCGTCAAAATGAGAGTTATTGTACTGCAAACAGGCCGTTCGGAAAGCCGTGCTAGCGGAATCGATACAGGCTGGAACTCTGCAAAAGCAAGATGAATCCCAAAATGGGCTCGGCCTTGACATCGCGAGAGAGCGAGTTGAATAATATTTGGTCGTCCCACAATGCGGGCAGCGTCTCGCAATTCGATCATGTCCTTGAAGTCACAGCCAACCCGAAAGCGCGCAAAAAAGACCGTGATCGGGCGCGGCTCTACGATTCAAGTCATTGACCGCCTGGCGCGTGTATTGGAAGTATTCGCCGGCAACGGCCGCCAGATGAAAGTGCGGGAACTCGCCTCCACGTTGCACCTGCGGCGTTCCACCGCACACCGCTATCTGGCTTCTCTCTCGCATGCGGGCTTCCTTCGTTCTGAGGGCGAAGGCGGCTACGCCTTGGGGCCTTTGTTGATCCAGCTTGGTGCTGCGGCGGTTGGTGGCGTGCAGATCGTGGAACTGGCTGAAAACTATCTTTCGCAACTGGCTGAAGAAGCGCAGGAGACAGCTGTACTGAGCTTATGGGCCGGGGATTGTCCCGTTGTTGTGCGTGTGCGGGAACCTCAGGCCAAACTGGTGCAGCTTCACATCCGACTGGGAGCGATGTTGCCGCTCGATTCCGCCCAGGGCCATCTTTATTTAGCTTTTCATCCCGACCGCCAGCGCGTTCATCAGCTGCTAACACATTTTTCTGAAGGCCAGCGTCGGGAGATAGCGCGCGGAGTGTCTGAGGCGCAAAGAAACGGCGTCTTCGTGAACTCCAGAGTGGCGGAAGGTATTCGTGCTGTGGCCGCGCCGGTCTTCAATCATGAATTAATTGCTGGAACCATTGCGTTTGTCGGCACTCTATCTTCAGTGCCGGCCGATCCGGATTCGGGCTTGGCGCAGGCATTAAAGAATGCCGCACAGCGGTTGTCGCGAGATCTGGGACGCGGGCGCGATGGCGCCGCGGTAAAGAGCGCAACGGCATAGATATTCGTTGCCGAAGAGGGAGCCGTAGCAAGGAATGTTATGAGCTTATACGAACTGAGTCGCGCCTGTTATGACCTGCGGGACGAGGCTGCAAGAGAGCGGTTCCGCTCCGGCCCGGAAGCATATGCCGCAGGCTATCAACTGACTGCCCGCGAACGGGAAATGCTGCTCAAGCTGGACTGGCGCGCACTGGCTGAGGCCGGCGTTAGCATCTACGTGCTCACCAAGCTCGGCGCGGCCAGCAATATTGAATTTCTGGAGCTGGAAGGCGCCATGCGCGGCATGAGCAAGCAGGAATTTGTGGATTTTCTCAAGCGGCAGGCGGAGCAGAACAAAGCATTCGCGCTTGGCTTGGACTAACAGAAGGAGATGGTGGATGGCAAAAATTGTTGCCGGAATGGCTTGTTCCCACGCGCCGTCCATTGCGCATGCCTACGATCATGGAATGACGAATGACGTGGGATGGAGGCCCCTTTTCTCCGCCTTTGAAAAATCGCAGGAATGGCTGGAGTCGCAGAAGCCTGATGTGCTGGTGGTGATCTATAACGACCATGTCGATCAATATTTTTACGATGCTTGGCCCACCTTCAGCATCGGCATGGCTGAACAATACGACATTCCCGATGAAGGACTCGGCGCGCGCGCGTTTCCGCCGGTTCCAGGTCACAAAGAACTAGCAGCGCACATTGCAACCAGCATGGTGGCGGATGGGTTTGACATCACGGCTTCGCATCGCATGTCACTGGACCACGGATTTCTTTCTCCCATGCCGCTGCTGGACGATGGTTGGAAGATTCCGGTAGTTCCGTTGACGATCAACGTCATCATGCATCCACTCCCTTCGCCGCAACGTTGCTGGCAAATGGGTGAAGCCGTAGGCCGTGCCATTAAGAGTTTCCCGGGCGATCTGCGCGTTGTGGTGTTCGGTACCGGCGGCCTATCACACCAACTTACCGGTCCAAATTGCGGACGAGTAACAGCTGAATGGGACCGCAAATTCATGGACCTGATTGAGAGTGCGCCACAAGAACTGAATTCATACACTATGGCGGATTTTGCCCGCCTTGGTGGAGAGCACTCGGTGGAAGTGGTGCAGTGGATGGCCATGCGCGCCGCCCTGCCGCAGCATGCGCGCATCGAACGCAAATTTTATTATCCGTTTGGGATGATGGGCTACGGAATCATGGCATTCCGCGTCCCGGATTAACTTGAAAATTATTCGAGAGGACAGAGGATGATTCGAACCGGCCAGCAGTATCTGGATTCGCTTCGCGATGATCGCGAAATATGGATTGATGGCGAACGGGTGAGGGATGTCACGGTTGACCCGCGCTTCAGGCCGGTGGCCGAATCGATTGCCGAGCTGTATGACATGCAGCACGATCCTCAGCTTCAAGAGAAGCTCACCTATGTGACACCGGAAGGCGAGCGGGCGGGACTTTCTTACATAGAGCCAAAATCGCAAGCCGATCTGGTTCGCCGCCGGGAAATGGTGAAGCTGTGGATGGATTGGACCGGCGGCATGATGGGACGCAGCCCGGATTTCATGAACGTCCACATGACCGGCCTGGGCTCCGCACCTGATTACTTTGCGCGGGGCGGCGAACGCTTTGGCAAAAATATCCGCAGCTATTATGAGCACCTGCGCAAAAACGATTTGGCGCTGACGCACACGCTCATCAATCCGCAGACGGACCGATCCAAGCCGGTACAGCAGCAGAATACTGCCGCAGCTATTGTGAAGGAAACGGACGCGGGAATCGTGATTCACGGCGCGCGCATGATCGCCACGCTGGCGCCATTTTCCAATGATATTGCCGTTTTTCCTTCAACGTTTCTGCAACTCTCTGACGACGCCAAGCCATACGCCTTCGCGTTCTCAATTCCAATCGCCAGCAAGGGGCTGCGTTTCATCTGCCGCCCCGCGATCACGCCGCTCTATGGCAGCGTACAGGACTATCCGTTTTCTGCGCGCCTTGACGAGATGGACTGCGTGGCAATTTTTGACAATGTGCTGGTCCCGTGGGAGCGCGTTTTTATTTATCAGGAGCCGAAGCTTGGCAATGGCATGTTCGCTGAAACCGGCACCATGAGCCAGATCATGCATCAGTTCGCCACAAAAAACCTGGCTAAGGCAGAGTTTTTGCTCGGCGTGGCCCTGAACATGGCGGACGCAGTAGGCATCGGGGGATTTCAGCACGTACAAAACCACATCCACGAAATGATCAACACGGTGGAGCTGGTGCGGAGCTGCATTCGCGCGTCAGAGGTTGACTGTGTGCCGGGTCCAAACGGCACCGTGCTGCCGAATGAGCAACCGCTGCTCACCGTGCGCACGTTGTTTCCGCAGCTCTATCCCAAACTGGTGGAGATCATTCAAATTCTGGGGGCGAGCGGCCTGGTGATGGTGCCGAGCCATGAAGAGCTTTCCAGCGAGCGCGCGGCAGACGTGGAACGTTACTACCAGGGTGCAACCATTCCAGCGGACAAACGCATTGAGCTATTCCGCATTGCCTGGGACGTTTCCTGCTCTTCATTTGCTGGACGTCAGACCCTGTATGAGCGCTATTTTTCCGGCGATCCATGGCGGCTGGCGATGTTGCGTTACCAAAATTATCCGAAACAGCAGGAATTGAAACAGCGCGTTTGGGATTTTGCAAAGCGCACAGCCGAATGGGATAAGCGTGAACAGCAAAAGAATGCAGTAACGCAGGAAAAGAGTCATGTCACGGCCTGAAGACAAAGTCACAACTTCAGTTGCGGGCGCAAGCACTGAAGCCGCTGCATTCCGCGATGTGATCCGGCATCTTGCTTCAGGGGTAACGGTTATTACCAGTTCGTCGCGGAGCGGAGAGCCGGTGGGAATGACGGCCACCGCCGTTTGCTCTGTTTCAGCCACGCCGCCTATGCTTCTGGTCTCACTCACCACGGCTTCACACACAGCGCAAGGTGTAATGGAAACCGGCGCATTCGCCGTGCATCTGCTGCCGCATTCAGGTCGCAAACACGCCGAACAGTTTGCTTCCCGCAATCTTCACTTTCAGGGCGTGAAGTATGCGTTAACGCCAGATAAGCAAGTCCCTGTGCTTACTGACGTCCTTGGCTGGTTTTTGTGCCAGGTGGAGCAGTCATTGCCCGTGGCTGATCACATGATTTTTGTGGGCCGCGTGCTGCAGTGCGAACTCAAGAGCAAATCGCCGGATCCACTGCTCTATTTTGATCGCAGCTACCGGAAGCTGGCTCCCGGTGCTGAGCCCGGCGCTGAAAATCTTGAGCCTTGGGGATCGCAAGACGCGGGATTACCCGGCTTTGGTTGGTAGATCTTTTATCTGTAAACCAGGAGGAATCAATGGACGCGGTTGCACGACTCTTGCAGGGATCGATTGATCTGCACATACATCCTTCGCCGTCACTCTTTCCCCGGCGACTTGATGCCGTGGAAGCGGCGCAGCAAGCGGCGCAAGCTGGGATGCGCGCTATTGTGATCAAGAGCCATCACCACACTACTGCGCCGGAACTGGTGCCATTGAAGAACCATGATCTCAAGGACATTCCCACTCAGGTATTTGGCGGCGTGGTCCTCAATAGCTACGTAGGCGGGCTGAATCCTTACATTGTTGATATGACGCTGCGCATGGGCGGCAAGATTGTCTGGTTTCCTACGATCTCATCCATCAACCACATTAAGCACCACGAGGCGCAGCCGCACATGAAGTTTCCGTCGCAGGTTGGCCGTGAGCTGCCGGATATCCCGGTAAAGGTGCTGGACGACAAAGGCGAGCTTCTTCCCCAGGCGCGCTTGATTCTGGAATTGATCGCCGAAGCTGACGCTATTTTGTCCACTGGACATGTTTCCGTACCTGAAGCGCTTGCTCTGCTGCGCGGAGCCAAAGAAGTGGGTGTGCGCCGCATGATTATCAATCATCCG